>CALMJG010000198.1 GCA_937864195.1 uncultured Novosphingobium sp.
ACTGCCTATATCGTCGATGCAGTCCGGACCGCCGGTGGACGCCGCGGCGGCCGCCTTGCCGGGGTCCACCCGGTCGATCTCGCTGCCGCCACGCTCGATGCGCTGGTGCTCCGCACCGGAGTCGATCCTGCGGCGGTGGAAGACGTGATCATGGGCTGCGTCAGCCAGGGCGGCCAGCAGGCCAACCAGGTCGGCCGCATGGCCGTGCTCGCCTCGAAGGTCCTGCCGGAATCGGTTCCGGCCGTCTCGATCGACCGTCAGTGCGGCTCCTCGCAGCAGGCGATCCAGTTTGCCGCCCAGGCCGTGCTTTCGGGCACGCAGGACGTGGTGATCGCCGCCGGCGTCGAAAGCATGACCCGCGTGCCGATGGGCTCCACCGCGATCTTCCACATGAAGGAAGGTCTGGGCAACTATCGCTCGCCGGGGATCGTTGCGCGCTATGGCGAAGCTCCGTGGACCCAGTTCGCCGGTGCCGAAATGATCGCGCAGAAGCACGGCTTTACCAAGGACATGATGGACCAGTTCGCGCTGCAGAGCCATCTGCGTGCCAGGGCCGCGACCGAAAGCGGCGCCTTCGCGAACGAAATCATTCCGATCGCGATCGAGACGCCGGAAGGCGCTGCGCAGCACACCGTCGACGAAGGCATCCGCATGGACGCCACGCTGGAAGGCATCGCCGGGGTCAAGCTGCTGAGCGAGGGCGGCATGCTGACCGCCGCGACCTCCAGCCAGATCTGCGATGGCGCTTCGGCGGCGCTGGTCGTCTCGGAAGAAGCGCTCAAGCGCTACAACCTGACCCCGCTGGCCCGCATCCACACCCTGACCGTGACCGCCGGCGATCCGGTGATCATGCTGGAAGAGCCGCTGTTCGCCACCGACAAGGCACTGGCCAAGTCGGGCCTGAAGATCGGGGACATCGACCTCTACGAAGTGAACGAGGCCTTCGCCTCGGTGCCGATGGCCTGGCTCAAGCACACTGGCGCCGATCCGGAAAAGCTCAACGCCAATGGTGGGGCGATTGCGCTGGGCCACCCGCTCGGCGCCTCGGGCACCAAGCTGATGGCGACCCTGCTGCACGGCCTGAAGGCGCGCGGCGGCAAGTATGGCCTGCAGACGATGTGCGAAGGCGGCGGCGTTGCCAACGTCACCATCGTCGAGATGTGCTGATCCATTTGAACGGAGAATTGTGAAATGAAGCTCGACAACACTGTTGCCGCGGTTGTTACCGGCGGCGCTTCCGGCCTTGGTGCCGCCACCGCCCGCGCGCTGGCCGCGAAGGGCGTGAAGGTCGCGATTTTCGACCTCCAGGAAGAAAAGGGCAAGGCCATGGCTGCCGAGATCGGCGGCGTGTTCTGCGAATGCAACGTCACCGACGACGCGTCGGTCGACGCCGCTTTCGCCAAGGCCCGCGAAGCCCACGGGCAGGAGCGCATCCTGGTCAACTGCGCCGGCACCGGCAACGCGATCAAGACCGCCAGCCGCAGCAAGGAAGATGGTTCGATCAAGCACTTCCCGCTCGATGCCTTCAACTGGATCGTCCAGATCAACCTGGTCGGCACCTTCCGCTGCATCGCCAAGTCGGCGGCGGGCATGATGACGCTCGATCCGCAGGAAGACGGTGATCGCGGCGCGATCGTCAACACCGCGAGCGTGGCGGCCGAGGACGGGCAGATGGGCCAGGCCGCCTATTCCGCCTCGAAGGGCGGCGTGGTCGGCATGACCCTGCCGATCGCCCGCGACCTTGCGAGTGAGAGCATCCGCGTCAACACCATCCTGCCGGGCATCTTCGATACCCCGCTGCTGGCCGGCGCTCCGCAGAACGTGCGCGACGCGCTGGGCGCTTCGGTGCTCAACCCCAAGCGTCTCGGCAATCCGGTGGAATATGCCAACCTCGCCATGTGCATGATCGAGAACGGCTATTTCAACGGCGAGGACGTGCGCCTCGACGGCGGCATCCGCATGGCGCCGCGCTGATCCAGACCAGATGACAAGAAACCGGCGCGCCCCATACCCTGGGCGCGCCGGAACCTTCCGGGAGAGAACCATGGGCTATTCGCAGATCGACCTTCAGGTGAGCGAGAAGATCGCCACGATCACGCTCAACCGGCCTGAAAAGCTGAATGCCTATACCCGGACGATGATGGACGAGATGTGCGATGCGATGGACCGCATCGACGCTGACGACGATATCCGTGCGGTGATCTTCACCGGCGCGGGCGAACGCGCCTTCTGCGCGGGCGCCGACCTTACCCCCGACACGGGCGGCGGACCCTTTTCCAGCGACGAGGTGGTGGACGACCTGTCCGACCCGCGCGTGCGCGATGGCGGCGGGCGTCTGACGTTGCGCCTGTATGAATCGACCAAGCCGCTGATTTCGGCCTGCAACGGCGTGGCCGTTGGCGTGGGCGTGACCATGCAGCTGCCAATGGATATCCGTCTGGCCAGCGACAACGCGCGCTACGGCTTTGTCTTTGCGCGGCGCGGGATCGTGCCGGAAGCCTGCTCCAGCTGGTTCCTGCCCAAGATCGTCGGCATCAACCAGGCGCTCGAATGGTGCATGACCGGCCGGATATTCGACGCTCAGGAAGCGCTGCGCGGCGGCTTGGTGCGTTCGGTCCACCCGCAGGGCGAACTGATCGACGCCGCGCGCGGCCTGGCCCGCGAGATTGCCGACAACACCTCCGCCGTGTCGGTCGCCATGACCCGCGCCATGCTGTGGCGGATCCCATCGGGCGACCATCCGATGGATGCGCACCGGGTGGACAGCCGCGCGATCTATCGCCTGTCGAAGGGCGTGGACGCGAAGGAAGGTGTGCAAAGCTTCCTCGAGAAGCGCCCGCCCGCCTTCCCCGGCAAGGTCTCGGCCGATATGCCGGACTTCTACCCCTGGTGGGAGGAGCCTGCCTACAAATGACCGGTGCCAAGCCAGACAGCTCCAACGACGCGCCACCCGGCGCGCGCGAACTGCTGCTGGAAACGGCATCGACGATCATGCGCGAGGGGGATATCGTCGATATCTCCCTCTCGGAGCTGTCACTGCGCTCGGGCCTCAACTCGGCCCTGGTGAAGTATTACTTCGGCAACAAGGCCGGGCTGCTGCGTGCCCTGCTAGATCGCGACATGGCGGATATCGTCAAGTCGGTCGATGCGCTGATGGCCAAGGACATGGACCCCGAGGCGCGGCTGCGCCGCCATATCGGGGCGATGGTCGACTGCTACTTCAACACGCCCTATCTCAACCGGCTGCTGATGCGGCTGGTGCGCGAAAGCGACGAGGAAGAGGCCAAGCGGATCGCCGATTCATACCTGATGCCGCTGCACATGGCCTACAACCGGCTGATCAAGGACGGCGTGAAGCAGGGCGTGTTCCGCAACATCAACCCGCAGCTGTTCTACTTCACTGCGACGGGCGCGGCGGACCGCTTCTTCTCGGCGCGGCTTGTGCTGAAGCACTGCTTCGATACCGACACCCTGACCGAGGAACTGCGCGATGCCTACCGCGCGCATTGCATCGATTTCATCATGGCCGGGATCCTGGTTCCGAAATGACAGGGCGCTGGCACATCGGGGTGATCGGCGGGTCCGGTCTGGCCGATGGCATCGGGCTCGATGACGCGCAGGAAATCGCGGTCTCCTCGCCCTTCGGAGTGCCTTCGGCGGCAGTCACCACCGGCACGCTGGCAGGGGTGCGCTTCACTTTCCTGCCGCGTCACGGGCGGGGGCACCGCATTCCGCCTTCGCTGGTGAACTACCGCGCCAACATCGACGTGCTCAAGCGCTGCGGGGTGACCGATGTCATCGCGCTCTCGGCAGTCGGTTCGCTGCGCGGTGAGCTGATGCCGGGGCATTTCGTCGCCGTTGACCAGCTGATCGACCGGACCGCAGGCCGCGCTGGCAGCTTCTTCGGACCCGGCCTGGTCGCCCACGTCAGCTTGGCTGATCCGGTCTGCCCGCGCCTGCGCGGCGGCCTTGTCGCGGCGGCGCAGGCCGAGGAGGCCGTGGTGCATGACGGCGGCTGCTATATCGCCATCGAGGGACCGCAGTTCTCCACCCGCGCCGAAAGCCGCCTCTACCAGGCGTGGGGCGCGGACGTGATCGGGATGACCGCCATGCCCGAGGCGCGCCTCGCCCGCGAGGCGGAACTGCCCTATGCCCTGCTCGGCATGGTTACCGACTATGACAGCTGGCGCGAACACGAGGCGGGGGTCGACGCTGCCGAAGTGATCGCGGTGATGCACCGCAATGTCGCGCTGGCCCAGCAGGTCGTGCGCGGCTTCGCCCGCTCCCTGCCGCAGGCGCGCAGCGAAAGTCCGCTCGACCGCGCGCTCGACCATGCGATCATGACTGCCCCTGCCGCGCGCGACCGGGCGCTGATGGCGCGGCTGGATGCGGTCGCGGGGCGGGTGCTGCGATGAGCGGGGAAATCGTCCTCTACGACTACTGGCGCTCCTCGGCGGCCTACCGGGTGCGGATCGCCCTCAATCTCAAGGGGATTTCCTACCGCTCGGTGCCGGTCGACCTCTCGCTCGGAGAGCAGGGTGGGGCAGACTATTTGGCGCGCAATCCGCAGGGCCTGATCCCGGCGCTGGAGATTGATGGCAACCTGTTGACCCAGAGCCTGGCGATCATCGACTACCTTGACGCGACCCGGCCCACGCCGCCGATCGCGCCCGCCGATCCGGCGCTCCGCTCGAGCGACATTGCGCGCGCTTTGGTGATCGCGGCGGATATTCATCCAATCCAGAACCTGCGCGTGATGAAGCGGCTGAAAAGCCAGTTTGGCGCGGCGCAGGAACAGGCGGTCGAGTGGAACCGGCACTGGATTTCGCTCGGCTTCGCGGCACTGGAAGCGGATGCCCCGGAGGATGGCCTGTTCGGCGGGGACTCGCCCTCGCTGGCCGACATCTGCCTTGTCCCGCAGATGGCCAATTCGCGGCGGTTCGAAACGCCGTTGGACGATTATCCGCGGCTGGTGCGGATCGATTCGCAATTGCGCGCGCTGCCTGCCTTTGCCGCTGCTGCACCCGATGCCGTGCGCCCGGCGTGAATTGTTGATCCAGGCCATTGCGCGCTGCCGCGCTTGGCCCTAGCCATCTGGTTGCAAACGGAACCGGATTGCTGATGACTGCCACGCTGCCCAACCAGGCCCATCCTGAACAGGCCCAACTTGAACAGGCCCGGCCCAGACAAGCCCGCCTGGCCGAATTTCTGCCCTATCTGCTTTCGGTAACCTCGAACGCGGTCAGCGACCGGATCGCGGACGAATACCGCGCTCGGTTCGGACTGAAGATCCCGGAGTGGCGCGTCATGGCCGTGCTGGGCGACATGGGGCCGCAGACCCAGCGTGAACTGGTGGTCGCGACCCGGATGGACAAGGTGGCGGTCAATCGCGCCTGCAAGGTGCTGGAAGAGCGCGGCCTCGTCACCCGCAGTCCGAACGAAAGCGATGGGCGCTCGCATCATCTGGAGCTCACCGCCGCCGGGCGGGGGGTGCACGGCGAGATCATGCCGATCGCGCTCGACATGGAACACCGTCTGTTCGACGCGCTGGACGCGGAAGAACGCCTGCAATTCCGCGCGCAGCTGGCGCGCCTGTTCGAAAGGGCCAACTCGCTGTGAAACTGGCATCGCTCTCCGGAGGCCGTGATGGCCGCCTCGTCGTCGTGTCCACCGATCTCGCCTGGTATGCGGAAGCCTCGCATATCGCGCCCACGTTGCAGGCCGCGCTGGACGACTGGGAACGGCATGAACCCGTGCTGCGGGCGCTGGCGACCGATCTTGAGCATGAGGCGATCCCGCGTGAGCGGTTCCACGAGCGCGAGGCGCTTGCCCCGCTGCCGCGCGCCTACCAGTGGGCGGACGGCAGCGCCTACGTCAATCACGTCGAACTGGTGCGCAAGGCGCGCGGGGCAGAGCTGCCGGACAGCTTCTGGCACGATCCGCTGATGTACCAGGGCGGCAGCGACGACCTGCGCGGCGCGCGTGCGCCGATCACTCTCGCCGACGAGGCCTGGGGCTGCGACATGGAGGCGGAAATCTGCGTAGTTACCGCCGATGTGACCCAGGGTGCCGATGCTGCGGCCGCGCGGGATGCGATCCTGCTGGTCGGGCTGGTCAACGATGTTTCGCTGCGAAACCTGATCCCCGATGAACTCGCGAAGGGCTTCGGTTTTGTCCAGTCCAAGCCTGCCACCCATTTCTCGCCGGTGTTCGTTACGCCGGACGAACTGGGCGAGGCCTGGCAGGGCGGGCGGCTGCATCTGCCGCTGCGGGTCGATCTCAACGGCGCTGCTTTTGGCCGGGCCGAAGCGGGGGAGGAGTGCACGTTCGATTTCGGCACGCTGATCGCGCACCTCGCCAGGACGCGGCGGATCGGGGCTGGGTCGATCATCGGGTCGGGGACCGTGTCCAACCGCGACCCCGATGGATCGCCCGGCCGGCCCTGTGCGGCGGGCGGGCGCGGCTACAGCTGCATCGCCGAGCAGCGGATGGTCGAGACGATCGAGCAGGGTGCGCCGGTCACGCCGTTCCTGCGCCATGGCGACGTGGTGCGGATCGAGATGCGCGATGCCCACGGCCATTCGATCTTCGGGGCGATCGAGAGCGAGATCGTGCCCGCCTGACACTTCCAGCGAGCCTGACACGAAACCGGGCCGGATTTGCAGTCCGGCCCGGTCGTTTGTTGCAGGATTCGGTGCTGGTTCAGCCGCTGCCCTTGGCCGGGCCGTCGCCCGCGAAGGCATCGGCGATCGAGCAGGCGGCCGGACCGAGGATGACCACGAACAGCACCGGCAGGATGAACAGGATCAGCGGCACGGTCATGATCGCGGGAAGCCGCGCGGCCTTTTCCTCGGCGCGCATCATGCGCTCGTTACGGAACTCGGCGGACAGCACCCGCAGCGCGGAGGCGAGCGGCGTGCCATAGCGCTCGGTCTGGACCATGGTGGTGGTCACGCCCTTGACCGCATCCAGCTTCACGCGCCAGGCCAGGTTCTCGAACGCCTGGCGGCGCTCGCTGAGGAACGAGAGCTCGATCGCGGTCAGCGCGAATTCATCGCCAAGTTCCGGATAGGCGCGGCCGAGTTCGCGGGCGACGCGGTTGAACGCGGCGTCGACGGTAAGGCCCGCCTCGGCGCAGATCACCAGCAGGTCGAGCGCATCGGGCAGGCCCTTGCGGACGGCATCGGTGCGCTTGGAAATCAGGTTCTGGATGTAGATTTCCGGACCCTTGTAGCTCAGCCCGACCACGGTGGCGAAAGCGAACAGCTTCTTCATCCCGCCCCAATCGGGGAAGACGTTGACGCCGTAGAGCATGATTCCGGCGATGGAGCCGAACACCAGCGGCAGCACCATGCGCGCGAAGATGACGACGAAGCCAAGCTCCTTCTTGCGCACGCCGGCCTGGGCCAGCTTCTGCTGGATCGCCTCGAGCTGGCTTTGCTGCAGCACCTTGAGCGAGGACAGGGTGTCCTTCATCTTGTCGGTGGTTTCGCTGCCGCGCACCAGCTTGGCGCGCTTCTTGGCGGTCTGGGTCAGGATGCCCGACTTGAGCTGCTCGCGCCGCTCGTTCAGCGCCTTGACGCGCTTCTGCATCGGATCGCGGATGGTGATCGCGGTGTAGACCGCGAAGAGCACTGCCATGGTCGCCAGCGCCGCCAGGATCGTGCCGACCCAGATGACGTCGATGCCAAGGAGCGTGGGTCCGGGCGGGGTGTTCATCATGGTTTGTCCAATCGCTCGCTCAGATCTCGAAACTGACCATCTTGGCCATGATGAAGGCCCCGATCGACATCCACAGCATCCCGCCAAGGCCGGTGGCGATCAGCCGGTCGTCGGTGAAGAAGCCACCCAGGTACTTGGGGTTGATCCACCAGATCATGGTGAAGACGATGAAGGGCAGCGACCCGACGATATAGGCCGAGGCCTTCGATTCCGAGCTCATCGCCTTGATCTTCAGCTTCATCTGGGCGCGCTTGCGCAGCACGTCGGCCAGGTTCGAAAGGGTTTCCGCCAGGTTGCCGCCCGTTTCCCGCTGGATCGCGAGGGTGATGCAGAAGAAGCTGAATTCCGGCGTGTTCAGCCGGTCGGCGGTCTCCTGGAGGGCATCCTCCATGGTCTTGCCGATCTTGATCCGCTCGGTCACCAGCTTGAATTCCTCGCCCACGGGGCCGGGGACTTCGCTTGATACCACGCCCAGGGTCTCGGTGACCGGCAGGCCCGAGCGCAGGCCGCGCACCAGCAGTTCGATCGCGTCCGGGAACTTCGCGGTGAAGGCGTTGTTGCGCTTGTTGATGAAGAAGTTGACCACCATGTGCGGCAGGCCGACGCCAACGACCATCCCGATGCCCAGCGACAGCATGGCCGCGCCCGACTTGAGGTAGATCAGCACGGTCACGGCCAGCATCACGCCGACCGAGGCATAGAGGTACTGGCTCAGCGTCCAGCCCTTGCCGGTGCGGTGCAGGCGCAGCGCCAGCGCGGCGATCCGGCTTTCGGAGCCGGCGATCTGGTGCATCTTCGGCTTGCGCGCGGCAACCGCCTTGCGCAGCTGCGCCTCGACCTTGTCGCTGGTGCTGTCCGAATGGCGGAAGCGGACCGCCTGAAGCCGGCGCTGGCTTTCCTTCGCGGCCGAAGGCCCGGACAGGGCGAGATAGCCCAGCACCATGAAAGACATCAGCCCCACGGCGATCAGCAGGATCTGGATGATGTTCATCGGATTGCCACGCTTTCCCTGGCTTGGAAGGAGCGCCCGGGCCGCCGGGCCCGGGCGCGCATTATCTGGATCAGGCCTTGGCCATCGCCGGCTGCTTGGACTTGTCCTTCTTCGGCATCAGCGCCTTGAGGTCGAGCTTGCCGAGCAGCGACGACTTGGCCTTGACCACCTCGTCAACCGCCTCGCCATCGCCCACGCCCATGACCGCCTTGGAAATATCGCGGATCACCGAGCCCGCCTTGGTCGAGCGGTTGGCGTCGGCAAAGGTCTGGCCCAGCTTGGCGGCGTTGGCCGCAGCCTTGATGTCGTAGGGGATCGTGAAGCCGATCTTGCGCTCGATCGAGGCTTCGAAATCGGCCTTCGAGATCTCCGAGACGCCGGTCTGGACCTTGTTGGCGACGACGATCGGCTGGGCGTGGCCGGCGTTCGCCTTGAGCCACGACAGGATGCGGATCGCATCGCGGGCCGAAGCCAGCGTCATTTCCACCACCAGCAGCACGACATTCACATCGTTGAGCAGGTGCGGGAAATTGATCAGCATGTTGCGCGGCAGGTCGATCACCGTCATTTCGAACGCCTGGCGGAATTCCTCCTCCAGCTGCACGAAGGCGGCACCATCGGTCATCAGCGGCGTGTTCATCGGCGCTTCGGCCGAGAGGATCGCCAGGTGATCGTTGGCGCGGATCATCGCGCGTTCGATGAACAGGCCGTCGATGCGGCTGGGGTTCTCGATCGCGTCGGTCAGGCCGCGGCCCGGCTCCAGGTCGAGCGACAGCGCGCCAGTGCCGAAGTGCACGTCGAGGTCCAGCAGCGCGGTGGGCATCTTGTTGTCCGCGCTGAACAGCCAGGACAGCGAGGTGGCAAGCGTCGAGGCGCCCACCCCACCGCGCGTGCCGATCACTGCGGTCGAGATGTGCCGCTTGGCCGCCTGCGGATCATGGCTCTTGGGAGAGCTGAAGATCGCCTGGGCGTTGACCAGCGCATCGCGGATCTGGCCCGGTGAAAGCGGCTTGAGCAGGTAGTCGTGAATTCCGCTGGCGATCAGATCGCGATAGAGGCGCACGTCGTTGACCTGTCCGACCGCGATCACCACCGTGCCGGGTTCGCAGACCTCGGCCAGGGCGTTGATGTCGCTCAGCGGGTCGCCGCTTTCCGACAGGTCCACCATCAGGATGTTCGGGCTGGCCGAGATCGACAGGGACTGGACCGCGTTGCGCAGGCCGCCCTTGTTGCACTTCTCGGGCTGCCAGCCCATTTCGATGACGACCGGGCGCAGCACGTCGAGCGCGGCGTCGTCGCACAGGAACGCGTTGAAGGGGTCGCGATTGCCAGGCATGCTGGGTTTCCAGGGCGCGTTCATGGCTTACTTCCCTTGCTGCGTGGATTCTTGCTTGAGGCCCATCTCGCCCGTCGGCTTGGCCTCGCGGTAGCTGTCGATTGCCTTGGTCGAGCTCATCACCACCGTGCGGCCGGTCGAATTGGCGCCCTGGATCAGGTGCTCCGGATCGGCGACCATCGAGGCGATGTTCGAATTGGTGGCGCAGCCGTAGTTGGCCGAAGTGCCGTTGTTGAGATTGGTGTCGGACTTGGCCGACCAGTCGGGGCATCCCGGCACCGAGGCGCTCGACCGGGTGACGATCACGCGCACCGTTCCGGCGTTGACATAGCCGGGAGTAACCGGCGCATCCTCGCCCACCAGCATGCCGAAGCGGCTGGCGACTGCCTCGACCGCGCTGCGGCTGGCGCCGGAGTGGAGCGGATCGTCGATCGAGATGCGATCGCCATAGCGCAGGTCCATCGCTTCGAACCAGCCCGCCAGGCGGCGCTGTTCGGGGAGCGAGAGGCCGCCCGGGCCGGCGCTGACGTCAAGCGTGTAGTTGGTCCGCTCGACGATCGGCTGGTGCACGCTGTCGAGCTGCCGGTTGGTCGGCATGCCGCCGCAGGCGGACAGGGCAAGACCGAGCGAGAGGGTGAGGGCCGAGGCGATCGCCCTGCGGATTTCCGGGCGGGTCATCGAATTACGCATTGCCAGTTACCTCTCTCAGTTCAGGCTGAAGCCGGGGGCGGCGTCCTGCGACGCGGCGGCGGTGCGCAGCTTGCGCTTGTCCTTCTTGCCCGGCGCGCGGATCTGCGGAGCGGCAGCGGGGACGTCGAGTTCGCCCACCTTGGGCGTGCCGATCGGTGCCGGTGCAGCCATCGGCTTGGGCCGGTCGGCGCCAGACTTCCCGTCGTTCTCCATGTTGCCGAACAGGCGCTGGATATCATTGGGGTTCTGGAAACCGTCGGTCGGGAGCTTGATGTCGTTCGCGTTCACCGGGTTGACCAGATAGGGGGTCACGATGATCACCAGCTCGGTTTCGCCGCGGCGGAAG
The DNA here is from genome assembly GCA_937864195.1 of uncultured Novosphingobium sp. Classification (GTDB taxonomy): domain Bacteria; phylum Pseudomonadota; class Alphaproteobacteria; order Sphingomonadales; family Sphingomonadaceae; genus Novosphingobium. The sequence continues at coordinate 11,086 of CALMJG010000198.1, forward strand.
CTGGTCGAGCGGAACAGCGATCCCAGGATCGGGATGTCGCCGGCGCCCGGCATCTTGTCGACCGCGTTCTGCGAGCTGTTGCTCATCAGACCGGCGATCATGAAGCTCTGGCCCGAGCCCAGTTCGACGGTGGTTTCCGCCCGGCGCACGGTCAGCGCCGGCACCTGGAAGCCGTTGAGCGTGATCGAACCCTGGCTCGACAGCTCCGACACTTCCGGACGGACGCGGATCGAGATCCGGCCATTGGCGAGGACGGTCGGCGTATAGGCGAGGCTGACACCAAACTTCTTGAATTCGACAGAAGTCGTGCCCAGCCCCTGGCTGATCGGGATCGGATATTCACCGCCCGCCAGGAAGTCCGCCGTCTCGCCCGACAGCGCGGTGAGGTTGGGGGAGGACAGCGTGGTGACGAGGCCCAGCTTCTCGCCGAGGTCGAGCGAGCTCAGCACGTCGACGCCGAACAGCTTGCCGGCGAGCCCGATTGCGTTCTGCGCCGAAGAGTTGGCGTTGAAGGTGTACTGGGTGCCGCCAACCACGAACTGGCCGGTGGCCGGATCGAATGGCAGCTTGAGCGAGCCACCCGGCAGGCCGAACTGCGCCGAGGCATCGACCTGCGGGAAGTTCGTGGTGTTGATCGGGCCGATCGTGCCGGCGGTGCGGCCGCGCGACAGGCCGAAGCTGAAGCCGCCCGTCATGTCGCGGGTGACCAGGTTGGAGCCGATCTCGCGCACCAGGGTGCGGCTGACTTCGGCAAACCGCACCTGCAGGTTGACCTGCAGCGGCGTGGCCATCTTCAGCCGGGTGATGACGTTGGATTCCTTGCCGACGAAGGCCTGGACAAGACGCTGGGCCTCGGCCGCATCCTCGGGCGCGGCAACCGTGCCGGTCAGCAGGAAGGTGCCGGTGCCCATCGTCGAGACCGCAACCTTGGCATCGGGCATCGCCATGCGCAGCATCTGGTCCACGCTGTCGATGTTCGACCCGACCCGGACGTTGGCGGACCAGATCACGTCGCCCGCCGCGTTGCTGGCATAGACGGTGGTCTCGCCCCCGGCCTTGCCGAAGACATAGAGCTGGCGGGCCGACTTGACCTGCACGTCGGCAATCGCGTCGTTGGCAACGAAGACATCGGCCATGGTGCCGCCAACCGTGATCAGCTGGCCGCGCCCGATCGAGAGCACCACGTCGCTGGCCGGGCGGCTGACCGACTGGGCCTGCGCGCTGCCGGCCGGAACCAGCGCCAGCGGCGCGGCCACGCTTGCGGCGGTCAGGAGGTTGAGGACAAGGCGTTTCATCGTGCGGCCTTTCTTGGCGCCGTTGATGGCGGTCGAAGCGTAATGGGTCATGTCAGCGGCCTCCCACCGGTTCGACCACGGTGGTCTTCCCGCGGGTCACGCGAACCACCGGGCCGGTCTGGACCGGGTCGCCGGGGCGAGCTGCGCCGCGCTGGAGTCCGGCACGATCGGCAATGGTGTTGGCATAGGTCTGGGCAACCTGCCGGGCTTGGTCCGACTTGGTGGGCGGCATGGTCCGGCGCTGGAAGCGCGAGACATCGCCGCCCGTGACGAAGCTGGCGCCCCCGTCGGCCGGACGGTTCATCGCCTGGGCAAGGAACTTCTCTTCCTGCTCCTTGGTCACGCCCGTGGGCACCTTGACCGAACCGCTGGCGATCGCCTGGTCAAGCTCGGTCTGATTGTCGGCCAGGCTGCGCAGCGACAGGCTGAGCGTGCCAATGGTCTGCGCGACCGAGATCTTCTCGGCAATGCGCGGGGTGACCTCCAGCGTGACCGTGCGGAACTCGGTCACCACGGTCTTGCCGTCTTCAGTCTGGGTCTCGGTCGACTGGTCGGTCGCGAGGACGCGCAGATTGCGCAGGAAGGTTTCGGTGGCCTTCAGGCTGTCGCCGTCATCGCCGCGCACGGTCTGGGTCAGCATCAGGTCGACATGGTCGCCCGGGAAGACGAAGCCGCCCACGCCGGTCTTTGCCGAAACGGGGATGGTGATGGCGCGCATGCCGGGGCCAAGCGCCGCCGCCAGGAAGCCGCGGTCGCCCGGCGCGACCAGCGCGCCCTGGGTGACCGGCTGGCCGGCGGTGATCGGATAGCGGACCACCGTGCCCAGCAGCTTGTTCATGTCGGCCTCGCCGTCGATGAAATAGGCGTCCTGCACCATTTCCTTCGGCCACAGCTGGAACTGGATCGAATCCTGCGTGATGATCGTGCCTACGGGCAGGGCCCGCTGGGCGACCAGCACCTTGGGGCCTTTCGGCGCCTGGGCCTGTGCAGCCTCGGCCGTGGGCGCGGCGGCACCCATGAACAGGCTACGGGCAGCCATGGCGGTGCCGATCGCAATGACCAGCGCGCCAAGCAGCAGCATCAGCTTCTTTTTATCCATGGCTATGCAAAGCCCCCTAGAAAAACCCCGAAGATCAAAATCCTTCTTCGGGCAAACTGGTTAAAATCCGGTTCACCGCGTTCAGCCGGCGACTGCCCCGGTCTGGAAATGCGGCAGGTATTGCGCGGCAAGGACCCACAGGCCCGCGCCCGAGATCGCCACGCCATAAGGAATGGCCAGCCGCTCGCGCTGGCGGCGCATATGGTGCCAGGCGGCCAGCACCAGCGTCAGCACGCCGCCGGCAATCGCCATCACCACGATCAGGCGCAGGAACCAGTCGGGCTGGATCCACAAGGCCAGAGCGGTGAGCAGTTTGACGTCGCCGCCGCCCATCGCGCGCATCGCGAACAGGCCGGCGGTGACGGCAAAGGTGATTGCGGCGATGCCCAGCTGCCAGGCAACGCCCGGCCACAGCGACAGCCCGCTGGCCCACCAGAACAACGGTGCTGCCAGCGCAATCGCGGCATTCAGCCAGTTGTCGATCTGGCGGCGGCGCATGTCCGTGACGGCGGCAACCAGCAGTGCGATTGCCAAGCCCCCAAGCAGAATGTAACGGAAATCGACGTCCGGCATCGTTGCCCCCCTGGTTCAGGAGGCAGATGTAGGGGGCAGGGCTTACCAAATAGTAACCACCCCCAAGAGGCGGAAATTAGGCAAGGAACTCAAGCTTGACCGCAGTGTTCGATCGCCGCGCCATTCCCCCAGGGGCGCAGGAAAGCCGCTGGACCGCGCCCGCCGGCCATTCCGTGCGACGGATCGACTGGGCTGCGCAGGTCGAACCGGCGAAAGGTTCCCTGCTTTTCATGCCGGGGCGGGGGGACTTCTACGAGAAGTACCTGGAAACGCTCGACCACTGGGCCCGGGCCGGTTGGCGGGTGACGGCGGCGGATTGGCACGGACAGGCCGGATCGGGCCGGCTCGGCAAGGACGCGGTCACGGGCCATGTCCGCGACTTTGCCGACTGGGTGGACGATCTTGCCGCGCTGTGGGCGCAGTGGAAGGCCGAGACACCCGGCCCGCACGTTCTGGCCGGCCACTCGATGGGCGGCCATCTGGTGCTGCGCGCGGCGGCCGAGGGGCGGGTCGATCCCGATGCGCTGCTGCTGTCCGCGCCGATGCTGGGCTTCACCGCATCGCTGTTGCCGGACGGCGTGATGCATACGGCGGCGCGGATCATGGCCGCGCTGGGCGATCCCGCACGTCCGGCCTGGAAGTGGAGCGAGAAACCCGGCGAGCCGCCGGAAAGCCGCGCGCACCTGCTGACCCACGACGCCGATCGCTACGCGGACGAACTGTGGTGGCGCGAGGCGCGGCCGGAATTGGTCATGGGTCCGGGTTCGTGGGGCTGGGTCGAGCGTGGCTATGCCTCGATCCGCAGCCTGTTCGCGCCGGGCCGGCTCGAAGCGGTCAAGGTGCCGGTGCTCATCCTGGCCACGGACAACGACAAGCTTGTCGGTTACGGTGCGATCGCAAGGGCGGCGGCGCGTCTTCCGGATGTCGAGCTGGTGCACTTCGGCAAGGAGGCTCATCACGAAATCCTGCGCGAGGCCGATCCCGTGCGCGACCGTGCGCTCGCCGCCGCAAATGCCTTTCTGGCGCGCATCTCCGGGAATTGAGCGGGATGACTGGCAGTTTTGATTTCGCCGTCGTCGGCGCGGGGATTGCAGGCGCTTCGCTTGCGGCGGGTCTGGCTGCGCATGGCACGGTGCTGCTGATCGAGGCCGAGGACCGGCCCGGCTATCACGCCACGGGCCGCTCCGCCGCGTTCTGGACCGAAAGTTACGGCGGACCGCGCGTCCAGCCGCTCACCACCGCTTCGTTCGACTACCTCAGTAGTCATGGTTTCCTGGCCCCGCGCGGCGCACTGACGCTGGCGCGGGCCAGCGAGCGGGCCGAGCGCGACGCCTTCGTCGCCGAGTTCGCGGCGCTGGGGGTGCGGGTCGAGGCGCTGGAGCGTGCCGCACTGGAGGTCCGCCTGCCTGGCCTGGCCGAAGAGTGGCAGCACGGCGCGTGGGAACCGGATTGCACCGATATCGACGTTGCCGGTCTTCACCAGCACTGGCTGGCTGAGGCGGCGCGGCAGGGCGCGCAGCTGCGCTGCCGCGCCGCCCTGGCGGGGGCGGAGCCATGCGGCGAAGGCTGGCTCCTGCGGCTGGCCGACGGCAGCACGGTCCGCGCCGGGCTGCTGGTCAACGCCGCCGGCGCCTGGGCCGATGAGGTCGCGCGGATCGCCGGCGCCCGCCCGCTGGGCATCCAGCCCTTCCGTCGGACTGTCGCCCAGTTGCGCCCCGCGCCGCCGCCGCCCGCCGACCTGCCGCTGGTGCTGGGGCTCGACGGCTCGTTCTATTTCAAGCCGGAAAGCGGCCGCCTGTGGCTCAGCCCGCACGACGAAACGCCCAGCGCGCCCTGCGATGCCGCGCCCGAGGAACTGGACGTCGCCGTAGCGATCGACCGGTTCGAGGCCGTGGTCGGCTGGCGCATCGAGCGGGTCGAGCACCGCTGGGCCGGGCTGCGCAGCTTCGCGCCAGATCGCCTGCCGGTTTATGGCTTCGATCCCGCCAGGGCGCGATTCTTCTGGTTCGCGGGACAGGGCGGCTTCGGCATACAGACGGCTCCGGCGGCTGCAGAACTGGCGCTGCGGCTGATCCTTGGCAAGGAGCGCGGTCCGGTCGATCCGGCGCCCTATGATCCCCGGAGATTTTTCTAGCGAATCGGCCTGTTTAGAGTAATCTCGGCGCCAGTTTCACCACAGGGAAAGGGTTGGGACATGGCGCACCGTTTCGAGATCCGGAAGAACAAGGCCGGGGAATTCGTCGCCTATTTCTGCTACAATTCGGAAACGATCTTCTGGACCGAAGGCTATTCCAGCAAGGCCAGCGCGAAAAACGCGATCGAATCGATCAAGAAGAACGGCCCTGCGGCGGAAACGGTCGATACCACCACCGCTGACGGCTGAGCAGGCAGGACCGCTAGCGCTGGGCCAGCGCGGCGTCGCTGGCCAGCTTGTCCGCGCGCTCGTTTTCCGGGTGGCCATCGTGGCCCTTTACCCAGATCCACTGAATCTTGTGTCCGCGCGTGGCCGCCAATAGCTCCTGCCACAGGTCGGCGTTGAGCACGGGCTTTTTCGCGGCGTTCTTCCAGCCGTTCTTCTGCCAGCCGAAGATCCAGCCGGTGATCCCGTCGATCACGTAGCGGCTGTCGGTGTGGAGGTGCACCTCGCACGGCTGGTTCAGCGCCTGGAGCGCACGGATCGCGGCGGTCAGTTCCATGCGGTTGTTGGTGGTCGCCGCCTCACCGCCCGACAGTTCCTTTTCGTGGTGCCCCATGCGCAGGATCGCGCCCCAGCCGCCGGGGCCGGGATTGCCCTTGCAGGCACCATCGGTGAAAATCTCGATCCGCTTCACGATACCCACTTCACGATGCGGCGAAAACCGCGCGGTTGGCGGGATCGGCGTAGAATTCCAGCCGCCGCGCGAAGGCCATCGGATCCTTGGGCATGACCAGCGCGCCCTTTGGCGTATTCAGCCAGTCATAGGCACGCGACATCAGGAACCGCAGCGCTGCCCCCTGGGCCAGCACCGGCAAGGCGGCACGCTCCTCGGCGGACAGCGGGCGCTCGGCCTCGTAACCAGCCAGCAGGGCGTGCGACACCGCGCGGTCGAAACCCGTGCCGTCGCTGGCGAAGCACCAGGCGGCGTGGGTCACGGCGATGTCGTAGGCCGTGATGTCGTTGCAGGCGAAGTAGAAGTCGATCAGGCCGGTCACCGTGTCGCCCAGCATCAGCACGTTGTCCGGGAACAGGTCGGCGTGGATCACCGAGCGTGGCAGATCCTGCGGCCAGCTTGCTTCAAGCGATGTCAGTTCGCGCTGGACCAGCGCGGGCAGGGCGGGGTCGATCTCGGCCAGGCCGGCAGGGGTGCAGGCGTCAGCCAGTCGGCGCGATTCGGCGAGGTCCATGCCGTTGGCGCGGCTGGCCGGATAGTCCGCCGCCGCGCGGTGCAATTGTGCCAGCGCGCGGCCCACGGCGAGCGCTTGCCCGGCGGTCGGGTGGCTGACGGAAACTCCCGGCAGGAACTCGATCAAGGCCAGCGCCTTGTCGCCGATATGGCGGTAAAGCGCGCCCGAACGGTCGTGGATCGTGCGCGGCACCGGGCAGCCGCGTTCGGCCAGATGGTCGAGCAGGCCCAGGAAATAGGGCAGTTCGGTGATGTCGATGCGAAACTCATACATCGTCAGGATGAAGCGCGCGCCCTGACCGTCCTTGCCTGAGGTTTCGATCAGCCAGTTGCTGTTCGATACGCCTTCGGCAATGCCCTTGGCGCTGCGCAGTTCGCCGACGTTGAATTCGGCAATCAGCTCGGCCAGATCCTCAGCGCCCAGATGGGTATAGACCGCCATCAGTCGATCAGTTGCCGGGGCAGCTTGAACACCATCTTTTCCTCGGCCGTGACCACCGTTTCCAGCGTCACTTCGCGCAGCGCTGCGATCCGGTCGATCACTTCCTGCACAAGTTCCTCCGGCGCGGAGGCACCGGCGGTAAGGCCCATGGTCTCGACCCCGTCGAGCCATTCCCCGGCAATCTCGTCCCCGCGCTGGACCAGCCGCGCCACGGCGCCGCAGCGCTCCGCCACTTCGACCAGTCGCACCGAATTGGAGCTGTTGGGCGCGCCGATCACCAGCACCAGCTGGCACTGCGGCGCGATGGTCTTGACCGCGTGCTGGCGGTTGGACGTGGCGTAGCAGATGTCCTCGGCCTTCGGCCCGACGATTTGCGGGAAGCGCGCGCGCAGCGCGGCGACCACTTCGGCGGTGTCGTCGACCGAAAGCGTGGTCTGGGTCAGGAAGGCGAGCGGGGCGCCGTCCGGAAAGACCAGCGCGGAAACGTCCTCGACCGTCTCGACCAGGGTGATCGATCCATCGGGCACCTGGCCCAGGGTGCCGATCACCTCGGGATGGCCCTTGTGGCCGATGAACAGGATATGGCGGCCGGCCTCGATCTGGCGTTCGGCCTGGCGGTGGACCTTGCTGACCAGCGGGCAGGTGGCGTC
>CALMJG010000199.1 GCA_937864195.1 uncultured Novosphingobium sp.
GGCCTGTCCGCCCCGCCGTCAGGCGGAGAGCAACTCCCCCCTCAATCGTCCTTGCCGGCGCGCCAGCCGTGCTCGCCGCGTTCGTGGATGATGTTGGCGCGGCCCACGATCAGGTCGTCGACCATGCCGATCCGGTTCACGTCCTTGTCCTTGTAGGGCAGTGAATGCAGGACATAGCGCATGGCGTTGAGCCGGGCGCGTTTCTTGTCGTCGCTCTTGATCACGGTCCACGGGCTGTCGGCGGTGTCGGTGGCGAAGAACATCGCCTCCTTGGCGCGGGTGTAGTCGTCCCACTTGTCGAGACTGGCGAGATCGACCGGGGAGAGCTTCCACTGCTTGAGCGGGTGGACCTTGCGCTCCTTGAAGCGGCGGCGCTGTTCCTCGCGGCTGACCGAGAACCAGAACTTGATCAGGTGGATGCCGCTGCGCACCAGGTTGCGCTCGAACTCCGGCGCCTGACGCAGGAATTCCTTGTACTCGTCCTCGCTGCAGAAGCCCATGACGCGCTCCACGCCCGCGCGGTTGTACCACGAGCGGTCGAACAGCACGATTTCGCCCTTGGTCGGCAGGTGCTCGACATAGCGCTGGAAATACCACTGGCCGCGTTCCACGTCGCTGGGCTTTTCCAGCGCGACGACGCGTGCACCGCGCGGATTGAGGTGTTCCATGAAGCGCTTGATCGCGCCGCCCTTGCCGGCGGCATCGCGCCCTTCGAACAGGATGACCAGCCGCTGGTCGGTCTCCCTGGCCCATTGCTGGAGCTTGAGCAGCTCGGTCTGGAGGATGAACTTCTCGCGCTCGTAATCCTTGCGCAGCATCTTGAACTTGTAGGGATAGCCGCCCTTGCGCCAATCATCGGCCAGCTCGTCGCTGGTCTTGCGGGGTTTCCCGGCGGGCTTGGGCAGGCCCAGGTAGTCGCGCATCCGCGCCGCATCGTCGGGCGAGGCGCCGGCGATGATCGCCTCGATCCCCTCGCGGTTGCCGCTGGCCGCCAGATCGTCCAGCGCCGCTTCCTCGGCTTCCAGCGCGGCTTCCGCGCGTTCGCCCGCGAGGCTTTCCTCGACCGCCGCAGGCAGGCTGGAATCGTTGGCCGGAGCCACCTTGGGCTCGCTCTTGCCGACCGTGCTGCGTACCATGCTTCGTCCTTCCCGATCCGCTCCCGCAAGCTGCGGGCACTGCCATGATGGCAGGAAAATATTCCCGAATCCTGAAGCGAACCCACGGATTGCGCAGGCTTTTCGACTCAGGATCCTTGACCGGAGTTTCCTCCCGCCGGGCGGTTCAAGTCAAACGGATAGGCCGCACCTTCTGTTGCGCGGAATGCAACAGAGGGGTCAGGGGACCAGCACGGTATCCTGGGCTCCGGAGAGGAGTTCGGGATAGTCGAGCGTGTAGTGCAGCCCCCGGCTTTCCTTGCGTTGCAGGGCTGAACGGACGATCAGCTGGGCGCATTGCAGCAGGTTGCGCAGCTCGATCAGGTCGGTCGAGACGCGGAAGTGGCCGTAATAGTCCTCCACCTCGCCGGTCAGCAGGTCGATGCGGTGCGCCGCGCGTTCCAGCCGCTTGGTGGTGCGCACGATCCCGACATAGTTCCACATGAAGCGGCGGATCTCGGTCCAGTTCTGCTTGATCACCACTTCCTCGTCGGAATCGGTGACGCGGCTTTCGTCCCAGCCCCGCACGGCAGGGGGGGCGTCGAACTGGTCCCAGCGGGCGAGGATGTCCGCCGCTGCCGCCTCGCCGAACACGAAGCATTCGAGCAGGCTGTTGGAGGCAAGCCGGTTCGCGCCGTGCAGGCCGCTTTCGGTGCATTCGCCCGCGGCATAGAGCCCCGGCAGGTCGGTCCGCCCGTTAAGGTCGATCAGGATGCCGCCGCAGGTATAATGCTGCGCGGGTACTACCGGGATCGGCTGGCGGGTCATGTCGATGCCCAGGCCCAGCAGCTTTTCGTGAATGTTCGGGAAATGCTCGCGCACGAATTCCGGCGGCTGATGGCTGATGTCGAGGTGCACGTAGTCCAGCCCGTCGCGCTTGATCTCGCTGTCGTTGGCGCGGGCGACGATGTCGCGCGGGGCCAGTTCGGCGCGCTCGTCGTAGTCGGGCATGTAGCGGTGCCCGGTGCGCGGATTGAGCAGGTGCCCGCCTTCGCCGCGCACCGCCTCGGTGATCAGGAAGTTCTTGACGTCGAGGTTGTAGAGGCAGGTCGGGTGGAACTGCATCATCTCCATGTTGGAGACGCGGCAACCCGCACGCCAGGCCATGGCGATCCCGTCGCCGGTCGCCCCGCGCGGCGCGGTGGAGAACTGGTAGACGCGGCCCGCGCCGCCAGTGGCGAGGATCGTCGCGCGCGCGGTATGCGCCTCGACCTGGCCGGTTTCCTGGTCGAGCGCGTAGACCCCCCAGACCCGGCCCGAACCCGAATAGCGCTCCGCCTCGTGTCGTCCGGTGATCAGGTCGATGCAGGCACGGCTGGGCAGCAGGGTGATGTTGGGATTGGCTTCGGCGGCGCGCAGCAGCGCCTGTTCCACCGCCCAGCCGGTCGCGTCGTTGACGTGGACGATGCGGCGGTGCGAATGCCCGCCCTCGCGGGTGAGGTGGAGATGTTCGCCTTCGGTATTGAACGGGACGCCCAGCTGCACCAGCCGGTCGATCGCGTGGGGCGCGCGCTCGATCACGAATTCGACCGTCTCGCGCCGGTTCAGCCCCGCGCCGGCGACCATGGTGTCGCGGATGTGGTTGTCGAAGGTGTCGCCCGCGTCCAGCACGGCGGCGATCCCGCCCTGCGCCCAGGAAGTCGACCCGCCGGTCAGTTCGCCCTTGGCGAGGACCAGCACCTTCAGCTTCTCGGCCAGCGCCAGCGCCGCCGTGAGCCCCGCCGCGCCCGAGCCGACGACGATGACGTCGTGGCTCACGCGGCGGCCTGGCTGGTCAGGCGGACGAACACGTCCTCGAGGTCCGCCTCGCGGGTGGTGACGTCGACGATGCCGAAACCCTGGCCCTGGACCAGCGCGAGCACTTCGCCCGCATTGCTGCTGTCCTTGTCATAGGTGATCTCGATCGTGCGTTCGCCCACGCGCTCGCACTTCAGGAAGGCGGGGCTGCGCGGCAGTTCCGGCACGCCGCTGTCGAAGGTCAGCACCACCACCTTCTCGCGCGCCATGTCGACCAGTTCGCGGGTCGGCTTGTTGGCGATCAGCTGGCCGTGGTTGATAATCGCGATCCGGTCGCACAGTTCCTCGGCCTCCTCGAGGTAGTGGGTGGTCAGCACCACCGTCACCCCGCCGGCGTTGAGTTCCTGGACCAGTTCCCACAGCTGGCGGCGCAGCTCCACGTCGACGCCCGCGGTCGGTTCGTCCAGCACGATCACCGGCGGGGCATGGACCAGCGCCTTGGCGATCAGCAGGCGGCGCTTCATGCCGCCTGAAAGGGTGCGGGCATAGGCATCGGCCTTGTCGGACAGGTGCACCTGCCCCAGCAGTTCCAGGCTGCGCCGCGCCGCCTTGGGCACGCCGTAAAGCCCGGCCTGGTTTTCCAGCACTTCCAGCGGGGTGAAGAACGGGTCGAAGACGATTTCCTGGGGCACGATACCGATCGAGCGCTTGGCGTTGCGGCTGTCGGCATCGATATCGAAGCCCCAGATTTCCGCACTGCCCGAAGACTTGCGCACCAGGCCCGCCAGGATGTTGATCAGGGTCGACTTGCCAGCGCCGTTGGGACCGAGCAGGCCGAAGATCTGGCCTTGCGGCACGTCGAAGCTGACCCCTTTCAGCGCGTGCTTGGCGGGGGCGTTTCCGGCTGCGGCGTAGACCTTTTCAAGGTCGCGGATGCGGATGGCTGCGGGCATGTCCATGCGCGCTGCTTTGCGGCAGGACGAGGCGCGCGTAAAGCCCCGGCGCGCCGCCCGTCGCCGCAGGGCAAACGAGCCCGGTTATCACCACATTAACCATGCCTGCGCAGAACGGGTTCACACCCTCTAGGTAGAAAGGCCGAATGATCCGGGGGGATTCCTTTAACCACGCCGCCTGCAGTGCGGCCCTGCGCAGGGCCTGCGCCGCGCTTGCGGCGCTGGTGGCGGCAACGGGCGGCTCCGCGATCGCGGGCGAGGTTGCGACCGCGACCGGCCAGGCAAACGCCGTGGTGGTCGCCCCGCTCAGCATCATCAAGGTCGATGACATGAGCTTCGGCCGGATCGTCGCGCGGCCCCAGGCGGGCACGATCACGATCAATGCCAACACCGGCGTCTGCACGGTGACGGGTCCGATCCTGGAAGTGGGCACCTGCCGCCGCGCCCGGTTCGACGGGATGGGGTCGAACAAGATGTCCGCGCGCATCACGTTGTCATCAGTCACGAACCTGACCGGTCCGGGTCAGACGATGGTGCTGGACAACGTGGTGCTGGGCAACAACAGCTCGATCAGCTTTACCGGCAATCCCAATGCCAACGGGCATGGCGTCGGCCTGACCCAGGGTAATGGCAACCAGCGCTATTCGATCACCAACAACAACGGGATATTCTCGCTCTACATCGGCGGGCGGCTTACCGTGAATGCCAACCAGGCGCCGGGCGTCTATAACGGGTCGATCACGATCAACGTCCAGTACCAGTAGGCTGGAAATGCCGCTTCGGCCCTGCTAGGGGCCAAGGCCATGATCAAGCCGCCCGAAACCGTCACCGTCACCACCACCCGCGTTTCCTGCGATGGCGCCACCGATATTCGCGGCGGCGCGGCGCTTGGCCACCCGCGCGTCTGGCTGGAAATCGACGAGCATGGCTATGTCGATTGCGGCTACTGCGACAAGCGCTTCGTGCTGAAGGGCGGCCCGGCGGACGGCGCCGATCAGGCCGCGCTGCCCGACATCGCCTCTGGCGCCAGCCGCTGAGCCTCCTATATCGGAGGGCATGACCCTCTCCGATCCCCGCTCGCTTCTTTACCGCCAGCTCACTCCCGAAGCCGCCCAGACCGTCACGCGCGAGGCGCTGGCGCGCTGCGACGATGGCGAACTGTACATGCAGTTCATCGCGGCGGAGACCTTCACCTTCGATGACGGGCGGCTGAAAACCGCCGACTATTCGCGCGATGCCGGGTTCGGCCTGCGCGGCCTGTCGGGCGAGATGACCGGCTTTGCCCATGCCAACGAGATCAGCGCCGAGGCGATCCGCCGCGCGGGCGAGACGCTGCGCCTGCTCGATCCGGCCAAGGGCCAGCCCGCTCCGCCCCCGCCGCACAGCAATCGCCACCTCTACACCGATGCCTCGCCGCTCGATCTCGTGCCCTTTGCCGAAAAGGTGAAGCTGCTGGAAACGATCGACGCCGCCGCCCGCGCGCGCGATCCGCGCGTCGCGCAGGTCAGCGTGACGCTGTCGGGCAGCTGGTCGGTGGTGGAAATCGTCCGCGCCGACGGCTTCGTCGCGCATGACGTGCGCCCGCTGGTGCGGCTCAACGTCGGGATCGTCGCCGAATCGAACGGACGGCGCGAAACCGGCAGCTTCGGGATCGGTGGACGGCGGCTCTATGACGACCTGTTCCAGCCCGAAACCTGGAACCGCGCGATCGACACCGCGCTGGCCCAGGCGCTGACCAACCTGGAAAGCGTTGCCGCGCCCGCTGGCGAGATGACCGTGCTGCTCGGTCCCGGCTGGCCCGGCGTGCTGCTGCACGAGGCGGTCGGCCATGGCCTTGAGGGCGATTTCAACCGCAAGGGCACCTCGGCCTTCTCCGGGCGGATCGGGGAGCGGGTCGGCGCTCCGGGCGTTACCGTGATCGACGATGGCAGCCTGCTGGGCGTCGGCGGGCAGGGCCGGCGCGGCTCGCTCTCGATCGACGACGAGGGCACGCCCACGCGCGAGAACGTGCTGATCGAGGACGGCATCCTCAAGGGCTATATGCAGGACCGGCTCAACGCGCGGCTGATGGGCGTGCCCGCCACCGGCAACGGGCGGCGCGAATCCTACGCCCATGCGCCGATGCCGCGCATGACCAACACCTTCATGCGCGGCGGCAACGACGATCCTGCCGAACTGCTGAGCCGGGTGAAAAACGGCATCTTCGCCAAGAGCTTTGGCGGCGGGCAGGTCGACATCGTTTCGGGCAAGTTCGTATTTTCCTGCACCGAGGCCTACCGCATCGAGAACGGCAAGCTGGGCGCCCCGATCAAGGGCGCGACCCTGATCGGCGACGGGCCGACGGTGCTGACCCGGGTCAAGGGGATCGGCAACGACATGGCGCTGGACGAAGGCGTCGGCGTCTGCGGCAAGGGCGGGCAAAGCGTGCCCGCCGGCGTCGGCCAACCCAGCCTGCTGGTCGAAGGGCTGACCGTGGGCGGAACCGCCTGATCCGGTCAGCCGCCGTTCAGGCAAGCCCGCGCAAGTTCGGTCCTGCAAGATTGAACAAGGAGATCGTCATGCGCAAAATGATTGCCTCGATCGCCGGGGCCGCGGTGGCGGCCGGCTTGCTCGCCGCACCCGCAGCCCAGGCCAAGCCCCGCCTGACGTCCGAGCAGCGCCTTGAAAAGCTGATTGCCGGACGCACGGCGGGTGAACCGGTTTCGTGCATCAGCACCTACGATTCGCGCGAGCTGGAGATTCTGGACAAGACCGCCCTGGTCTTCGGCCACGGCAGCACGATCTACGTCAACCGTCCCGCCAATGCGCAGGATATCGACGATGACGACATTCTGGTCACCAAGACCAGCACCAGCCAGCTGTGCCGGCTGGACATCGTCACCACCGTCGACCGGAGCGGACACTTCCAGACCGGGTTCCTGAACCTGGGCGATTTCGTCCCCTACAAGCGGATCAAGGGCGGCAACTGAGCCGATCCTGAAAGAGGTACAGCGAGACGCCGTCCGGACTTCGGTCCGGGCGGCGTTGGCGTTTGGCGACAGCGCTTGACTCTTTCGAATCCGGTTTTAGGGTGGGCACCCTAGAGGGCGAAAAGCCCCGGGAGAGGATGCCCATGAACCAGAGCGCCGCGCAGGTACGCACCGCATCAGCCTTGCCGCCGATCGATGTGAGCCGCGCGGCGCTCTACAAGGACGAAAGCTGGCAGGAACCGTTCCGCCAGTTGCGCGCCCAAGCCCCGGTCCAGTACGTGCCGGACAGCGATTTCGGCCCCTACTGGTCGATCTCCACCTACCAGCCAATCGTCCATGCCGAGGCCCTGCCGAAGATCTTTTCCTCCAGCTGGGAATATGGTGGCATCGCCATCCCCGGCGGAGTGGGAGAACCGATCGATGGCGAGATCCGGATGCCGATGTTCATCGCCATGGACCCGCCGCACCATACCGCGCAGCGCCGCACCATCGCCCCCAGTTTCGGCCCTTCGGAAGTCGCGGAAATGAAGGCCGAGGTCCAGGCCCGCACGGCGGAGGTGCTGGATTCGCTGCCGATTGGCGAGGCGTTCAACTGGACCGAACGGGTCTCGATCGAACTGACCACGGGGATGCTGGCCAAGCTGTTTGACTTTCCGTGGGAGGAGCGCTCCAGGCTGACTTACTGGTCGGACATGGGCGGCAATGTCGAGCTGATGAAGACGCCCGAGGACCTGGCCCTGCGCAACGCGGCCCTGTTCGAAATGGGCGCGGCCTTCGCGGGGCTGTGGCAGCAGAAGGCCGCCAATCCCGGCAAGGACCTGATCTCGGTCATGCTCCGCTCCGACGCGATGAGCCACATGAGCGAGCAGGAATTCATCGGCAACCTGATCCTGCTGATCGTCGGCGGCAACGATACCACGCGCAATTCGATGTCGGCCTTCGCCTGGGGGCTTTCGCAGTTTCCGGAAGAGCGCGCGAAGCTGGAAGCCGATCCCTCGCTGATCCCCAACGCCGTGCAGGAACTGGTGCGCTGGCAGACGCCGCTCGCCCACATGCGCCGCACCGTGGCCGAGGACGTCGAATTCGAAGGCGCGCAGATGAAGAAGGGCGACAAGGTCGTCCTGTGGTACATCTCCGCCAACCGCGACGAGAGCGTGTTCCCGGACGCTGACCGAGTGATCGTCGACCGCCCCAACGCGCGGCGGCACCTCTCGTTCGGTTATGGCATCCACCGCTGCGTCGGCGCACGGGTCGCCGAACTGCAACTAACCACCCTGCTTGAGGAAATGGCGAAGCGCCGTCTGCGCGCCAACGTAATCGCCGAGCCCGAACGGGTCGCAACCTGCTTCGTTCATGGCTACAAGGAGGTGATGGTAGAGCTGTCCCACTACTGATGCGCACCCGCGAACGCATCATCGAAGAGGCGCGGCTGCTGTTCAACGAACAGGGCTATGGCGCGGTCACCACGGCCGCGCTTGCCGCGCACTGCGGGATTGCCGAGGGCAACCTGTGGTATCATTTCAAGACCCGGAGCGCGCTGCTTGATGCGATCGGGGAACGCTATGCGGCGGCAGTCGATGCGCGGCTGGAACTGACCCCCGGTGACGACCCGCTGGCTGGCTATGTCCGCCTCCTCGCGGCATTGATGGCCGAATTCCGCGAGTTCCGCTTTCTCTACCGCGACCAGCAGAGCTATGGCGAGCACGCCGACACCATCCGTGCCCGCGCGCCGGACTGGCTGGTGCGCAGCTTCCTCCAGTTCGAGGCGCATCTTGCCGCGCTGGTCGATGCCGGACTGCTCGACTGGCCGCGCGACCGCCTGCGCGATCTTGCCACGAACGCCACGATCATCCTGCGCTATGGGCTGGAACACTCGCGCGAGCTGGGCGCGCCGACCGGCACTGGCTCGGGCGCGGTGCGGCGAACGCTGGCCCAGCACCTGACCCTGTTCGAACACCAGCTGACCGAAGACGCCGCGCGCACCCTGCGCCAGGCCGTGGCGGCAATCGGCGACGAGGCGCTGGCGGCGCCAGAGGCGGCGGGCTAACAGGGCCGCATGACCCAGCCCATTCTCGTCCTCACCACCGGGGGCACGATCGACAAGAACTACTTCGACGCGCTCAGCGAATACAGAATCGTCGACAGCGGCATTCCCGCGCTGCTGGAGGAAGCCCGCGTCGCAGTGCCGTTCCGCGTGGTCGAACTGATGCGCAAGGACAGCCTTGATCTGACCGAGGCGGACCGCGCCCTGATCGCCGCCGCCGCGCGCCAGGCACCGGAGGGGCGGATCGTCATCACCCACGGCACCGACACCATGACCGAAACCGCGCAGGTGCTGGCCGCCGAGGTGCCGGGCAAGACCATGGTCCTCACCGGCGCGCTCTCGCCCGCGCGCTTTGCGGAAACGGACGCGCCCTTCAACCTCGGCATGGCATTCGCTGCGGCGCAGACCTGCCCTGCGGGAGTGTGGATCGCGATGAGCGGGCAGGTGTTCGATGGCCTCAAGGTGCGCAAGGACCGCGAGGCGGGGAAGTTCGTGGCGGTTTAGCTTTCACCCTGCTAGGGGCGCTGCCCATGCTCAACATCTCCGGCATCACGGTCCGCCTTGGCGGACGCACGATCATCGACGAGGCCACCGCCAAGCTGCCGCCGCGCGGCCGCGTCGGCCTGATCGGTCGCAACGGCGCGGGCAAGTCCACCCTGGTGCGGGTCATCGCCGGAATGCTGGAGCCGGACAGCGGCGCCGTTTCCATGCCGCGCGGCGCCCGGATCGGCTATATCGCGCAGGAGGCTCCGGGCGGGGACTCCACCCCCTTCGAGACCGTGCTGGCCGCCGATACCGAACGCGCCGCACTGACGGTGGAAAGCGAAGGCTGCGAGGACGCCCACCGCCTCGCCGAAATCCACGAGCGGCTGATCGCCATCGAGGCCCATTCCGCCCCGGCCCGCGCCGCGCGGATCCTCGTCGGCCTCGGCTTTGACGAGGAAGCGCAGCACCGCCCGCTGGAAAGCTTCTCGGGCGGCTGGCGGATGCGCGTCGCGCTGGCCGCGCTGCTGTTTTCCCAGCCCGACCTGCTGCTGCTCGACGAACCGTCGAACCACCTCGATCTCGAAGCCGTGCTGTGGCTGGAGGACTTCCTGCGCGCCTATCCGGCGACGATCCTGCTGGTCAGCCACGAGCGCGATTTCCTCAACAACGTGGTCGACAACATCCTCCACCTGCAAGGCGGCAAGCTGACGCTCTACCCCGGTGGCTACGACGCGTTCGAGCGCCAGCGGGCCGAGCGGCAGGCGCAGCTCGCCTCGGCCAAGGCGAAGCAGCAGGCGATGCGCGAGCGGTTGCAGGACTATGTCGCGCGCAATTCGGCGCGGGCCTCCACCGCCAAGCAGGCGCAGTCGCGCGCCAAGGCGCTGGCCAAGCTGCAACCGATCGCCGAACTGATCGACGATCCCTCGCTGAGCTTCGATTTCCCCGCGCCGGACGAACTGCGCCCGCCGCTGATCACGCTCGACCTTGCCTCGGTCGGCTATGGCGAAACGCCGGTGCTGAGCCGGCTGAACCTGCGGATCGATCCGGACGACCGGATCGCGCTGCTGGGCCGCAACGGCAACGGCAAGACCACGCTCGCCCGCCTGCTCGCTGCTCAGCTGAAGCCGATGGACGGGGCGATGGCCGCGAGCGGGCGGATGAAGGTCGGCTATTTCACCCAGTACCAGGTGGAGGAACTCGACCGTAGCGAGACGCCGCTGCAGCACATGACCGTGCAGATGCCCGGCGCCAGTCCGGCGGCGGTGCGCGGGCAGCTGGGCCGCTTCGGCTTTTCCGGTCCCAAGGCAACAACCGAGGTCGGCAAGCTTTCGGGCGGGGAGCGGGCGCGACTGGCGCTGGCGCTGATCACCCGCGATGCGCCGCACATGCTGATCCTCGACGAGCCGACCAACCACCTTGATGTCGATGCGCGCGAGGCGCTGATCCAGGCGCTGAACGAATATTCCGGCGCGGTGATCGTGGTCAGCCACGATCGCCACATGCTCGAAATGACCGCCGACCGGCTGGTGCTGGTCGACCGGGGCACGGCCAGGGAATTCGACGGCTCGATTGACGATTACATCGCTTTCGTGCTGGCCAAGGATCCGCCCGCCGCGCGCGGCGAGGGGGCGAAGGGCGTCAACAAGAAGGACGCGCGCAAGGCCGCTGCCGAAGCGCGCGAAAAGGGCCAGGAACTGCGCAAGGCCGCCCGCAAGGCCGAGACGGAACTGGAAAAGCTCACCCAGCAGCGCAGCGCGATCGACCAGGCCATGTTCGATCCCGGCGCGGCGAAGGGCGAACTCGCCAAGCTGACCATGACCGAACTGATGAAGCGCCGCGCCATGCTGGAAGAGCAGATCGAGGTGGCGGAACTCGCCTGGCTGGAAGCCAACGAAGCGCTCGAAGCGCTGGCGGCCTGACGATGAGCGTCGCCTTCCGCCGCGACGGGGACGAGGAACACCTTGAACCCAAGTTCGAGATTCCGATCCCGCCCGGCCCCAACCGGGTTACGGCGCGCGGGCTGGCGCTGATCGGGGAGCGGATCGTCGGCATCGAAGCGCAGCTTGCGGCGGCAGCGGACGAAGCGGAGATCACCGCGCTCAAACGCGACCTGCGCTATTGGCAGACCCGCCAGATCACTGCCGAACTGATGCCGGTTCCCAGCGGCGAGGCGGTGGAGTTCGGCGTGACCGTCACCCTCCGCCTCAACGGCAAGCAGCGGGCTTTGACCCTGGTCGGTGACGACGAGGCCGATCCGGCAAGCGGCCTGATCGCCTGGACTGCCCCGCTCGCCCGCGCGCTGTCCGGGGCGGAAGTGGGCGATGTGCTGGACTTCGGCGGCAGGGATGAAGCGATCGAGGTGCTGGGCATAGCCGTCCCGCACTGACTGAAAAACCTTCGGTTCCGTTCGTGTCGAGCTTGTCGAGACACGTCAGCGCACACGTGTCTCGACAAGCTCGACACGAACGGAGGTTTGGAGGCTGGTGCGGGCGAGTCCCCTTTCCGATTGTGCTGCGCTTGCGAAAAGCCTAACGGCTGGGCACGACAGCGGGCCGTTTGCCCGCCTGCGGCCTGTGGCCGAACCCAAGCAAGCATCGAGACCATGACCTTCCAGACTCCTTTCGCGCTCCTTTCGGAAGCGCTCACCGCGCGCGGTTATGCCGCCCCCACCTCCGTCCAGGCCGCCGTGCTCGAACCCGAGGCCGAAGGGCGCGACCTGATCGTTTCCGCCCAGACCGGCTCGGGCAAGACCGTTGCCTTTGGCCTCGCCATGGCGCCGCAGCTGCTCGACGGCGAGGGGCGCGCACGGCCTGCCGGCGCCCCGCTGGCGCTGATCATTGCCCCAACGCGCGAACTGGCGCTGCAGGTCAGCCGCGAACTCGCCTGGCTTTACGGCCCCACCGGCGCGCGCGTTGCCACCTGCGTCGGCGGGATGGACGCTTCCAAGGAACGCCGCGCGCTGGGCTATGGCGCTCAGATCGTGGTCGGCACCCCGGGCCGCCTGCGCGATCACCTTGAGCGCGGCGCGCTTGATCTCCACGCGCTGGCCGTCGCCGTGCTCGACGAGGCGGACGAGATGCTCGACATGGGCTTTCGCGAAGACCTCGAGGAACTGCTCGACGCCACACCGGACAATCGCCGCACGCTGCTGTTCTCTGCGACCATGCCGGGGCAGATCGTGGCGCTCGCCAAGCGCTACCAGCGCGATGCGCTGCGCATTTCGACGGTCGATTCGGACCGGGGCCACGGCGACATCGAATATCTCGCCATGGCCATCGCCCCCGCCGATATCGAGAACGCGGTGGTCAACCTGCTGCGCTTCCACGAGGCGGAGACGGCCATGCTGTTCTGCGCTACGCGCGACAATGTCCGCCACCTCCACGCCAGCCTGACCGAACGCGGCTTTGCCGTGGTCGCGCTGTCGGGCGAGCACAGCCAGAACGAGCGCAACCACGCGCTCCAGGCGCTGCGCGACCGCCGTGCGCGAGTCTGCGTCGCCACCGACGTCGCTGCGCGCGGGATCGACCTGCCCACGCTGTCGCTGGTGGTGCACGTCGAAATTCCGCGCGATGCGGAAACGCTGCAGCACCGTTCGGGCCGCACGGGCCGCGCCGGCAAGAAGGGCACGGCAATCCTGCTGGTGCCCTATCCGCGCCGCCGCCGGGTGGAGATGATGCTGCGCGGCGCGCGCATCCCGGCCGATTGGGTATCGCCGCCCTCGGCTGCGGAAATCCGTGCGGCGGACAGCGAGCGGATGATGGCAACGCTGCTCGCCCCGGTGGAAGTCGATGAGGAGGACCGCGCGCTCGCCGCTCGCCTGCTGGCCGAGCGCAGCGCCGAGGAAATCGCTGCCGCACTGGTGCGCGCGCACCGCGCCAGCCTGCCGGAGCCGGAAGAACTGCTCGCCGCCGATGCCGGTCCGGCGCCGCGCGGTCCGCGCGCCGGTTTCGAGGACAGCGCCTGGTTCCGCATGAACGTGGGCCGCCGCCACAACGCCGATCCACGCTGGATCCTGCCGCTGCTGTGCCGGCGCGGCCATGTCAGCCGCAGCGATATCGGCGCGATCCGGATCACCGGCAACGAGACGCTGTTTGAAGTGACCGGCGCGGTTGCGGCCCGCTTCCTCGCGGCAGTGCAGCGCACGGCTGGCGAGGACGATGGCGTCGAGATCGTGGCCTCCGACGGCAAGCCGCGCGACGAGCCCCGCGCGCCCCGCCGCGACGGGCCGAGGCCGCCGCGTCCGGCGGGCAAGCCGCACCGCAAGGGCAACTGGAAGGGGCCGGACCGGGGGCGCTAAGGCGCTTCCCGGACAGCCTGCCCGGAACCCATCAGCAACCCCGTTGCCGTTCGTATCGAGCTTTGCCTGAGGTTCGGGAAGCAGCGCGGGGCTTGTGCCCCGCGCTTCCTTCAGATCACCCCGAACGCGGTCATCGCGGCGGCAACGCGTTCGAAGCCGGCGATGTTCGCGCCCAGCACATAGTCGCCGGGAGCGCCGTATTCGTCGGCAGTCGCGGCGCAGGTGTCGTGGATATTGCGCATGATCGCGGCGAGGCGTTCCTCGGTCTGCTCGAACGACCAGCTATCGCGCGAGGCGTTCTGCTGCATTTCCAGCGCCGAAGTGGCGACGCCGCCGGCATTGGCGGCCTTGCCCGGAGCGAACAGCACGCCGGCTGCCTGGAATTCGCGCACCGCATCGGGCGTGCAAGGCATGTTCGCGCCTTCGCCCACGGCGATCACGCCGTTCTTCACAAGTGCCTTGGCGTCCTTGCCGGTCAGTTCGTTCTGGGTGGCCGAGGGCATGGCGACATCGCAGGGCACGTCCCAGATCGAGCCCTTTTCGATGTAGTGCGTGCCCGTGCCCTTGATCCGGGCATATTCGGAAATGCGTTCGCGGCGCACTTCCTTGATTTCCTTGACCAGGTCGAGGTCGATACCCTTCTCGTCCACCACGTAGCCGCTCGAATCCGAGCAGGCGACGACCGTGCCGCCGAACTGGCGAATCTTCTCGATGGTGTAGATCGCGACGTTGCCCGATCCGGACACCACGCACTTCTTGCCCTCGAAGCTGTCGCCGCGCGTGGCAAGCATGGCCGAGACGAAATAGGTGGCGCCGTA
>CALMJG010000200.1 GCA_937864195.1 uncultured Novosphingobium sp.
GATCCTGGCCGTCAATGGCCGGATCAGGCCCCGGTTGCAGGTCGACATCCGCCCGGCGCTGGGCGGCGAACTGGTTGCCCTGCCGTTCGACGTGGGAGACCGGGTCGGGGCGGGGCAGGTTCTGGCCCGGATCGACGACGCGCCCGAAACGGCCGCCATTGCCGAGGCAGAGGCATCGGTCCAGGCGCAGCAGGCCACGCTTGCCCAGGCCCGCCGCGACCTTGCCCGGTTCGAGGCGCTGGGGCAGTTCGCCACCCGGCGCGAGGTCGAACAGCGCCGCCTGTCGGTGGAGGAAGGCGCGCGCGAACTCAGCCGCCGCCGTGCCGCCGTGGTCCAGGCCCGCGAACAGCGCGACCGCCGGGTGCTGCGCGCCCCCTTTGCCGGGGTGATCCTGGAGCGTCCGGTCGATCCGGGGCAGACGGTCGGCCTCGACAGCGTGATCTACCGCCTGGCAGACCTTACGGCGCCCGAAGTCACCGTGGAAGTGGACGAGGCCTATGCCGCAGAGATCCGGCCGGGAATGGAGGCGCGGGTCAGCTTTCCGGGGCAGGCGGGCGAGCTTCGCGCCGCCGTGGCCCATGTCGAGCCGCGCGTCGACCCCGCCACCGGTGCGCGCGACGTGCGGCTTACTCTGGTCGACGGGGCGGCGGAGGTTCCCTCCGGCCTGACCGTCACGGTCAATCTGGTGATCGAGCGGCGCGACCGCGCGATCAGCGTGCCGCGCAGCGCCCTCATCCTGGGCGGCGATGCGGCTAAGGTCAGGCTCGTGGGCAAGGACGGAGTGGTGAGCGAGCGCGCCGTCAGCTTCATCGACTGGCCCGCGGAGACCGTGATCGTAACCCGCGGCCTCGCTGCGGGCGAGCGCCTGCTGGCCGATCCCGAGGCCGCACAGCCGGGCGAAAAGGTGAGGACGGGGCGCTAGGATGAACCGCTATGCGGTCAAGCTCGCCATCCGGCACCTGCTCGCCCATCCCGGCCAGACCGCGCTGCTGATGGCCGGCGTGGCCCTGGGGGTGAGCGTCTTCATCTTCATGAGCGCGCTGATCGGCGGGCTGGCGACCCTGCTGACCCAGCGCACCGTTGGCAGCATCCCGCATGCCGTGCTGGAAATGCCCGACCGCGATCCCTCGGTCCTGGTCCCGTCCGGCGCCGCGCAGGTGGTGCTGCAGAAGGATCTCAGCCGCCGCGACCAGATCGCGATCTGGCAGCCGGCCGTGCCGATCATCGAGAAGACGCCGGGGGTGACCGCCCTCTCGCCGCAGATCCGGGGCTCTGCCTTCGTCGAGCGCGGGCAGGCGGTGGCGCCGGTGGGGGTGATCGGGGTCCAGCCGGGCAAGCTTTCCGACATTGCCGACATCGACGGCGCGATGGTGGATGGCACCAGCACTCTGCCGGCGGACGGCATCCTGATCGGCAGCCGCCTGGCGGGTGACCTGGGGCTGAGGGTGGGGCAGGTGGTGCGGCTCAGTTCCGATCGTGGGCGGGCGCGCAGCTTCCGGATCGGGGGGATCTTCAGCCTGGGGATCGCCAGTGCCGACCGGCAGGCGGTCTACATGAACTTCACCACCGCCCGCGCCCTGTTCGACCTGCCGACCGGCATTTCGCGGATCGAGATCAAGGTCCAGCCGGCCACCGATGCGCCGCGCATTGCCGCGGCCCTGCGCCGCTCCACCGGGCTGAAGGCCACGGCCTGGACCGAGGACAACAGCCAGCTGTTCGAAGGGCTGGACGCCCAGGCGCGCACCGGCACGATCATCAAGGCCTTTTCGCTGATCACCATCGTGGTCGGGATCGCCAGCGCCATGTTGCTGTCGATCGTGCGGCGCCAGGCCGAAATCGGGATCATGCGGGCGATGGGGGCGAGCAAGGGGCTGGTGGTGTCGATCTTCGTGCTGGAAGGAACGCTGATCGGGCTGGTCGGCGCGGTGGTCGGCGCGCTTGCCGCCTGGCTGGCGCTGCTGCCCCTGCCGCCCGTCAGCGAGGTGCGGAGCGGCGGCCTGCCGATCGACCGGGCGCAGGGCGATTTCCTGCTGGCCGTCACGCTGACCACGCTGGCCGCCATGCTCGCCTCGATCCTGCCGGCCCGCAATGCCGCCCGGATCGACCCGGTGGAGGCCATCGGCCAGTGAGCGCCGACCCGATCTTTTCCGTGAGCGGGCTAACCAAGGCCTTTGGCGAGGGCGAGGGCGAGGTGCTGGTGCTGAGGGGCATCGACCTGGCGATGGAGGCGGGGGAAATGACCGCGCTGCTTGGCCCGTCGGGGTCGGGCAAGAGCACGCTGCTGACCATCCTGGGCACGCTGATGCGCGCCAGCGGCGGCAGCCACGCCATGCTGGGCGTGGACCTGATGCACGCCAGCGATGCGGAGCGGACCGAATTTCGCAGCAGGCACCTGGGCTTCGTCTTCCAGTTCCACCACCTGCTGCCCGATCTGTCGGCGCTGGAAAACGTGATGATGCCAGCCGCCGCCGCTGCGGGACGCGAAACCCGCGCCATGCGCAGCCGGGCGATGGACCTGCTCGACGCGGTGGGCCTGGCCGACCGGCGCGATTATCGACCTTCGGCCATGTCCGGCGGCCAGCGCCAGCGCGCGGCGGTGGCGCGGGCGCTGATCAACAATCCCGTGCTGGTCCTGGCCGACGAGCCAACCGGCAATCTCGACCGGCAATCGGCCGATCAGGTGATGGACCTGATCCGCTCCATCAACCGCACCATGGCCACCAGCTTCCTGATCTCCACCCACGATGAACACATCGCCGCGAAGTGCCAGCGCCGGATCGAACTGCTCGACGGGCGGATCGTGCGGTCCTGATCCTGTCAGGCGCGCTCAGGCTTCAAGCGGCGGCGGTGCATGCTTCAGGCCCAGGTTCTGATCAAGGGTGGTCGCCCGGGACCGGATCGGGGCGCGAGAAGGCTTCCAGTGCGGCGCGATTGGTGATGGTAACCTGGGCGCCGTTCACCGTGATGCCGTGGCCGCCCAGCACTGCGAAGGCGCGCGAGATGTTCTCGGGCGTCATCCCCAGCAGCGATGCCAGCACCCGCTTTTCGGCCTTGAGGTGGACATGGCCGGTGCCGCCCTGCCGCTGGTCCTGCTGGAGGATCAGGTTGCCCAGCCGTTCCGCAGACTGGCGCAGCTTCATGTCGGTCAGCGCCCGCACCATGTCGCGATAGGCGTGGGCCAGTTCGCGCATCGTGGCCTGCATCAGCGCAGCATCGTCCTTCACCACTTCCCGGACCAGCACCGCCGGGATCAGCAGGATCCGCGAAGGCATGATCGTGCGGGCCGACATCAGGTAGGGCTGATCGGCAACAACGGCGGCAAGGATGAAGCTGGTAACCGGCTCGACGATCCGCATCGTCGTGTCGCGTCCGGCGCTGTGGGCGTAGAGTTCGACCAGCCCGTCGACCAGCACGTGCAGGAAATCGGCGTGCTGGCCCCGTTCGAACAGGGTCAGTTGCGGGGGGAACACCTGCAGGAACGAGCCGGTGAAGATCCGCTCGCGCTGCTGCTCCTGCATTTCGCGGAACAGGGGCAGATTCGCGATTTCTGGTCTTTCGCCGGGGCGCACGCAGCCTGGCTCCTTGCTGAGGACGCCCAATCCTAGCAGCCAGCTTGATGTGCATCAATCACCGGCTTGATCTGCATCTGGCGGCCGGGCCGCGCAGATCAGGCGAACTGACGTTTGCCGCGGCGATCCTTGTGTTCTTGATCGGGATCAAGCTTCTTCGGGCAAATCTCGATAGGTTCGCTGGCATTCCACCCACGATACGGGAACACGCCGCCATGCCGCTGCACCAGACAGTCAGCTCCGGACAACAGAGCCGGGCGCTCGGCCTCAGCACTTTCGCCTTCACGATCTGCTTTGCCGTCTGGACGATCTTCGCGATCATCGGGATCGAGATCAAGGCAGAGCTGGGCCTGAGCGATACCCAGTTCGGGCTGCTGGTCGGCACCCCGATCCTGACCGGATCGCTGGTGCGCCTGTTCCTGGGGGTCTGGACGGATCAGTACGGTGGGCGGATCGTCTTTCCGCTGACCATGCTGGCCTCTGCCGCATCGACCCTGCTGCTGAGCCATGCCGACAGCTACCTGCTGATGCTGCTGGCCGCGCTGGGACTGGGCATGGCGGGCGGCGGTTTCGCGGTTGGCGTGGCCTATGTGTCGAAGTGGTATCCGCAGGAACGGCAGGGGGCCGCGCTAGGCTTCTTCGGCATGGGCAATGTCGGCGCGGCGGTCACCAAGTTCGCCGCCCCGTTCGTGATGGTGGCGCTGGGCTGGCAGGCCGTGGCGCAGATCTGGGCCGTGGTCCTGGCAGTGGTCGCGGTGCTGTTCTTCGCGCTGGCCAAGGACGATCCGGAACTCGCCGCGCGCAAGCTCAGCGGCGAGGCGCCCAAGGGCCTGATGGAGCAACTGGAGCCGCTGAAGAACGAGCAGGTCTGGCGCTTCTCGCTCTATTACTTCTTCGTGTTCGGGGCCTTCGTCGCGCTGGCGCTGTGGCTGCCGAAGTACCTGATCGGGGTCTACGGCGTCGACATCAAGGTGGCCGGCATGCTGGCCGCGACCTTCAGCCTCTCGGCCAGCCTGTTCCGCGCCTATGGCGGGATCCTGTCGGATCGCTACGGCGCGCGGCGGATCATGTACGCCACCTTCGGCGTGTCGATGGTGCTGCTGTTCATGCTGTCCTACCCGTCGACCGACTACACGATCCACGGGATCAAGGGTGACATCGCCTTCTCCACCTCGATGGGGCTGGTGCCCTTCGTCATCACGATCTTCGTGCTGGGTTTCTTCATGTCGCTGGGCAAGGCGGCGGTGTTCAAGCACATCCCGGTTTACTACCCCGATCACGTCGGCGCGGTCGGCGGGCTGGTCGGCCTGGTTGGCGGGCTGGGCGGGTTCGTCCTGCCGATCGTGTTCGGCGCGGTCAGCGACCTGACGGGGATCTGGACCAGCTGCTTTGCCGTGCTGTTCGCGCTGGTGGCCGTCGCGCTTGCCTGGATGCACCTCGCGATCCGCCAGATGGAACACAAGGCCAGCGGGATCGACGTTCGCACCCTGCCGCAGTTCCCGGAAATGATCGAGCTGCACGATGCGGCGCGCCATGGTCCGGCCCCGGCCAAGGTGCTGACCGAAT
Organism: uncultured Novosphingobium sp.; assembly: GCA_937864195.1. Classification (GTDB taxonomy): domain Bacteria; phylum Pseudomonadota; class Alphaproteobacteria; order Sphingomonadales; family Sphingomonadaceae; genus Novosphingobium. The sequence continues at coordinate 5,136 of CALMJG010000200.1, forward strand.
GGCGCCCCGAAGACCCGCAGTTCTGGGAGGCTACCGGCGAACGCATTGCCCGGCGCAACCTGTTCATCTCCATTCCCGCGCTGCTGCTGGCCTTCGCGGTGTGGATGGTCTGGTCCGTGGTCGTGGCCAAGCTGCCCCTCATCGGTTTCGACTACACCACGGACCAGCTGTTCTGGCTGGCCGCGCTGCCCGGCCTGTCGGGCGCGACGCTGCGGATCTTCTACAGCTTCATGGTGCCGATCTTCGGCGGGCGGCTGTGGACCACGCTGTCCACCGCCTCGCTGCTGATCCCCGCTTTCGGGATCGGCTATGCGGTGCAGAACCCGGATACCCCCTATTTCATCTTTCTGGTGCTGGCGCTGCTGTGCGGCCTTGGCGGAGGCAATTTTGCCTCGTCGATGGCGAACATCGGGTTCTTCTTTCCCAAGTCGCGCAAGGGCAGTGCGCTCGCGCTCAACGGCGGGCTGGGCAACCTTGGCGTATCGGTGATGCAGTTCCTGGTGCCGGTCGTGATCACCACCGGCGTGTTCGGCGTGCTGGGCGGGGAACCGCAGGCGGCCAGGGCGGGCGCACAGCTGTGGTTGCAGAACGCCGGGTTCATCTGGGTGCCCTTCATCCTGGCCGCCAGCCTGCTCGCCTGGTTCGGGATGAACGATATCGCCGACGCGAAGGCCAGCTTCTCGGAACAGGCGGTGATCTTCCAGCGCAGGCACAACTGGCTGATGTGCTGGCTTTATACCGGCACCTTCGGTTCGTTCATCGGCTTTTCCGCCAGCCTGCCGCTGCTGGCGAGGAAGGAATTCCCGGATGTCGATGCGCTGAAATACGTGTGGATCGCCCCGCTGGTCGGCGCGATCAGCCGCGCCTCCACCGGCTGGCTGGCCGACCGCTGGGGCGGCGCGCGGGTGACGCTCTGGGTGTTCGTGGCGATGATCGCGGGCACGCTGGGCGTGGTCCATTTCCTTGAAGCCGGCAGCTTCAACGGCTTCCTGGGCGCGTTCATCTTCATGTTCTTCGTCACCGGGGTCGGCAATGCCTCGACCTTCCAGATGATCCCGAACATCATGCGCCAGGAAGTGCCGCGGCTGGAGCCTGGCCTGAGCGCCGCCGAGGCCACCCGCCAGGCCGAGAAGGAATCCGCCGCGATCGTCGGCTTCACTTCCGCAATTGCCGCCTACGGCGCCTTCTACATCCCCAAGGCCTTCGGCACCTCGATGACGCTGACCGGATCGGCCCTGCCGGCGCTTTACGGGTTCCTTGCCTTCTACGTCAGCTGCGCCGCGCTGACATGGTGGATCTACGCCCGCCCGGGCGGCCTGCTGCACGCCATCGAGCGCGGCCTCGCCGCACCCCAACCGATTTCCCAGGGAGTAACCGCATGAGCCATCTGCTCGACCGCCTGACCTTCTTCCGCCAGAAGAAGGAGCCGTTTTCCGAAGGGCACGGCGTTACCACCGCCGAGGCCCGCGACTGGGAGGACGGCTATCGTCAGCGCTGGCAGCATGACAAGGTCGTTCGCTCCACCCACGGGGTCAATTGCACCGGATCGTGCAGCTGGAAGATCTACGTCAAGGGCGGGATCATCACCTGGGAAACCCAGCAGACCGACTATCCCCGCACCCGCCCGGAACTGCCCAACCACGAACCGCGCGGCTGCCCGCGCGGGGCGAGCTACAGCTGGTACATCTATTCCGCACAGCGCCTGAAGTACCCGCTGATCCGCAAGCGGCTGGTCAAGCTGTGGCGCGCCGCACGCAAGGATCTGCCCCCCGTGGCCGCCTGGGCCTCGATCCAGGCCGATCCCGTAAAGCGCAAGAGCTACACCGCGATCCGTGGCCACGGCGGCTTCGTCCGCTCGACCTGGGACGAGGTGAACGAGATCATCGCCGCCGCCAACGCCTATACCGCCAAGAACTACGGCCCTGACCGCGTGATCGGCTTCAGCCCGATCCCGGCGATGTCGATGGTCAGTTACGCGGCGGGTTCGCGCTATCTCTCGCTGCTCGGCGGCACCTGCATGAGCTTCTATGACTGGTACTGCGACCTGCCGCCCGCCAGCCCGATGACCTGGGGCGAGCAGACCGACGTTCCCGAAAGCGCCGACTGGTACAATTCCGGCTTCCTGATGCTGTGGGGATCGAACGTGCCGCAGACCCGCACGCCCGACGCCCATTTCATGACCGAGGCGCGCTATCGCGGCGCCAAGGTCGCGGTGGTCAGCCCCGACTATGCCGAGGCGACCAAGTTCGCGGACCTGTGGCTCAATCCCAAGCAGGGCACCGATGCGGCGCTGGCGCTGGCGATGGGCCACGTGATCCTGCGCGAGTTCCACCTCGACCGGCAGGTGCCCTATTTCGAGGACTATTGCCGCAAGTATTCCGACATGCCGATGCTGGTTCGCCTGGTCGAACAGGACGGGCGGCTGGTGCCCGAACGCCTGCTGCGCGCCAGCGACTTCGCCGGGGGGCTGGGCGAGACGAACAACCCCGAATGGAAATGCGTCGCCATCGACGAGACGAGCGACGAAGTGGTCGCGCCGTCCGGTTCGGTCGGCTTCCGCTGGGGCGAGCAAGGCAAGTGGAACCTCAAGGAAGAGGACGGCCGCGGCGAAGCGGTCAAACTGCGCATGACCGCGATCCTCGACAAGGATCACGACGAGGTGGTCGAGGTCGCCTTCCCCTATTTCGGCAACCGCGAACACGATCATTTCCAGGGCACCGACCACCCCGACGTGCTGATGAAGCGCGTGCCGGTGCGCGAGATGCAGCTGGCCGAAGGGCGCGCCTATGTCGCCACGGTGTTCGACCTGCTGTGTGCCAACTATGGGCTGGACCGGGGGCTGGGCGGGCAGCACGTCGCGCGCGACTATGCCGATGGCGCGCCCTATACCCCGGCCTGGGCGGAGAAGATCACCGGCATTCCCGCCGATGCGATCGTCACCACCGCGCGCGAATTCGCGGCCAATGCCGAGGCGACGAACGGCAAGTCGATGGTGATCCTGGGGGCGGGGGTCAACCACTGGTATCACATGGACATGACGTACCGGGGGATCATCAATCTCCTGGTGATGTGCGGCTGCGTTGGCCAGTCGGGCGGCGGCTGGTCGCACTATGTCGGCCAGGAAAAGCTGCGCCCGCAGACCGGCTGGACGGCGCTGGCCTTCGCGCTCGACTGGAACCGTCCGCCCCGGCAGATGAATTCCACCAGCTTCTTCTACGCCCATACCGACCAGTGGCGCTACGAGACGCTGGGGGTGGGCGAGATCCTTTCGCCCACCGCGCCAAAGGGCGACTGGGACGCCAGCCTGATCGACTACAACGTGCGGGCCGAGCGGATGGGCTGGCTGCCATCAGCGCCGCAGCTCAAGACCAACCCGCTGGAAGTGGGCCGCGCCGCCAGGGCAAGTGGCCTGGAGCCGAAGGACTATATCGCCCAGGCGCTCAAGGGCGGCGATCTGGAACTGTCCTGCACGGACCCGGACGATCCCGCCAACTGGCCGCGCAACATGTTCGTCTGGCGCTCCAACCTGCTGGGATCGTCCGGCAAGGGCCATGAATATTTCCTCAAGCACCTGCTCGGCACGGCGCACGGCGTCCAGGGCAAGGATCTGGGCGAAATGGGCGGACAAAAGCCCAGGGAAGTGAAATGGCACGAGGAAGCGCCGCAGGGTAAGCTGGACCTGCTGGTCACGCTCGACTTCCGCATGTCTACCACCTGCGTCTATTCCGACATCGTCCTGCCGACCGCCAGCTGGTACGAGAAGGACGATCTCAACACGTCCGACATGCACCCCTTCATCCACCCGCTCAGCGCGGCGGTCGATCCGGTGTGGGAATCGAAGAGCGACTGGGAAATCTACAAGGGGATCGCGAAGACCTTCTCCGAAGTCGCCCCCGAAGTGCTGGGGGTGGAGCAGGACCTGGTCCTCACCCCGATCCAGCATGACACAGCGAACGAGATCGCCCAGCCGTTCGACGTGGCCGACTGGGGCCACGGAGAAATCGAGGCGATCCCCGGCAGGACCATGGCCACTGTCGCCCTGGTCGAGCGGGATTACCCGAACCTTTACAACCGCTTCACCGCGCTGGGTCCGCTGATGGACAAGCTGGGCAACGGCGGCAAGGGGATCGGCTGGAACACCGCTGCCGAGGTCGAGAACCTGCGCAGGCTCAACGGCGTGCAGGACGCAGGCAGTCCGGCGGCGGGCATGGCGAAGATCGAGACTGCGATCGATGCCGCCGAAGTGCTGCTGATGCTGGCGCCGGAAACCAACGGCGAAGTGGCGGTCAAGGCCTGGGATGCGCTGTCACAGTTCACCGGAATCAATCACAGGCACCTGGCCCTGCCCAAAGAAGAGGAAAAGATCCGCTTCCGCGACATCCAGGCCCAGCCGAGAAAGATCATATCCTCGCCCACCTGGTCGGGGCTGGAAAGCGAGCACGTTTGCTACAACGCGGGCTATACCAACGTCCACGAACTGATCCCATGGCGCACCCTGACCGGGCGGCAGCAGCTCTATCAGGATCACAAGTGGATGCGCGCCTTTGGCGAGGCGCTGTGCGTCTACCGCCCGCCGATCGATACCAAGGCGGTGAAGCCCATGCTCGACCAGGCGGAAGGCCGCCCGCACGTGGTGCTGAACTTCATCACCCCGCACCAGAAGTGGGGCATCCATTCCACCTATACCGACAACCAGCTGATGCTGACCCTGTCGCGCGGCGGGCCGATCGTGTGGATGAGCGAGGTCGACGCCGCCAAGGCCGGGCTGGTCGACAACGACTGGGTGGAAACCTTCAACACCAACGGCGCGCTGGTGGCCCGCGTGGTCGTGTCGCAGCGCATGAAGGAGGGCACCCTGTTCATGTACCATGCGCAGGAGAAGATCGTGAACGTGCCCGGTTCCCCGCTGACCGGCCAGCGCGGGGGGATCCACAATTCGGTGACCCGCGCAATCCTGAAGCCGACCCACATGATCGGAGGCTATGTCCAGCAGGCCTATGGCTTCAACTACTACGGCACTGTGGGGTCCAACCGCGACGAATACGTGATCGTCCGCAAGCTTGAAAAGGTCGACTGGCTCGAAGGGGCACTGCCTGAAGGGGAGAACGCAGCATGAAGGTCCGCGCGCAAATCGGCAAGGTGCTGAACCTCGACAAGTGCATCGGCTGCCACACCTGCTCGGTCACCTGCAAGAACGTGTGGACCAGCCGCGAAGGCATGGAATACGCCTGGTTCAACAACGTCGAGACCAAGCCCGGGATCGGCTATCCCAAGGACTGGGAAAACCAGGAACGCTGGAACGGCGGCTGGGTGCGCACGCCCAGCGGCTCGATCCGCCCGAAGATGGGCGGCAAGTGGCGGTTGCTGGCGAAGATCTTCGCCAATCCCGACCTGCCCGAGATCGACGACTACTACGAACCCTTCACTTTCGATTACGCCAACCTCCAGCAAGCGGGCGAAAGCAAGGCCTTTCCCACCGCCCGCCCGCGCAGCCTGATCTCTGGCCAGCGGATGGAAAAGATCGAGGGCGGCCCCAACTGGGAGGAAATCCTTGGCGGGGAATTCTCCAAGCGCTCCGCCGACTACAACTTCGAAGGGGTCCAGAAGGAGATCTACGGCCAGTTCGAGAACACCTTCATGATGTATCTGCCGAGGCTGTGCGAACACTGCCTCAACCCCACCTGTGTCGCGGCCTGTCCCTCGGGCTCGATCTACAAGCGCGAGGAAGACGGCATCGTCCTGATCGATCAGGAAAAGTGCCGCGGCTGGCGGATGTGCGTCTCTGGCTGCCCCTACAAGAAGATCTATTTCAACTGGAAGACCGGCAAGAGCGAGAAGTGCATCTTCTGCTATCCCCGGATCGAGGCAGGTCAGCCGACCGTGTGCAGCGAAACCTGCGTCGGGCGGATCCGCTACCTCGGCGTCATGCTCTATGACGCGGACCGGATCGAGGAGGCCGCGAGCGCCGAGCACGTCGAGGACCTCTATCAGGCGCAGCTCGACATCTTCCTTGATCCCAACGATCCCGAAGTGATTGCGCAGGCTCGGAAGGACGGCGTGCCCGAGGCCTGGCTGGAGGCCGCGCGCCGCTCGCCGGTGTGGAAAATGGCGATGGAATGGAAGGTCGCCTTCCCGCTACACCCCGAATATCGCACCCTGCCGATGGTCTGGTACGTGCCGCCGCTCTCCCCGATCAGCGCGGCGGCCAGCGCGGGCAAGATCGCGGCGCGCAACGGCATGCCCGATGTCCGGTCCTTGCGCATTCCGGTGAAATACCTCGCCAACCTGCTGACCGCTGGCAAGGAGGCCCCGGTGGTCGATGCGCTGGAGCGGATGCTGGCGATGCGCGGCTACATGCGTGCCAAGACCGTGAACGGCGTGATTGCCGAGGACATGGCCCGCGAGGTCGGCCTGACCGCCGCCCAGATCGAGGAGATGTACCACGTGATGGCGATCGCCAACTACGAGGACCGCTTCGTCATCCCCACCGGCCACCGCGAGGATGCCGAGGACATGTATGACGAAAAGGGCAGCTGCGGCTTTTCCTTCGGCAACGGCTGCTCGGGTGGCAGCAGCGACGCCAACCTGTTCGGCGCGCCTGCCCGCAAGAAGCTGCAAACCCCTTCGGAGGTGTTCTGATGCGCCTGACGCTTCGCATCCTGTCCGCCCTGCTGCGCTATCCCGATGCGGCAGTGCAGGAAATGGCCCCCGAGTTCGCGGCGCTGCTGGCCGAGGACGGGCTGCTCAGCCCGCAGCAGCGCGCAGGGCTGGAGCCGCTGCTGGCCGAATTGGCCGGCAGCGACCTGCTCGATTGCCAGGAACGCTATGTCGGCCTGTTCGACCGGGGGCGCGCCGTTTCGCTCCACCTGTTCGAGCACGTCCACGGCGAAAGCCGCGACCGGGGGCAGGCCATGGTTGACCTGCGCAGCCGCTACGAGGCGCAAGGGCTGGAAATCTCCGCCAACGAGCTGCCCGATTACCTGCCGCTGTTCCTCGAATATCTCTCGGTCCTGCCGCCCGCGCAGGCGGCGGAGGAACTGGCCCAGCCCGGCGTGATCCTTTCCGCCCTGGCCGAGCGGCTGGAAGAGAAGGGCACGCCCTATGCCGCGCCGATGCGGATCCTTGCCGACCTCGCCGGAGCGGGAGGGGAAGCCTTCGAGATCGCCCCGGCGGACGATCCCGATGACCTCGCCGCGCTCGATGCCGCCTGGGAGGAAGAGCAGATCCGCTTCGATGCCCCCACGGCGCCCGGCGCCGATGCCGCCTGTCCGCAGGCCGCCGCTATCGTCGCCCGTTTCCAGACCGCCGCATCCACCGGGAGCCAGGCCCATGGCTGATTTTCTCCACCACCTGCTGTTCGGGATCTATCCCTACATCGCGCTTGCCACTCTCGCGGTCGGCTCGGTGATCCGCTACGACCGCGAGCCCTATTCGTGGCGCGCCGGATCGAGCCAGCTGCTGCGCCGCAAGCAGCTGATCGTCGGATCGGTGCTGTTCCACCTCGGCGTGCTGATGATCTTCGCCGGGCACGTCGTCGGCCTGCTCACCCCGATCGCGGTGTTCGACGCGCTGGGCGTCAGCCACGGTGCCAAGCAGCTGCTGGCGATCGTCGCGGGCGGGTTTGCCGGAGTGCTGGGGATCACCGGCGCGACCCTGCTGATCCACCGCCGGTTCTTCGATCCGCGCGTGCGCGCCGCATCGAATTTCAGCGACAATCTGGTGATCCTGCTGCTCTGGGCGCAGCTCGCGCTGGGGCTGGCCACGATCCCGTTCTCGCTCCAGCATCTCGACGGACACGAGATGGTCAAGTTCATGAACTGGGCGCAGGGCGTGTTCACGTTCCGCGCCGGAGCCGCCGACCAGATCGCCGACGTCGCGCCGGTGTTCAAGCTGCACCTGTTCATGGGGCTGACGATCCTGCTGCTGTTCCCCTTCACCCGCCTGGTGCACATGCTGAGTGCCCCGGTGCGCTATATCTGGCGGCCGGGCTATCAGGTCGTCCGTTCGCGGAGGCTGGCATCATGAACGGGGAAGCCGTCATCGTCGGCGGGCGCGAGATCCCGTCCGCCGCCATTGCCGCCGAAGCCCAGCACCACCCCGCACCCGACGCCGCTGCCGCCTGGAACGCAGCGGCCGAGGCTCTGGCCGTGCGCCAGCTGCTGCTCGACGAGGCCGAGCGGCTGGACATTGCCGCCGAGCCGCTGCTCGATGCTGAGGGGCGCCCGCTGACCGGCGAGGACGCGCGGATCGACGCCCTGCTGGAACGCGAAGTGCGCACGCCCCAGGCAGACGAGGCCGCCTGCCGCCGCTTCTACGAGGCCCACCGCGAACGCTTCGCCTCGCCGGTGCTGGTCGAGGCGGCACATATCCTGATCGAGGCCGATCCGGCGGACGAGTTCGCCATGGGCCTGGCGATGGGCGATGCCCGCACCCTGATCCGCCGGCTCCAGGCCGAGCCCGACCGCTTCGCCGCACTGGCGCGCGAACGGTCCGCCTGCCCCTCGCGCGAGCAGGGCGGGAACCTGGGGCAGGTCGGGCCGGGGCAGATGGTGAAGCCCTTCGAGGCGGCGCTGTTCGCGCTGGGCGAGAACGAGCTGTGCCAAAGCCCGGTCAAGACCCGTTTCGGCGTCCACGTGATCCGTTCCGGCCGCCGCGCCGAAGGTCGCCAGCTGCCGTTCGAAGCCGTGCAGGACGCGATTGCCAGCTATCTCGAAGAGGCCAGCTATCGCCGCGCCGTGGCCCAGTACATCGCGATCCTGGCCGGTCAGGCCGGAGTCAGCGGCGTGGCGCTGGGTGGGGCCGACGGGCCAATGGTCCAGTAGGAGCCATGGCGATGGACCAGCCCCTGATCGACGGCCACGGCCGGCGCTTCGAGTACCTGCGGCTCTCGCTGACCGATGTCTGCAATTTCCGCTGCTCCTATTGCTTGCCGCAGGGTTACCGCAAGCAGCCGGGGCAGCCTGCCAGCCTGACCGTGGACGAGGTCCGCCGCCTGGTCGGCGCCTTCGCGCGGCTGGGGCTGTGGAAGGTGCGGCTGACCGGCGGCGAGCCAAGCCTGCGTGCGCAGCTGCTGGAAATTGCCGCTGCCGTTGCCGGAACGCCCGGCATCCGCAAGCTCGCGATGACCACCAACGGCTATCGCCTGGCCGAGCGCGCGGCGGACTATGCCGCAGCCGGGATTTCGGCGCTGAACGTCAGCGTGGATTCGCTCGATCCGGAGCGGTTCGCGGCGATCACCGGCCATGACCGGCTGCCCGAAGTTCTGGACGGGATCGCGGCGGCACGGCTTGCCGGAATACGCACGATCAAGCTCAACAGCGTGCTGATGCGCGGGATCAACGACGACGAGCTGGAAAGCTTCATCGCCTTCGTCCAGCAGCACGATCTGGCGCTGCGCTTCATCGAGGTGATGCGCACCAACGACAATCCCGCCTTCTTCGAGCGGCATCATCTGGCCGGAGCTGAAATCGCGTCCCGGCTGGACGCGCTGGGCTGGCAGCGCCTGCCGCGCGAACAGGGGGCAGGGCCTGCGGTGGTCTACGCCCAGCCCGGCCGCCTTGGGCAGATCGGGATCATCGCGCCCTACGCCCGGGATTTCTGCGCCACCTGCAACCGCCTGCGGGTTTCGGCGCGCGGCAAGCTGCACCTCTGCCTGTTCGGCGACCATGGCATCGATCTGCGTCCGCTGTTACAGTCCGACAGTCAGCAGGACGAACTGATCGCCCGGATTGCCGCGCTGACCGCCACCAAGGCCCCGGCCCACCGCCTGCACCAGGGCGACAGCGGGGCGACCCCGCACCTTGCCTCGATCGGAGGATGATCCTTGCCCGGTATTGACCCATCGCTGCCATTTTATCCGCTGGGCATGGCAGTGCTGACCATTTCCGACACGCGCACGCTGAAAACCGATACGTCGGGCGCCCTGCTGGCAGAGCGCCTGACCGGTGCCGGCCACACCCTGCTGGCCCGCGCCATCGTGACCGACGACATCGCCGCCATTCGCGCGCAGTTGCAGGAATGGCTGGCCGATCCCGCGATCGAGATCATCCTGACCACCGGCGGCACCGGCTTTTCCCCGCGCGACAACACGCCCGAGGCGGTGAGGCCGCTGCTGCGGCGCGAGATGGACGGGTTCTCGGTCGCGTTCCACCAGAAGAGCCTGCAATCGGTCGGCGTGGCAACGATGCAGTCGCGGGCCTTTGCCGGGCAGGCCGGCGATGCCTTCATCTTCTGCGTGCCGGGTTCGACCGGGGCCTGCCGCGATGCCTGGGACGGCCTGCTGGAGCTTGAATTCGACAGCCGCCACAAGCCCTGTTCGATCGCCGGCGCCCTGCCCCGGCTGCGCGAGGTCTGCGCGTGATCGGTTTCGACGAGGCACAGGCTCTGCTTGCCGTCGAGGTGCGCCCGCTGGGCAGCGAACAGGTGCTGCTGGCCGAGGCCCATGGCCGGGTTCTGGCCGAACCGGTCCACGCCGGGGTTTCTTCGCCGCGCCGCGACGTCTCGGCGATGGATGGCTTTGCCTTGCGCAATGCCGATGCTGCCGTGGGCGCGCGCTTTCGGCTGGTGGGAGAGAGCTTCGCGGGCGGTGCGCTGCCTCCCGCGCTGGGGCAGGGCGAGTGCGTGCGGATCTTCACCGGCGCGGCGCTGCCCGAGGGTGCGGACCGCGTCGTGATGCAGGAGAACTGCACGTTCGGCGCCTCGGAAATGACCATCACGGCCCAATTCGGCCCCGGCTGGCACGTGCGCAAGGCTGCCAGCGACTTCGCCGAGGGCGACCTGCTGCTGCCGGCTGGCACCTTGCTGGAGCCCGGTGCCGTGGTCACCCTTGCCGCAGCGGATAGGGCGGTGGTTGAGGTCCACAAGCGGCCGAAGCTGGCGATCATCGCCACGGGGGACGAACTTGCGCCGCCCGGTTCGGCCCATGCCGATCCGCTCAAGATCCCGGAATCGGTGTCGTTCGGCGTCGCCGCCCTGGCCCGGGAGTACGGCGCGGCAGTCGAGGCGCAGTTTAGCGGCGAAGACGAACTGCCAGCGCTGCGCCGCCTGGCCGAGCGCGCGCTGGCGTGTGCCAATGTTGTAGTGGTCACCGGCGGCGCCTCGGTCGGCCAGCGCGATTACGCCAAGGCGATGTTCGATGGACAGGATCTTGAATTCCTGTTCTCGAAAGTCTCGATCAAGCCCGGCAAGCCGGTGTGGATGGCTCGTTCACAGGGGCGGTGGGTGATCGGGCTTCCCGGAAATCCAGGTTCGGCGATGGTCACCGCGCGGCTGTTCCTCGCCCCCTTGCTCGCCCAGCTCCAGGGCAGGGCCGCGCAGGAAGTGCTCGACTGGATCGAGTTGCCGCTTGGCGGCCAGTTTCCCGCCGACGAAAGCCGCACCAACTTCGCCCGCGCCGTCCTGACGCCATCGGGCCTGATGCCGCTGCGCAATCAGGATTCGGGGGCGCAGGCCCCGCTGTCGCGGGCGCGGTGGCTGGTGCGGTGCGAGCCGGTCACGCGCGTGACGCCAGGCGGCTCCACCGGGATGGCACTGAATTTCTAGGCACCTGGGCGGGGCCGGTCGACGCCGCGGGCAGCGCATGGCATAGTCGGGGCATGGACGAGGAAGCTCTCGACCTTTCTCCGCCCCGCCGCGTCCGCTTCGGGGTTGCGGCGCTGGTGCTGCTGCTGCACGTGCTGGCGCTTGTCGCATTGGTCCGCGCTTTCGCGCCGGACTATGCAGCGAAGGCAGTGCAGGCAGTCGTCTCGACCTTTACCGTCACGATCACCGCGCCGCCGCCGCCTCCCCCACCCGCAACAGCGCCCGAACCCGCTGGAAGCGCGGGTGAGGCGGGGAGGAAGGCCGTCCCGCGCGAGGTCAGGACGGAACGGCCCAAGGTGCCCCTGGCGCCATCGCCCGCCCCGCGCGCGAGCAGCAGCGGCAGCGCCGACAGCTCTGGCGCGCGCGAGACTGGCAGTGGCAGCGGGGCCGGCGGGCAGGGCAGCGGCTCAGGTTCCGGCACCGGGGGCAGCGGGGCGGGGGGCGGCCTTGCCGGCAAGCCGGTCCATGTTTCGGGCCGGATCGACAATGCGCGCGATTTTCCCCTGCCTCCCGGCGGGCGCGAGGCGCGGATCGGCAAGGCGGTGATCCTGGCGCTGACGATCAACCCAGAGGGCCGCGCGATCGCCTGCCGCGTCTACCGCTCCAGCGGCCTGCCCGAAACCGATACGGTGACCTGCCGCCTCGCCATGGAGCGGCTGCGCTTCAGGCCGGCCACCAACGCTGCGGGCGAGCCGGTGAGCGCGACCTTCTACTGGCAGCAGAAGTTCTTCTTCTGAGGCGCTTGATCGCGCGCGCGGGGGGCGGCATGGATCATGGAAACGGAGAGAGATTCCCATGGCCACGATCCATCCAGTCCCCGCCGAATGGGCAGCCAATGCCTATGTCAACGCCGAGAGCTATGCGGAAAAGTACCGCCGCTCGATCGAGCAGCCGGAAGCGTTCTGGGCTGAGGAATCGGCGCGGATCGACTGGATCAAGCCCTGGACGAAGCTGTCGCAGTGCTCGTTCGACGAGGCCGACTTCGGAATCGAATGGTTCTCCGACGGCACGCTCAACGTCTCGGCCAATTGCCTTGACCGGCATCTGGCCGAGCGCGGCGATCAGGTGGCGATCATCTGGGAAGGCGACGACAGCGAACATCAGCGCCGCCTGACCTACCGCCAGCTCCACGCCGACGTCTGCCGCTTCGCCAACACGCTGAAGGCGCTGGGGGCCAGGAAGGGCGACCGGATCACCATCTACCTGCCGATGATCCCGGAGGCGGCGGTGGCCATGCTGGCCTGCACCCGGATCGGCGCGATCCACTCGATCGTGTTCGGCGGCTTTTCGCCCGAGGCGCTGGCGGGCCGTATTCAGGACTGCGACAGCAGCCTGGTCATCACCGCCGACGCGGGGATGCGCGGGGGCAAGCTGGTGCCGCTGAAGGCCAATGTCGACGAGGCGCTGGCGAACTGTCCCTCGGTCAAGGCCGTGCTGACCGTCCGCCATGTCGGCAACGACGTGACGATGCGGGACGGGCGCGACCACTGGTGGCACGATCACCGCGAAACCGCCTCGACCGACTGCGCGCCGGAGGAAATGGGCGCGGAAGATCCGCTGTTCATCCTCTATACCTCGGGCTCGACCGGCAAGCCCAAGGGCGTGCTGCACACCACGGGCGGCTACCTCGTCTGGGCGGCGATGACCCATCACTACGTGTTCGATTATCGCCCCGGTGACATCTACTGGTGCGCGGCGGACGTGGGCTGGGTCACGGGGCACACCTATGTCGTCTACGGCCCGCTGGCCAATGGTGCGACCACGGTGATGTTCGAGGGCGTGCCGAACTATCCCAGCCACAGCCGGTTCTGGGAAATCGTCGACCGCCACCAGGTCAGCACCTTCTACGGCGCCCCCACCGCGCTGCGCGCGCTGATGCGCGAGGGCGATGATTGGGTGAAGGCCACCAGCCGCAAGAGCCTGCGCCTGCTGGGCAGCGTGGGCGAGCCGATCAATCCCGAGGCCTGGGAATGGTACTGGCGCGTGGTGGGCGATGGGCGCTGCCCGATCGTCGACACCTATTGGCAGACCGAGACCGGCGGCTGCATGATGACTCCGCTGCCCGGCGCCCATGACCTCAAGCCCGGCGCGGCGAGCTTCCCGATGTTTGGCGTGGTGCCGCAGATCGTCGATGCCGAGGGCACTCCGCTGGACGGCGCGACGGAAGGCAACCTGTGCATGCTGCAAAGCTGGCCGGGGCAGATGCGCACCGTGTGGGGCGATCACGAACGCTTCTTCCAGACCTATTTCACCACCTATCGCGGCAAGTATTTCACCGGCGACGGCTGCAAGCGCGACGAAGACGGCTATTACTGGATCACCGGGCGGGTCGACGACGTGATCAACGTTTCCGGCCACCGCATGGGCACCGCCGAGGTCGAAAGCGCGCTGGTCGCCCATGCCAAGGTGGCGGAAGCCGCGGTGGTCGGCATGCCGCACGAGATCAAGGGGCAGGGGATCTATGCCTATGTCACGCTCAACGCGGGCGAGGAACCGGGCGAGGATGTCCGCAAGGAACTGGTCGCCTGGGTCCGGCGCGAGATCGGCCCGATCGCCACGCCGGACGTGATCCACTTTGCCCCTGCGCTGCCCAAGACGCGTTCGGGCAAGATCATGCGCCGCATCCTGCGCAAGATCGCGGAAGGGGATACGTCGAACCTTGGCGATACCAGCACGCTGGCCGATCCGGGCGTGGTCGATACGCTGCTGACCAGCGGGCGGTAACCGCACCCTTTCCGTTCGTGTCGAGACACGTTGGCGCAACCGTGTCTCGACAGGCTCGACACGAACGGAGGTGGGCTTCGGAATCCGGGTTTCAGGGCTGCCTGGTCATCCGCAGCATCGCGGTGTCATAGCCCAGCGCCCTGGCCCGCGCGACCAGCTCTGCTACCCGCGCCTCGCCCGGCTGGGCCTCGCGGTTCAGCAGCCAGAGGTAGCGGCCCGAAGGCTCGCCGACGATCGACCAGCTGTAATCGTCGGCATGGTCGATTACCCAGTAGTCGCCATAGAACGGACCGAAGAAGCTGACCTTCAATTTGGCGTTGGTGGCCGTGTCCACGATCTTCGCCCGGCCCTTTGCATCGGTGATCCGGCCATCGGGCTTGCGGCAGCGGTTGAGCACGTCCAGTCCGCCATCGCTGCGCAGGGCATAGTCGGCGGTCACGCCGTCGCAGTCCTTCACGAAGCTCTGGTCGTAACGGGCGATCTCGTACCAGCGGCCGAGATAGCGCGAGAGTTCAACGGACTTGGCCGGCTGGGGAACGGCCGCGTTGCCAACCGGATGCTTCGGGCCAAGCGCCGCGCAGCCCGCCAGCGTCAGCGCGGCAAGGGCGGCTGCGGCGATGAGGGGAATTCTGTTTCGGGCCATGTCTTTGCGCTCCGCTGATGGGACAGCTCTTGAATATGGGGACGGTTGCCCGGTATTCCAGCGGCATGATCGCCCAGACCATCCAGCTCGCGCTTGCCCCCGTTTTCGTGCTGGTGGCGATCGGCAACCTCCTCAACCTGCTGTCCGCGCGGCTGAGCCGGGTGGTCGACCGTTCGCGGCAATTGCAGCAACGGCATTTCGAGACCGAGGGGCCGGACCATGACGAGGTCGTTGCGGAGATCCGCCTGCTCGACCGCCGCATCACGCTGATCACCCGCGCCTTCCGCCTGCTGGTGATCGCGGGCCTGTGCATCGGCACGACGGTTGCGGTGCTGTTCGTGGAGGAAATCGCCCAGGTCAGCCTGCAATTGCTGGCGGCTGGCGTGTTCCTGGTTGCCATCACTCTCCTGATGTGGGCGCTGGTCCTGTTCCTGCGTGAAATTCAGGTGGCGGCTGCCCAGCTGCGCATCCCGCGTGCCTATCTGGAGCTTGAGCGGGAAATCTGACGGCCAGGTTGCTCACCAGCCGTTCGTGTCGAGCGTAGTCGAGACACGTTGGCGCAACCGTGTCTCGACTACGCTCGACACGAACGGAAAAGTCGCTGAATGTCGGTTGCAGTCAGGCCAGCAGCTTGCGGGTCTTGGCTTCCACCGCACCGCGCACCAGCGGTTCGGCAAAGGCAAGCGCGGGCGGCAGGCCGATCTCGAACACGATCTCGGCATCAGCCAGTTCGATGTGGCCCGCCACGGTCTTGCCCATGGCGCCGACCGACAGGTCCATCCGGTCGTCGCTCGGCCAGCCGATCTGCACGTCGGCATTGCCGCCCGGCATCAGGCCCGCAAGCTCGCCGGAACGCTCTTTCAGGCGGCGGCGGAGTTCTTCCTTGCCGAGAGTGTGGGGCAGGGCAATGCGCATCAGGTATTCGTCTCCGTCTGGTCCAGCGCGTCGCCGTACTTGTAGTCGAGATAGCGCGTCCGGATCGCCAGGTTGTCGATCGCGCCGCTGGCAAGCTGGCGGGTCACGCTGTCGATTTCGGTGCTGATCTTGCCAAGGCTGTCGGTCAGCTGCTGGTCGGGGGTGGTGCCGGCGCGCGGTTCGGTGCGCAGGTGGCGGGGGATCGAGGTGTAGGTTGAAACGAGTTCCGGCAGGTGTTCGCCCACCAGCTTGCGCACTTCCTGCGCGGCAGGGGCCTGCTCGTCCAGTCCGTCGAGCTGGAGGCCCAGCGCATCGAGTTGCAGACCGATCTGGTCGACCAGCTGGACGGCGGGCGCGGGGAGGGCCGGGCGCTGGCTTTCCAGCCACAGCTCGGTCCGCCCGACCAGCGATTTCACGTCCGCCTTGCCCAGCGATTCAAGGCTGGGAGAGGGCAGACGCGGGAATACGCCCAGCACGCCCACCGCCACGATCATGGCCAGCAGGGTAACGATGATCCCGCCCCAGCCAATCCCGTCCACGATCAAGCCGGCGATCATCGCGCCCATCACGATCACGCTGATGGCCAGCAGGACCCGCACCAGCTTGCGGAAGGCGTGATCGCGTTTCAGCGCGGCCGAGCGCCGCCCGATCGAACCGGCACGCCGCCCGCCGGCGCGCTGGTGCTGCAGCGATTGGCGAGCCTGCCGCAGGATGCGGTCGGAATCGTGCGAAGGGGAGGACAAGTCAGCCCTCCAGGCTCAGCAGGCTGGGGGCATCGCTGGCGTGGGCGGCCTGCGCCGCGCCTTCGGCCCGGGCGATGTAGCCCCTGGACTTCTCCACCTCTGCGGTCAGTGTGGTCACGGTCTGCTTCATGCTCTCCAGCGCCTTGACCTTGAACGTGTCGATGTTGTCCATCGTGTCGTAGATGTTCTGGAAGGCGCGTTGCAGCGTTTCCAGCGGGATCGTGCTGGATGCGGCCTGTTCGTGGATCCGCCCGGTCTGTTCGCGCAGCAGGGTGCCGGTGGAATCGATGATCTGCGCGGTCGTGGTGTTCAGCGCGGTGATCTGTTCCAGCACCAGCCGCTGGTTGGTCAGCGCCTGGGCCACGGTGACGGCGGTGCGCAGCGCGGCGACCGTGGTGGTGCTGGCGCGGTCCACGCCCTTGACCAGTTCGACGTTGTTCTTCTTCACCAGGTCGAGCGCCAGATAGCCCTGCACGCTGACCGCCATCTGGGTCAGCAAGTCCTGGGTGCGCTGGCGGACATAGAACAGCGCGCTTTCGCGGATCGCCTTGGCCTTGGCCGGATCGGTCGCGTCGAGTTCCGCGGCCTTTTCCTCAAGCCGGGCGTCGAGCGTGCGGGAAATGTGAATCATCTGCTCCAGCGCGCCCATCGCTTCCCACAGCTTGGCGCGTTCCACGTCGATCGCGGCATTGTCCATCAGCAGCTCGTCCTTGCCCGAGGCAAGATGGCCCAGGATCGACTGGATGTGCCCCTGCGCCGACTGGTAGCTGGTGAAGTACCGCTTCATGCTGTTGCCGAAGGGGATGATCCCCAGGATCTTGCGCCCGGTGGAAAGCTTGCCCTTCTTGCCGGGATCGAGGTCCTCCACCGTGCGGCGCAGTTCGGCCAGGTTCGCGCCGACGCCCATGTCCTTGTCCATCGCCCGGACCGGACGGTCGAGAAAGCGGTTGGACATGCCGCTGGCCGCGGCGATCTCCTTGCGGCCCATCGCGGTCAACTGGTCCACCCGCTTGCCGAATTCGGGCGAGTTGGCGTCCTGCGCGACAAGGTCGGCCACGAAGGCATCGACCTTTTGCTGCAGCTTCGACTTGTTCTCGTCCGACACCGGGACCAGCCCGATGGCGGCTTCGGGCGCGACGACCGGCACCGGATCGGGCGGGGTCAGGGTAATCGCGGGCGCTGCGGCCTGAGTGGCGGTTTGGGTATCGGTAGGGGTGGTGGCCATCGGCGGGGTTCCCGTAAACTCCTGTCAGGGCGCCAAGATGGTATGCCTGACGCGACAGTGCAAGCTGTATTATCGAAATAACACAGCCTGAAGTGCCCCCCGGAAGGTCACTTCAGCGGAGCCGGATTCCTAGTTTCCGAACCAGCGCGACAGCAGCCCGCGCCGCCGGGGCGGCTGGCGCTGGGTGATCTGGAACAGGTAATTGGCCAGCACGGCGGCCTGCTCGCGGGTCATCACGACATGGTGCGAATCCACCTCGTCGCGCTCAAGCCCGCGCGTCGACTGGACGCACTGCAAGCGCAGGTCCAGTTTCGATCCCATCGGATGATGCGTCCAGCCCACCAGAACGCCATAGCTGTCGCGGTCAGTCGCTACGCTGCTCATTCGCCGATCCTCTCCCAAAGACTGCGAACCCTAGGGTGAACAGCTTATGGCAAGCCCGCGCGAATGCAAGGGGGTGGCCTGTCCCGTCCGGGGACGGGGACAGGCTGGCCCGGCGGCGCAGCCTTCAGAACGGCAGCCGGAAGGTCGCCATGCCCTCGCCTGCGCCGGTGTAGGCGCTGCGCTTCAGGTTGATCCCGCCGGTCAGGTCAACCGACCAGCCCTGATCCGATTTCAGCCGATAGGCCGCCTCGACCCGCGCCGGCTCTTCGCCCAGCGCGGAGAGCGCGACGCGCTTGCTGGCCGCCATCTGGCCCAGCCCGTCGGGAGTGCGCGTCAGGTAATCGACTGTCAGCGCGCCCGATACCGCGCGCGGCGGAACGACGAAGGCAAGGGCAAGGCTGTCGGTCGTGCCCGGGTTCGGACCCGCTCCGCCAAAGGCCAGGCCATGCTTGCGCAGCGAAGCCTGCCCGGACACCAGGCTGGCAGGGGTGACGCCGATCGCCTGGCCCGCACGGGCCATGCGCAGGTGGGTCAGTTCGCCCGCGATTCCCGCTTCCCAGCTGCCGAACCGGCGCGCGGCCGCCACGCCCAGGTTGGCAAGGCGGGTGGGGCGCTGGAAATCGTCGAGATCGCTGGAGAAGTCGTAGAAACCCCCCTTCTGGATCATCGCCGAGACATTCACGCCGACCACCGTGCGCGCGTCCGGTTGAAGCCAGTAGCCCGCCCCGAACCCGTTCTGGCGGCGCACCTGCTTCTGCCCGACCAGCGCCACCGCGCGCGGCAGATAGCCCTGCGCCGTCAGCCGCATCTCGCCCGGATCGTTGCTGCCCCGCGCGGCGAGTACCCCTGACGAGGTGATCGCATAGACCATCGCCCGCGCCTTGCGTCCCGCCTTGAGCTGGACATTGGAAAGCAGCGTTCCCTGGAGCATCCCGCTGGAGGCAAACCACGCGAGCGGACGCATCGCGCTGTCATGCGCGAAATCGAGGCGCGGATCGCTCGCCCCGGTCAGGCGCAGCTGCGCCGTACCGCCCTTGAACGGCAGGTCGACCCCCATGCGCATCGAATCGTCGAGCCCCAGGGCGCCGCCGGGCAGGTCGGCGGGCGAGCCGCGCAGGGCAAAGCCGCGCGCCTGCGGCTCGTCGGCGAAGAACGCCCCGGTCCAGTCCGCCATGCTGCTGACGCCCAGCAGCGAGCGGCCGAGGTAGGCGCGCGTCAAGGGTTGCACCGCGCCCTGCTGCAGGCGTCCCGTTTCGCCCAGCGAGTAGTCGCGGCCATAGCTGTCGTAGACGGTGACATCGCCCAGCGCGGTGGCGAACTTGCTGCCGATGCTGGTCCCGGTAGGTGTCGTGGTGCCCGTCGTGGTGCCGCCGAGCGTGGTCTTGGTGCCGGTAGTGCTGGTGATCGTCAGCGTGCCGTTGGCCTTGAAGGCGTTGGCGGCGTTGAGCAGGCCGTAGCCATAGGTGCCGTCGACCCCCGCCGCGCCAAGATCGGTGGCGGTGGTCAGCAGGATCTTCGCCAGCGTTTCCGGCTTGCTGGCCAGGGTCGGCCAGCGCTGCTGGAGCAGGGCGGCGACGCCCGCGACGATCGGCGTCGCCATGCTGGTGCCGGTCATGTAGCCATAGCTGCTGTTGGGCAGGGTCGCGTAGATCGACTGGCCCGGCGCGACCAGGAAGTGGTTCTTCCACTTCAGCGCTTCGGGGCAGGTGGAAGTGCCCGAGGGCCGCAGGCAGGCTTCGCCCGGGCGATTGGAAAAGGTGCTGATCGTGCCGGTGGCGCTGACGCTGCCGACCAGCAGAACCCGGTTAAGCGCCGCGGTCGCGGTCGCCGAACCGAGCGAGGTGCTTTCGGTCGAGAGCAGCGCGCCATCGTTGCCTGCCGCCTTGACGTAGAGCATCGGCATCGTCGCGGCGGCGATGGTCGAGATTTCTGCCGAGGAGAAGCACAGCGCCATCTTGGTGCAGCCGAAGCTCATGCTCGAAATGCGGGCGCCCCGGGCATAGGCGTCCTTCCATGCGCTCAGCAGGTAGGACCCGCTAGCCACCCAGCCGCTGTCGGCAAAGACGCCGTAGTTGAGGATCGTCGCGGCAGTCGCCACGCCGTATTTCGCGCCGCCGATCGTGCCGGACGTGTGAGTGCCGTGGCTTCCGTACTTGCTGTAGGTGCCGGTGCCCACCTTGTATGCGGTGCAGCGTCCGGTCAGGTCGGCATGGCGGCAATCGGCGTATTGGTCCAGCACGGCAACCTTGACGCCCAGGCCGTCGCTCGCGCTTGCGGCGTCAGCGCCGGTCAGCTTGATCAGCGAAAACTCGTTCGAGTTCGGATTGCTGGACGAGGTGGTCAGGGCCAGAACCGGTGTCCCGGCCACGTCTGGCGCGGTGGCCGATGGGGCGGTGTCCGGCAGCTCCTCCGCCAGGGCTGGGGCGGCCAGCGCGCTGCCAGCCAAAAACGCCGCCACAAGGGCGGTGTTGTGATGCGTCCTGCTGTTCATCGAACTCTTCCCGGCTTGATCGCGGCCTGCCCGCGAACATAGGCAAGGAGTCGTCCGGAACGGTGAATTCCAGGTTAGCGTCGACCCTTGCCGGGGGCCGGGTAACCGTTAACCTTTTGCTCGCAACGGCCTTGCGGCGAGCCGATCAGGCAGCCAGCCTGATCGGCTCGATCTCGCCGGAAAGGTAGAGTTTCTTGGCCTTGGCGCGGCTCAATTTTCCGGAGCTGGTGCGCGGCAGTGTACGCGGAGGTACCAACTCCACGATGCAGTTCATTCCGGTGATCGAGCGCACCTTGTCGCGGATCATGTCGCGCAGTTCGATTCGCGCGACAGGGTCCGAAACGCGGCAGTGGACCAGCACCGCTGGCGCTTCTTCGCCGTTTTCGGTCTCGACCGAGAAGGCGGCGATGTCGCCGTGATTGAAGCCGGGCAATTGTTCCACGGCCCATTCGATGTCTTGCGGCCAATGGTTCTTGCCATTGATGATGATCATGTCCTTGGCGCGGCCGACAATGAACAGATAGCCGTCCACCTGGTAGCCCATGTCGCCGGTATCCAGCCAGCCATCGACCAGGCACGCCTCGGTCGCCTCGGGATCGCGGAAATAGCCGACCATCACGCTGGGGCCCTTGCACCACACCTTGCCGATGTGGTGATCGGCCAGCAGGCCGCCGCTTTCGCCCCGGATCTCGATCGCCATGTCCTTCACGGCCTTGCCGCAATTGACGATCGCGCGGTAGCGGGCCGGGCGGCTGAGATCGCGCGGGCAACCGGAAAGCCGCTCTTCCTCGACCAGTTCCACACGGATGCCTTCGCCCGGCGGCATGATGGTGACGGCCAGGGTCGCTTCGGCGAGGCCATAGGACGGCAGGAAGGCGCTGGCCCGGAAACCGGCCTCGGCAAAGGCGTTGACGAAGCCCTGCATCACATCGGGCCGAATCATGTCCGCCCCGTTGCCCGCAATCCGCCAGCGCGACAGGTCGAAGCGTTCGCTGACGTGGCTCTGGCTGGAAATGCGCCGCGCGCAGATGTCATAGCCGAAGGTGGGCGAATAGGAGATCGAGTTGCCGGGATTGCGGCTGATCATGTCGAGCCAGGCCAGCGGACGGCGCGCGAAATCCTCGGTCTTGAGATAGTCGGTCGAAACCTGGTTGGAAATGATCGAGAGGAAGCAGCCGACCAGCCCCATGTCGTGATACCACGGCAGCCACGATACGCAGCGGTCAAGCGGCTCAAGCTTCATCCCTTCGCCATGGCCGGCAAGGTTGTTGAGCAGGCTGGCATGAGTCACGGCCACGCCGTGCGGGAACCGGGTCGAGCCCGAGGAATACTGGAGATAGCAGATGTCGTCCGGGCTGGCCGCGGGCAGGGCGCAGTCGGGCACGGGGTTCTGCGCGAAGTCTTCCCAGGCAATGCCCTGGCAGTCCTGGCGCGCCGCTGCCGCTCCGGCCATCTCGGCGATCTCGGCCGGATAGAACAGGGCGAGCGGATCGCTCGACGCCAACTGGACCGCCAACTGGTCGATATAGCTGTCCTTGCCGCCGAAGCTGGTCGGCAGGGGCAGCGGCACCGGCCAGGCGCCCGCATAGATCGTGCCGCAGAACAGAGCCGCGAAGTCCGGCCCGGTTTCCGCGACCAGCGCGATCCGGTCGCCCTTCTTCACTCCGTGCGCGATCAGGCGGCGCGCCATGGCCAGCGCGTCCTGCCGCAGCTCGCTGAACGGATAGACCCGCTTAAGCTGGCCGCGCGGATCGTGGAAGTTCATTCCCCGCTTGCCCTGTGCCGCATAGTCCAGCGCTTCGCCGAAGGTGGCAAAGTCGGACAGGCGGCGGGGCAGATCGTCTTCGTTGGGTGTCGGCACCAGGTTCACTGTGTCGCTCCCCGGCAACGTTGCGGTGTCGGTCATGCGAAAAACCCGTCTGAAATTTCAGCGGCGCGCCGTTAATTCGGCGCCGCCGGATGGACCATTGCTGAACGAAGCGCAAAAACACCCCCCAGCACACTCCCCAATCGCGGCACACTATGGCACGAATAAGGCCATGATGCAGCGCACCCGCCCCAATCCCCGGCCGCTCGACGCCAGCCGGCTGGAGGAACTGGCGCTGGCCTATGTCGCGCGCTTCGCCACCAGCGCCGCGAAACTGGAAGGCTATCTGGCGCGCAAGCTGCGCGAACGCGGCTGGGAAGGGGAGGCGCAGCCGCCGGTCGCGGCGCTGGTCGCCCGGTTCGTTGCGGCCGGATATGTCGACGATGCTGCTTATGCCCGCGCGAAAAGCGGCAGCCTGCTGCGGCGCGGCTATGGCGCGCGCCGGGTCGACCAGGCGCTCCACGCCGCCGGGATCGGCGAGGCCGAGCGCATCGCCGCGCGCGCGGCTCCGGCAGAGCGGCGCAAGGCGGCGCTGACCATGGCCCGCAAGCGCGGCTTCGGTCCCTTCGGCCGCGACCTGCCCGACCGCGAGAAGCGCGCAAAGCAGGTTGCCGCCATGCTGCGCGCTGGCCACGGTCTGGACAGCGCCCGCGAATTGGTTGATGCCTCCAGTCAGGAGGCGGCGCTCGAATGGGCGGCCGCGCTGGATGAAGCAGCATGGGACGAAGGGGCGCAACAATGAAGCACCGCAAGCTGGCCATGGTCCTGACCGCCGCCGCCCTGGGGCTGGCAGCCTGTTCCCCCGGCACCGGCGAGGCGCGCTCCAGCCAGGCGGCGAGCGTTCATCCGGCCTCCGGCCTCAGGGTCGTGCCGCTGACCGTGACGCACGGCGCGAAGAAGCTCAAGTTCAGGGTCGAGGTCGCCGCCAGCCCGCAGGAACAGGCGCGCGGCCTGATGTTCCGCAGCGCGATGGGCGCGGACGAAGGCATGATCTTCCCGATGAACCCGCCGCGCGGCGCGAGCTTCTGGATGCGCAACACGATGATTCCACTGGATATCATCTTCGTCGGGGTCGACGGACGGATCAGCAATATCGCCGCCAATGCCATTCCCTACGACGAACGCCCGCTGAGTTCGGTAGGGGAGGTGATCGCCGTGCTCGAACTCAATGGCGGGCGGGCCGCACAGCTCGGAATTTCGCCGGGCGACAAGGTTGAGTGGTAAGCCTGGCAGGCAGCTTGTGCTGACCACCTTGCGCTCACTGGGCATTCGGGGCTAACGCGCGGCCATGGGATTCTTCGGCAAGATCTTCACCTGGTGGAACGGCGCGACCGTTTCGACCGCGTTCAACTCGATGCTGTCGGGCGAAAAGGTCGGCTCCGACGCGCAGGGCAACACCTATTACCGCGCGAAGAAGCCGTACCCCAAGGGCCATCCCTTCGCCGGGCGCGAACGCCGCTGGGTGATCTACAACGGCGCCAACGATGCCAGCCGGGTTCCGGCCGAATGGCACGGCTGGCTGCACGGCTCGTTCGATGGCGTGCCCGAAAGCAACCTGCCGCCGCCGCGCATCTGGGAAGCGGACTTCACCCCCAACCAGACCGGCACTCCGGCCGCCTATCGCCCCGCCGGCGCGCTTGAGCGCGGGGGCAAGCGCGCGGCTGCCACCGGCGACTACGAATCCTGGTCCCCCGAAGGCTGATCCCGTGAAGCGGCTGGCCGTCCTGCCGCTGCTGGCGCCGATGCTGGCTCTGACCGCCTGCCAGGGCGGGGATGACGAAGCCTCGCGCGCCACTGCGACCGAGGTGCCCAGCGGCGTGGCCGGAGGCAGCGCTGTCCAGGCAGCCGTGGAGAGCGAGCACGGCACTCCGGTCAAGGACCGGGTCGCGACGATCGGCCTGCTCAACAAGCGCAACAACCTGACGCAGGACATTGTCCTGAAATCGGGCGAGGCCCGCCGCATCGGCAACGTGGTGGTCAAGCTCGCGACGTGCGAGCGCACCCCGCCGTGGGAGCAGCCCGCCTCGACCGGCGCCTTCGTCCAGGTGTTTGTCGAGGAGCGCGCCCAGGCCGACCAGCCGCTGGCCTGGCGCAAGGTCTTCTCGGGTTGGCTGTTCAGGGAATCCCCGTCGCTCAACGTGGTCGAGCACCCGGTCTACGACGTCTGGGTCAAGGACTGCGCGATGAAGTTCCCGGGCGAGGAAGAGGACTTTTCCGCGCCCGCCACCAGTGCTGCAAAGCCCTCGGGCAGTCCAGCCGCCGCGCCCGCGGCGCCAAAGCCGGCCGCATCGCCATCGGCCGCACCTTCGGCCAGCCCGGCGCCGCCGCCTGCCGCGCCGGAGGCCTGAGCCGCCGCCAGCAGCTTCAGGTAGCGCGCCTGGGTGATCTCCACCGCGCCAAGCGAGGCAAGGTGCGCGGTGATGAACTGGCAATCGAGCAATCGTCCGCCCGCCATGCGCAGCGCTGCGGCCAGCCAGGCGAGCGCCACCTTCGAGGCGTCCGGCACCCGGCTGAACATCGATTCGCCGCAGAACACCCGATCGAATCCGACTCCGTAGAGCCCGCCAACCAGTTCGCCGGACTGCCAGCATTCGATCGAATGGGCGTGGCCCAGCGCGTGGAGATCGCGGTAGGCGCGGGCGATCCTTCCGCTGATCCACGTCTCTTCCGTTTCGCGGCGCGGGGCGGCGCATTCGTCGATCACGCGGTCGAAGGCCGCATTGCAGGTCACTTCGAATCGTCCGCGCCGCAGGGTGCGCGCCAGCGAGCGCGAGCAGCGGAACCCGTCCAGCGGCAGGATCGCGCGGCGGCGCGGCTCCACCCAGTAGATATCCGGATCGTCGCGCGTATCCGCCATCGGAAACACGCCCACCCGGTAGGCCGCCAGCAGCAGCGCGGGGTCGATCGAGGGAGGCGGCGTGAACGCGTGCACGCACCCTGCATTGCACCTTTGTGCGCAGCTTGTCATCCGGCGCTTGTGTTCCCCCGAATGCGCCTGTAAGGGCCACCTCGCCCGCAGGAGTGTAGCTCAGTTGGTAGAGCATCGGTCTCCAAAACCGAGGGCCGCGGGTTCGAATCCTGCCACTCCTGCCAGCTACCCCCAGACCAGGCGCTCAACGCCCAGAAGCTGATCCCCATGTCGCACGAACCCCTTGCCCAGCATCCCGGTTCGCGCGGGCCCGGCCCCTTGCGCTGGCTGGCGGGGGAGCCGGGGCAGCGCGAAGGGCTGGCTTTCGGCCTGGTCCTCGCCCTGCTCGCCGCCCTGCCGGTGATGGTCGCGGCCTATCCGCAGATGGTCGACTATCCCGCGCACCTGGCGCGCTACCATGTCATGCTGGAACGCGATTCCAGCCCGTGGTTGCAGCGCTACTATGGCTTCGAATGGCGGCTGATGGGCAACCTCGGCGTCGATCTGCTGATTCGCCCGCTCGCCGCGATCATGCCGCTGGAGGCCGCCGGGCGCCTGGTTGCCGGCCTGTTGCCGGTGCTGTGCGGGCTTGGCATCGTTTCGGTCGACTGGGCGCTGCGCCGGCGGGTGGGCCTCGCCAGCGTGCTGGCCTTCGTGTTCGTGTGGTCGCCGTCGATGCTGCTCGGCTTCCTCAACTTCGTGCTGGCGCTGGCGCTGGCGCTGTTCGCCTTTGCGGGCTGGATCCTGCTGGAAGGCAAGCGCTGGCGGGTGTGGCTCTACATGCCGGTCGGCCTGATCGTCTGGCTGTGCCACGTTTCGGGCTGGGGCGTGCTGGGGCTGCTGGTGTTCGGCTATGAATGGTCGCGCAGCAAGTCGTGGCGGGCCTTTGTGGCGCCGGTTCCGCTGATGCTGCCGTTCTTCGTGCTGGCCGCCGGGGCGACGGTCGGCGGGAGCGGCGGGGGAGAGCTGGTGTCTTACGGCCCCGCGCCCGAGGTCTACAAGTGGGCGATCTGGCGCCAGGCGATGCGCGCGACGCTGCAATGGGTCGACTATTCCAGCGTCATCGCGATCGGGATCGTGCTGGTGGGATCGATGGCTTTCCGCCGGTTCGACGGCCGGATCGGCTGGGCAGCGGTGCTGATGCTGGTCGGTTCGCTGGTCATGCCCCGGCATATCTTCGGCGGCGATTACGTGGACGCGCGGATGATCTCCAGCGGTCTGCTTGCCGCATGTCTCGCGCTGTCGTGGCGGGCGCCGCGCTGGGTGCTGATTGCGGCCTGTTCGCTGTTCGCGGTTCGGCTGGGTTACACGGCGATGGACTGGCAGCGCGATTCCCGCGAAACCGCCCGCCATCTCGCCGCGCTCGATCTGGTCCCCCGGGGCGCGCGCATCGCCAGCGTGGTGGCGACCGATCGCGGCACCTGGGGATTCAACGCCCAGGAGCACATCTGCGGCTATGCAGTGATCCGCAAGGATGCCCTGACCAACTGCAATTTCGTCCTGCCCGGCGTGCACATGCTGACCCTGCGCGCGGCGAGCGACGGCTTCCGTGATCCCTTCCACCGCGTCCTGCGCCGGAACGGAGTGCCGCTCGACCTGTCGAAATACGGTCCCGCCAGAGAGGCTGACTGGCTGTGGTATGTGGGCAACGGACCCCCTGCCGCCTTGCCTGCCGGCGCGGTGGTGGTGCGCAGCCAGCGCCATTCGCTGCTGGCCCGGCTTGCAAATCCGCCGCGCGGTAGCTAAGTGCCTCGTTGTCTTCCGCACATGGAGAACACATTGCCCCTCCCGGCCACCGCGGCCGGGGCGGCGATGCCCCCTAGGCGGAAGACATGAGAGCAAACTTCGAACGGACGGGGCAGATAGCCATGGCCAAGATCAATCCCGGCGAATTCATGCGCCAGGTCCAGGCGGAAGCGCGCAAGGTGGTATGGCCCTCGCGCCAGGAAACCGTGACCACCGCGATCTTCGTGGGGATCATGATGATCATCCTGGCGGTGTTCTTCCTCGGCATCGATTCGCTGTTCGGGTGGGTCGTGCGCCAGCTGTTGTCGCTGGCCTGATCGCCCATCCCGCACTGATTATTCACGAGAGAAACATGGCTCGCTGGTACATCATCCACGCCTATTCGGGCTTCGAGAACAAGGTCAAGGAATCGATCCTGGCCGAAGCCGAGCGCAAGGGGCTCGACGCCCTGGTCGAAGCGGTCGAGGTCCCGCATGAGACGGTGACCGAGGTCAAGCGCGGCAAGAAGGTCCAGGTCGAACGCAAGACCATGCCGGGCTACGTTCTGGCCAAGCTGACGCTGAACGACGACGTCTACCACCTCGTCAAGAACACCGCGAAGGTCACCGGCTTCCTGGGCCCCAACGGCAAGCCGCAGCCGATTTCCGACCGCGAGGCCGCCCGCTATTTCGGCGCGCGCGATGCCGCCGCGGCCGAACCGCGCAAGCACGTCAGCGTCGATTACGAGATCGGGGATTCGGTCAAGGTGCTGGACGGCCCGTTCAATTCCTTCACCGGCATCGTCGAGGAACTCGATTTCGACAAGAACCGTGTCAAGGTGGCCGTGTCGATCTTTGGCCGCGCCACCCCGGTGGAACTCGACTTCGAGCACGTCGAACTGGTGAAGTGACGGCTGGCAGGCCGTCATCCTGAACTTGTTTCAGGATCCGGGCCTGCAGTGCCGCCAATGCTTGCAATTTCGCGCTGCCTGGCCTAGGCGCGCGCCTTCGCTGCGGCTTGCCGGAGCGGTTCCGTGCGGGAGAAGGGCCTTGGCCCTTCGCTTGACCGCTCACTCTGCGGGCCGGATTTCCGGCTCAACAGGAAGAAAGGAGGCCCTTCGTGGCCAAGAAGATTGAAGGCTATATCAAGTTGCAGGTGCCAGCCGGCAAGGCCACACCGTCTCCGCCGATCGGTCCGGCCCTAGGCCAGCGCGGCGTGAACATCATGGAATTCTGCAAGGCGTTCAACGCCGCCACGCAGGACCTTGAAACCGCCATGCCGATCCCGACCATCATCACGGTCTATGCGGATCGCAGCTTCACTTTCGTCACCAAGACCCCGCCCGCGACCTTCCTCATCAAGAAGGCGGCCAACCTCAAGTCCGGTTCGAAGGAACCCGGCAAGGTTTCGGCCGGAACCATCGCGCGTTCGAAGCTGGCAGAGATCGCTCAGGCCAAGATGGCCGATCTCAACGCCAATGACATCGAACAGGCGACCAAGATCATCGAAGGCTCCGCGCGTTCGATGGGTCTCACCGTGGTGGAGGGCTAATATCATGGCGAACCAGACCAAGAAGCAGAAGTCGCTGACCGAAAAGCTGGGCGACAACCAGAAGCTCTATGGCATCGACGAAGCCATCCAGCTGCTCAAGGACCTCAAGAGCGCCAAGTTCGACGAGAGCCTTGAAGTCGCGCTGAACCTGGGCGTCGATCCGCGCCACGCCGACCAGATGGTCCGCGGCATGGTCGTGCTGCCCTCGGGCACCGGCAAGGACGTCAAGGTTGCGGTCTTCGCCCGCGGCGACAAGGCCGAAGCGGCTCTGGCCGCCGGGGCTGACAAGGTCGGCGCCGAAGACCTGCTGGAAGACATGCAGGCCGGCAACCTCGACTATGGCCGCGTGATCGCCACGCCGGACATGATGGGCCTGGTCGGCCGTCTCGGCAAGGTGCTGGGCCCCAAGGGCCTGATGCCGAACCCGAAGCTCGGCACTGTCACCCCGAACGTCGCTGACGCGGTCAAGGCTGCGAAGAGCGGCCAGATCGAATTCCGCGTCGAAAAGGCCGGCATCATCCACGGCGGCCTCGGCAAGCTCTCGTTCTCGAACGAAGCGCTGCGCGCCAACTTCGACGCCTTCGTCGATGCGGTGGTCAAGTCCAAGCCGTCGGGCGCCAAGGGCAAGTACGTCCGCAAGGTCGGCCTGTCCTCGTCGATGGGCCCGGGCCTGAAGATCGACGTCGCGCAGGTGCACGGCGGCTGATCCGACAGGACGGTACAAGGAAAAATGGGCCGGGAGGGGAAACCTTCCCGGCTCTTTCCGTATGTGCCAGCATCGCGGTCGATGAACCGAATCGTCCTGCTTGCACCCGCCCTGCTGCTTGCCGCCTGTTCGCAGGAGGCCTCGCAGCCGTCCGAGCCTGCCATTGAGGCAAGTTCCGTCCCCCCAGCGGCGGCCGGAACCGCGACAGCCCCTGCCGTTCCCGCGTTTGTTTCCCGCTACACCAGGCTTGATGACTGCAAGACGGTGCGCACCAGGGACGATGAGGACTGGGCCGTGCTGCGTTGCCAGGGGCAGGGCGGGATCGGACTGACGCTCAACTACGCCGACGCGCGGGATGATCTGGAGCTGGTCCGCCCAGGCAAGCCGCCGATCCAGATCGGGCTGCCCAATCTGGCCGGGGGCGGGTTCAACAAGCTGGGCGACACGATCGAATGGCGCGGCACCGGCGATGGCGCGGCCTTTGCGCCGCTCGCGCTGATCGTGCGCAACAACGCGATCGAAAATGCCGAGATGCCTGAACGCTCAACCTCGTTCCTCGCGGTGATCGATCTCGCGCAGGGTTGCGCCTTGGCGCACGTGCGGCCCGGCGAGGGGCAGAACGAGCGGGCGCGCAAGATCGCGGATACGCCGGGGCAACCCTGCCTGCGCCCGGGCACGGTGCAGGAGTAGCTGCTAGCTGCCAAGGTTGGCGCGGGTGTAGCACTCCACCACCAGCGCCAGCGGCTGTCCGTCCGGCAGACGCAGCAGCGCGCGGTGGGACAGGATCGTGCCTGCGGGGCAGGGAGCGGCGCGGCCACGGTGGCTGTCCAGCCGCTCGCGCTTGAAGTTCAGCGCGGCTACGGTCTTGCCGAACGGGATATCGGTGGTGCGCAGCACATCGTTCATCGCCGGGGGCAGCCGAGCTGGCACGTACCAGTTGTGCGCATCGGAAAGGACCTTGCCGCCGCAGGACAGGCGGACATGGCGATAGCCCGGGTCCGAACCCGCTGGCAGGTCGAGCAGGCGCCGCAGGTCCGCTGGCGGGGCGATTCCGTCAGGCACCAGGACCGCGCTGATCCGGGCCGGGCGGGCAATGCCCTGCTGCTGGCACCAGTCGGTCAGGGCGGCGGTTGCGCTATCCTGCGCGGCAAGGGTGCGTTCGAACTGGGTGAGTTGCTGCGGCGCCGTGCAGGAGGCGAGGATGGATCCTGCCGCGATGCCTGCGATAACTCTGGCAATCACCAGACAACCTCCGTTCGTGTCGAGCGCAGTCGAGACACGTCAGCGCCAACGTGTCTCGATTGCGCTCGACACGAACGGAGCTGAGGTTCTGTTTATCAGACGCCGCCCGGAACGGCTTCGCGGCCAAGGGCGCGCAGGCCCGTGGCAAGTGCCTCGACCGCGGCATCGATCACCGCCGCTTCGGTCGAGCGGACGACGAAATTCGCCCCGACGCGGCCTTCGCGGAAGAAGGGGTAGGAGCCGATCGCGCAGCCTTCGTGCACGCGCTCGGTCTCGCGCAGCAGGTCGGCGATCTCGCTTTCCTGCACCCAGCTGCCGATCGTGGCGCTGAGCAGCGGCGCGCCGCCTTCCAACTGACCGGTCAGGGCATCGAGCATGCCCGCCGTGATCGAGGGGACGCCGGCCATCAGGAACACGTTGCCGATCCGGATGCCGGGCGCGCCCGACATGCGGTTGGGGATCAGGTCGGCCCCGGCCGGCACGCGCGCCATGCGCAGCCGCGCCTCGTTCAGCCCGCCGCGAGTGGCGTAGTAGCTTTCCAGGATCGCGCGGGCATCAGGGTGCACTTCCACGCTCACGCCCAGCGCCTCGGCCACCGCGTCGACCGTGATGTCGTCGTGCGTCGGGCCGATCCCGCCGGTGGTGAACAGGTAATCGTTGCGCGCGCGCAGCGTGTTCACCGCCTCGACGATCGCCTCGGTCCGGTCACCCACCACGCGGACCTCGACCAGCCGGATGCCCTGGACGCCCAGCCAGGACGCCACCTGGGCGATGTTCTTGTCCTGCGTGCGGCCAGAGAGGATCTCGTCCCCGATCACCAGCAGGGCGGCGGTCCAGATGCGGTTGTTGTCAGCCATGGGTCTCGCTTAGCGGCAGGGGGCGCGGCGGGGAAGGGGGAGGTTCAGGCCTCCACCAGTTCCTTTGCGCGGGTGAAGTGCAGCACGCCGTCGTCGATCGGCGCCTGGCGCATGTCCTGCCGGTCGCGGCGGTAGTCCTGATTGAGCCGCCACGGCAGGCTGGCCGCGTTGCGCGGCATCGTATCCTTGCCCCGCTGGATGTAGCCGGCGGAAAAGTCGAAGATGTCGTCCTCCTCCGGCTCGCTGCCCGGCGCCATGGCCGGGGTGGCCGCGACCGCGCCGTACTTGTCCATCTGGCGCAGCAGGCGCGTGATGTATTCGGCGACGATGTCCACCCGCAGCGTCCAGCTGGCGTTGAGATAGCCGAACACGCCCGCCATGTTGGGCACGTTGGAGAACATGCAGTTGCGGTAGAAGAACCGCTTCGCGAAATCGACCGGCTCGCCATCGACCGACACCGCGATCTTGCCGGCGAAGGTCATCTTGAGGCCGGTGGCGGTAACGATGATGTCGGCATCGATGTGCTGGCCGGATTCGAGCACGATCCCGGTCTCGTCGAAGCGGTCGATCCGCCCGGTCACGACCGAGGCCTTGCCTTCGTTGATCGCGCGGAAGAAATCGGCGTCCGGCACCAGGCACAGCCGCTGGTCCCACGGATCGTAGGGCGGGGTGAAATTGGTGGCGTCGTAGTTTTCACCCAGGTGTCCGCGCAGTTGCTCGGTGAGGAACGCCTTGACCTTTTCCGGCTGGCTGCGCGCGCGCTTGAACATCAGGTCCTGGAGGAAGATGTTCTTGGCGCGGGTCAGCGCATAGGCGAGCTTTTCCGGCAGGAAGCGGCGCAACATCTTGTTGAACCCGTCGCGGGCGGGGCGGCTGACCATCCAGGTCGGCGTGCGCTGCAGCATGGTGACCTGGCCCGCGCCGGAATGGGCCATCGCCGGGACCACCGTAACTGCCGTCGCGCCCGATCCGATCACCACGACCTTTTTGCCGGCGTAGTCGAGGTCGCTGGGCCAGAACTGCGGGTGAATGACCTGGCCCCTGAAGGTTTCCCGGCCCTTGAAGCCAGCGTCATAGGCTTCGTCGTAATCATAGTAGCCAGAGCCCAGGAACAGGAACCTGCCCAGAATCTGCTGGCGGCTGCCGTCCGCTGCTTCGGTCGTGACCACCCAGCGCGCGGCCTTGCCGTCCCAATCGGCGCTGATCACCTTGCGCCCCAGGCGCATCTTCTCGGCCAGGCCATATTCGGCGGTGATCTCGTCGAGATAGTCGAGGATCGAGGGGCCATCGGCGATCGATTTCTCATGCGTCCACGGCTTGAACGAGAAGCCGAGCGTGTGCATGTCGCTGTCCGAACGGATCCCGGGATAGCGGAACAAGTCCCAGGTGCCGCCCAGCCGCTCGCGCCGGTCAAGGATCGCGATGGTCTTGCCGGGGCATTCGCGGGTCATGTGCACGGCCATGCCGATGCCGGAAATCCCGGCCCCGACGATGATCATGTCGAGGCATTCGTCCGCCGGTGCCGGCATGGTGGTGGCCATGTTCATGGTCCTGTTCTCCCATTCAATTGACATTTGTGTCAGTTCGTCCCGGCTTAACCGATCGTGCGCGGGATTGCCAGCATCATGGCGCTTTGCCACACGGTGACAATGCCCATCGTTGCCCTGCGCCGCTATTCCGGCGGCAATCCCGACCCGGCCGAGATCCTGCTCGATGGCGAGGTGCGCCGCGCGCTGCCCCGCCACAGTTTCGACTGGGTCGGCCTGGTCAATCCGGATGCCGCGGAAATGGCGCTGGTCCAGCGGCAGTTCGGCCTGCACCCGCTGGCGGTGGAGGATGCGCTCAATCCCACCCAGCTGCCCAAGGTGGAGATTTACGGGCCGCAGCTGTTTCTGGTGGCGACAACCGCGGCCAGCGGCGAGGGCGACAAGATCGAGTACGGGCAGACGGCGCTGTTTCTTGGCCCGGACTTCCTGGTTACCGTGCGCAATGGCTCGACCCGCCCCCACACAGCTCTGCGCCAGCGGCTGGAGGCGCAACCTGAGCGGCTGGGCGAAGGGCCGGACTATGTCGCCCACGCCATCCTCGACTTCATCGTCGATGGCTACCAGCCGATCATCGACCAGCTGGAGGACCTGGTCCAGGCAATGGAGGAAGGGGCGATCAACTCGTTCCCGGAAAGCTCGACCATCCGCCGCATTTTCCGGTTGCGCCGCCACATGCGGCGTTTCGTTCGCATCATCGGGCCGATGGAAGAGGTCTGCGAGCGACTGGCGACTACCGACCTGCCCGCGATCGATCCGGGCGCGCGGATCTGGTTCCGCGACGTGCTGGATCATGTCCGGCGGACCATGCGCCGGGTAGCCGGACTGCGCGATACGCTGGCCAGCATCGTCGAGACTGCCAGCTTGCTCGAACAGCACCGCCAGGGCGACATGACCCGCCAGCTGGCCGCCTGGGCCGCGATCCTGGCCGTGCCGACGGCGATTGCCGGGATCTACGGCATGAACTTCGACTATATGCCGGAATTGCACCACCGCTGGGGCTACCCGGCGGTGATCGGCGTGATCGCGCTGGTCTGCGGCGGCCTGTGGCTGCGCTTCCGTTCGATCGACTGGCTCTGAACCGTCAGTTCGGCATGACCATGAACTGCTCCCAGCGGCCGTCTTCGCCGGGTTCGGCGTAGGTCACCAGCACCAGCCGCTTGTCGCCGAAACTGACCCGGTAGGTGCGGTTGACGAAGCCGCCGCGCAGGCGCGGGCCTCGGGTCGCTTCGAAGCCGGTGATTGGTCCCAGCGCGGACAGGCTGGCGGCATAGTCGCCCAGCGCCTCGGGCGTGAAGAAATACTGTGCGTTGGCAGTGAAGCGCGCCGGATCGAAGCGGCCGGCTATCAGCGCTTCCAGAGTGGCGCGGGCATCGTCGGTGCGCGGGGCTTCGCGCGGATCGCTGCTGCTTGCCTTGGGCAGGACGATGTCCGCGATCCGGGCGGTGATGCTGTCCTGTGCGCCGCCGAAATCGCCGTTGGTCAGGACCACGATCGCCAGCCTGTCGTCCACCCACACGCTGTTCTGCGAGAGGAAGCCGACGGATTCGCCGCCGTGGTCGATCACCCGGCGCCCGCTGGAAATGCGCGCGGAAACGCCAAGGCCGTAACCGTTCGAAGTGCCATCGGCCAGCCGCACGGGACGTTCCATTTCTTCCCAGTCCTCGCGCGGAAGCAGGCTGCGCTCCATCCGGGCGATGTCCCATTCGGCCAGCTCAGCCGCGCTCATCGACAGTTCGCCTGCCGCCCACAGCCATCCGGCCGCAGCGGGCCTGGCCGGACGGACCGGCCCCAGCGCATAGCGGTGATAGCCTTGGGGAAATGCCGCTCCATTGGTCTCGTCGAGCCGGTAGGGGCGGATGCCCAGCGGGCGGAAGATCCGCTCTTCGAATTGCTCCCACAGCGGCGCGCCGCCGGCCTTCTCCGCGATCAGCCCGGCGACGACATAGCCGGTGTTGGAATATTGCCAGCGGGTTCCCGGTTCATAGTCCAGCGGCTTCATCGCCCAGCGCGCCACGATCTGGTCGGGCGCGACGGGCTGTTCCATGGCTGCGAAGGAATAGTCCTGCGGCCAGTAGTCCTGCAGACCCGAAGTGTGCGACAGGAGCTGGCGCACGGTGATCCGCTGCGCGCCGGTCACCTCGGGCAGCCAGCGCGAGACGGGATCGTCGAGGCTGAGCTTGCCGTCATTTTCAAGCATCAGCAGAAGTGCGGCCAGGAACTGCTTGGAATTGGACGCAATCTGGTAGGGCAGGTCGGGGCGGGCCTGCGGGATTGTCTCACTCGCCTTGCCCCAGGCCCGGTCCATCACCAGCCGCCCGCCGCGCACGATCGCGACCTGGGCCGAAGGCACGCCGGTCTGGTCCAGAACTTCGGTCACGGACTTGTCGATCGCCGCCGCTTCCTCGGCACTGAGGTCCTGGGCCGGAGCGGCGACGGGGAGTGTGAGCAGGGCAAGGGCCAGAACCAGGCGTTTCATGGTCCTATTGCTAGCCTTTCGCGGCGGCGGATCAAGCCCAAGTCGCATCGCAGCAAATTGTGGACAGGCGGCGCAGCCCGCTGAAAAACGAGTCACGCTCGTGTCAGAAAACTGTCATAGGCGCCG
This sequence comes from uncultured Novosphingobium sp., assembly GCA_937864195.1. Taxonomy (GTDB): domain Bacteria; phylum Pseudomonadota; class Alphaproteobacteria; order Sphingomonadales; family Sphingomonadaceae; genus Novosphingobium. The sequence continues at coordinate 40,846 of CALMJG010000200.1, forward strand.
CGATCTGTTTTGAGGGGACTTGATCGATGTTCGGATGGTTTCAGCGGCTCCTGCCGCATTCGAGCGATTTCTTCGTGCTGTTCGAACGCCATGCCGTGGCCGTGGTTGGCGCGGCGGACGCGCTGGCGCAGCTGACCGCCGGGCAGGGGGACCGTGCCGCCCACCTGCGCGCGATCCGCGACCGCGAACACGATGCCGACGAAGTGATCCGCGAAACCCTGCACGAGGTGCGCCGCACGTTCCTGACCCCGTTCGATCGCGGGGCGATCACTTCGCTGATCGGGGCGATGGACGACACGATCGACGAAATGAATCGCTCCGCCAGCGCGATCGAGCTGCTGGAAGTCCACGAATTCGATCCGCAGATGAAGCAGATCGGCGTACTGGTGCAGGATGCCAGCCGCCTGATCTCCGAAGCCGCGCCGCTGCTGCGCGATGTCGAGCGCAATGGCCGCCGCCTCCACGAACTCACCGCCAAGCTGGTCAAGCTGGAAGGCGAGGTCGACATTCTCCACGACACCGGGATGCGGGCCGCGTTCCAGGCGCAGAAGGTCAAGCCTGATCCGCTGGCCTTCATGGTCGCGCGCGAGGTCTACAAGAACCTTGAGCGCATCGCCGATGCCTTCGAGGACGTCGCCAACGAAATCGACTCGCTGGTCATCGACCACGGCTGAGCGCCCTCTCGAAAAGGTATCCGGCAATGCATGAGCTTGCCTTTCCGCTCCTGGTCGGGCTGATCGCAATCGCCCTGCTGTTCGATTTCCTGAACGGCCTGCACGATGCGGCGAATTCCATCGCGACAGTCGTCTCAACCCGGCTGATTCCGCCGGTCTGGGCGGTCGTGTTCGCCGCATTCGGCAATTTCGCGGCCTATTGGCTGGTCGGGCTGCACGTTGCCGAAACGGTCGGCAAGGGGATCATCGACAAGGATGCGGTGACCCCGGCAGTCGTGTTCGGCGCGCTGATCGGAGCGATCTTCTGGAACGTCGTCACCTGGCTCAAGGGCATTCCCTCGTCCTCCAGCCACGCGCTGATCGGGGGGCTGCTGGGCGCGGGCATCGCGCATGGCGGTTTCGGAGTGGTGGAAAGTTCCGGCACCACCAAGACGGTGATCGCGATCTTCCTGTCGCCGATGCTGGGCTTTGTCCTCGCCATGCTGATGGTCCTCGTCACCTCGTGGCTGTTCAAGGGCTTCCAGCCGCGCCGCGCCGAAGGCGTATTCAAGACGCTGCACCTGTTCAGTTCGGCCGCCTATTCGATCAGCCACGGCGGCAACGATGCCCAGAAGACGATGGGGATCATCACCGTGCTGCTCTATTCGACCGGCCAGCTGAAGGGTGAATTCCATATCCCCGAATGGGTCGTGATCTCGTGCTACGCAGCCATCGCCCTGGGGACGATGTCGGGCGGGTGGAAGATCATCAAGACGATGGGCACCAAGATCACCAAGCTCAACCACCACACGGGGTTTTCGGCCAGCACGGCGGGTTCGATCGTGGTGTTCGGCGCCAGCGCCATGGGTATTCCGGTTTCGACCACGCACGCGATCACCGGCTCGGTGATCGGCACCGGCGCCGCCCGCAAGGCCAGCGCCGTGCGCTGGGGCGTGGCGGGGCGCGTGGTCACCGCCTGGTTCATCACCATCCCGGCCAGCGCGGCGGTGGGCGCGGTGTTCTACGTGCTGACGCGGATGTTCTGAGCCGTCAGGCGCTGATCGGCAAGGTCGGCCACATCGCGGCGATCTCACCGCCGTCATAGACCGCGATGTCGCCGAATTGCAGGAACAGCGCCTCGCTCTGGTCGGGGCGCAGGAACACGTGGTCGTCGGGTTTCAGGTCGATCCGCGCGGAGCCGGTCAGCAGTTCCTGGTTGGAAGAGCGGCCGAACAATTTCGAATATTCCAGGCCGGGCGGTGAAACCGGTTTTGCCAGCCAGTGGCCGCCGTGGATGAAGAATCCGCGCTGCGTGTTGCGGTCCCACCAGTGCATCGCGTCTGACAGCGCCTCAACCCCCGGGAGCTGCTGGTCGGTGCTCGCCTTGATCACGGGAGTGGCGATGAAGGCGGCGGGTGCCAGATCGTCCAGGTCCGGATAATCGAAGTCCCCCGGCTTGACGAAGGCCGAGCCGACCGAGACTTCATTGGCCACAGTCCCCGCGCAGTGGCGGCGGAAGGTGGGGCTGCCCGCGCTGTTGAGGGTCAGCGCGGCGCGATCGGCAAATCCGGCCCCGGCCAGCGCGGCAAGGGCTTCCTTGTAGGCCTTCTGCGCGGCGGCGTGGGCCTTGTCGGGGCTGGGCATCTTCGGAACGTGCGGATCGTAGCCCATCAGGCCGGAGACGGCGCCGCCGCTATCGCGGGTCAGGCGCGCCGCCTCCGCCAGCGCCGCAGGATCGGTGAAGCCGCCGCGGTGCAGCCCGACATCGATCTCGAAGTTGAGCCTGGGGGCGATCCCCAGTGTCCTGGCGGCGTCCAGATACTGGTTCAGCCGCAGTGGGGTATCGACCAGCCACTGCACCCGCGCCGCGAAATCGCCGCCAGCGTGCCCGGCCACCCTGAGAAACTCGCTGACCGGCAGCGGCTTGCCCATCAGCAGGTCGGCAGCGGGGTGCAGCGGGGCAAGCTGGATCAGCATCTCGGCGCTGAACACCATCAGCCGTTGACTGCCCATCCCGGCCATGACTTCGCCCAGCAGCGCGGGCGAGGGGAGCGACTTCGCCACCACCCGCAGCGGCAGGCCGGCGGCATCTACACTCTTGCGGATCGCGGCGATATTGGCGCCAAGCCTCGCGCGGTCGATCACCAGCACGGGGCGCATCAGGCCCGCTCGTTTCAGGGCGGCGGAGATGCCGGCAAAGTATGGATCGTGCATTCCACCCTCCATGGCCGGGCGCGCGGTCAGCAGGCCCAGCGTGCCAAGTGCGAGCGCGCCCCCACTGAGCAGCAGCGCACGGCGATCAAACCCGCTCACGCGCCAAGCAGCCTCTGCAGGTACGGATTGAGCATCCGCCCTTGCGGGTCGACCGAGCGGCGCACGGCCTGGGCCTCGCGCCACATCGGATAAAGCGCAGCGAGGTCCGCCACGCCAAGCGAGTGGAGCTTGCCCCAGTGCGGCCTGCCGCCCGCTTCGCGCAGCACCGGCTCGATCAGGCGGAACATCCAGTCGTGCTCGTCCTTGTACCACGCGTGGACCGCGATCGATCCGCTGGCGCGCTGGTAGAAGGGCGATAGCCAGGCATCGTCGGGGGCGATGATCCGCGCCTCGATCGGAAAGAACACGTCAGTCGCGCGGCTTTCGATCCGGCGGATCACCTCGCGCAGGGCTTCCACCTGGCGTTCGATCGGCAGGTGGTATTCCATTTCCTTGAAGCGCACCGGGCGCTCGTTCGACAGCAGCTTCCAGCCCTCGTCGATCGCGATTTCCGGCGGGACGTCGGCCAGCAGGCGGCTGGCAAGCGACTTGCGCAGCCCGGGCGTGAACTCGAACAGGTCGCGCAGGCGCTTCAGGCTCATCAAGGTGTCCGCGTCCTGATCGGGACCGCGCGGGCTGACCGGATCGAAGGTTACGTCGTGGGTGATCAGCGCGGACTTGCCGGTGAAGGGCAGGACCAGGAATTCGGCATTGCGATGATTCGCGGCCAGGGCGGGCCAACTGGCCAGCAGCTCTTCGGTGTCGATCAGCCGCACCACCTTGCGCACGCGCGTCAGCGGCTGGTTCTGCAGCGTCACCTGGCTAAGCACACCGAAGGCGCCGAGCCCCACGCGGGCGGCGTGGAACAGCTCCGCATCGGCATCGCGGCTGCATTCGCGCACACCTCCATCGGGAGCGACCAGCCGCATCGCGGTGACCGCGCCGTGGAGCGCGGTATAGTCCTTGCCGGTGCCGTGCGTCCCGGTAGCCAGCGCGCCCGCGAGGGTCTGCTTGTTGATGTCGGGCAGGTTGGGCATCTCCTGACCGACCGCGGCCAGGGCCGGCCCCAGCGCGGAAAGCCGCGTTCCGGCCCGGACGGTGGCGGTAGCGTTGGCGCGGTCAGCCGAGACCAGCCCACTCATCCGGTCAAGCGCCAGCATGGTTCCGTCGGTCGGGACCAAGGCGGTGAAACTGTGGCCCGCGCCCACCGGGCGGATCGGCGCGGCTGCGCGTGGCAGCAGGGCGGCCAGCTCCGCCTCGTCGGCAGGAGCCGCACGCGCGGCTGGGTAGGCGCTTTCCGTGCCGGCCCAATTGCTCCACAGCAGCCGTCCGCGCGCGTCGGTGGCGGCCGGCAGGTCCGGTTCGCGGTCGAGCCAGGCGCGCCGTCCGGCAAGTCCCGCGCCGCCCAGCGCGAGCAACCCCGCGCCGCCCAGCATGACCTTGCGGCGGGTGCTCAACTGTCCCTCCCGGCCATGAAGCGGATCAGCGCGCGATAATCGTCAGCCGTGCAGGTGAAGCATTGGCCGCCCGCTGGCATGGCCTTCTTGCCCTGGAGCACTGCGGAAAGCAGCGCGGCCTCGCCCTGCGTCCAGCGGGGATCCCACAGGGTGCGGTCGCCGGTCAGCGGGGCGAGCGAATCCTTGACCGTGTGGCAGGCCCGGCAGGAATTGTCGTAAAGCCCGGCCAGCCGCGCATCGGCGGGACGCAGCGCCGCGCTCTGCTCCTGGGTGAGCGGGCGGGGCGGGGCTTCACCCGTTCCGCCCCCCGCCAGCACCAGTGCCGGCAGCAGGATGGCCAGTTGCCGCATCGATTCTCCCCTCTTTGCGGGGGAGGCTAGCGGCATTCGCGGTTACTGCGCAATCACCCCGTAAAGGTCATGCGCGTCGGCATCCTCGACCGTCACCTGGACAAAATCGCCCGGAGCGAGTGTGGCCGGCACCTGGCGCAGGTAGACCGCGCCGTCGATTTCGGGCGCGTCGGCCTGGCTGCGGGCCGTGGCACCGATATCGCCGTCCTCGTCAGGCTCGCCAACTTCGTCGATTATCACCGGGATCGTGCGGCCGACCTTGGCGGCCAGCTTGGCGGCGCTGATCGCCTCGGTCTTCTCCATGATCCGGGCGTAGCGTTCTTCCTTGACCTCTTCCGGGACCTGGCCGGGCAGGTCGTTGGCCGCCGCGCCGTCGACGGGTTCGAAGCGGAACGCGCCGACCCGGTCGAGCTGGGCCTCGTCCAGCCAGTCAAGCAGGTACTGGAAATCAGCCTCGGTCTCGCCGGGGAAGCCGACCACGAAGCTGGAGCGCACGGCGATGTCCGGGCAGATTTCGCGCCAGGCCTTCAGGCGTTCCAGTACCTTGGCCTCGTTCGCCGGGCGCTTCATCGCCTTCAGTACCGAAGGGGCGGCATGCTGGAAGGGGATGTCGAGATAGGGCGTCAGCAACCCCTCGGCCATCAGCGGAATGACCTGATCGACGTGCGGGTAGGGGTAGACGTAGTGCAGCCGCACCCACGGCGTCTCACCCTGCGGCGTGCGCAGCGCGCCAAGTTCGCGGGCAAGGTCGGTCATGTGGGTGCGGACCGGGCGGTCCTTCCACGTGCGCTCCTCGTGCCGTACGTCGACGCCGTAGGCCGAGGTGTCCTGGCTGATCACCAGCAGTTCCTTCGTCCCCGCCGCGACCAGCTTTTCCGCCTCGCGCAGCACCGCGTCGATCCGGCGGCTGACCAGCTTTCCGCGCAGTTGCGGGATGATGCAGAAGGCGCAGGCGTGGTTGCAGCCCTCGGAAATCTTGAGATAGCTGTAGTGGCGCGGGGTCAGCTTGACGTCCATCTGCGGCACCAGGTCGATGAACGGCCCCTGGCTGGGGGGGGCCGCTTCGTGCACGGCCTCGACCACCGCCTCGTACTGGTGCGCGCCGGTGACGGCCAGCACTTCCGGGAACTTCGCGCGGATGACTTCCGCCTCGTTGCCCATGCAGCCGGTGACGATCACCCGCCCGTTTTCGGCAATCGCCTCGCCGATCGCGGCCAGGCTTTCCTCCTTGGCGGAATCGAGGAAGCCGCAGGTGTTGACCAGCACCACGTCGGCCCCGGCATAGTCGCCGCTCATCGCATAGCCATCGGCGCGCAGCCGCGTGAGGATGCGTTCGCTGTCGACCAGCGCCTTGGGGCAGCCAAGGCTGACCATGCCGACCTTCTTCTGGTCGGGGAGGGCTATCGGGGGATTCGTGGTGGCCATGGGGAGTGGCCCCTACACCTCTGCGCCTGATTTCGCTACTGCCGCGAAAGATCGCGCGAAAGGACTGAACGATGGGCCCGATGAACTGGATCGCGGTGGCGCTGGCAGCGGGCGCGGCGGCGCTGGTGCTGTGGCTGTTCTGGCGCAAGGCGTCGCCCGCGCTGAAGGCCTGGCCCTATGCCCTGCAACTGGTGCCCGCCGCCATGCTGGGCCATGCGCTGGCGCGGATCGGTCCGGACAAGCTGGAGGTCAAACCGCACCTCTATTTCATGCAGGCGGGCGGGCTGGCGCTGGCCATCGTGATCCCCGCGCTGTGGTTGGCACAACTGCGGCAAGGCACACCGGCGCGGGAAAGCTGGCGCGACAGCGTGGCCTTCCTGATTGCCTACCTTGCCATGGGCACAGTGTTCTGGGCGCTGGGCTAGGTCAGCGTCGGCACCACGGCGACGATCACATCGCCAGCTTCGATCCGCTGCGCTTCGGGCTGCCAGAAGCCGATTTCCCGCCCGCCGCGCTGGATGCGCAGGCCGCGCGCCCGGCCGGGCAGATCGTCGAGGCTGAGGCCGACCTCTTCCGGCAGTGCCTCGCGCTCGACCAGTTGCACGTCCCCTGAAGCCGAAGCGAGATCGGCGAGGTAATCGGAAACGTGCGTGCCCTGCGCCGATCCCGCGAGCAGCAGGCCGGTAAACCGCACCGGGTTGATCACGTTGTCGGCACCGGCCTGCCGCGCCAGGATCTCGTTGTCCTCGGCACGGACCACCACGCTGATTGGCACCTTGGGAGCGAGGTGGCGCACGGTCAGCACGATCAGGATCGAGGTGTCGTCGCGGCCGGCCGAAACCAGTACCGTGCTTGCCTCGGCAATCCGCACCGCCATCAGCGTCTCGTCGCGGCTGGCATCGCCTTCCAGCACGTTGCAGCCCATCGCCTCGGCTTCTTCCAGCCGGTCGGCGCCGGGATCGAGCACCACGATCCGGCCAGGATCGGTGCCGCGCTCGATCAGTTCGCTGACCGCCTGCGAGCCGCTGATGCCGAAGCCCAGCACCACGATGTGCCCGGTCAGCCGTTCCTGGATACGCCGCATCCGCCAGTTCTCCCAGGTGCGCTTGATAAGGAAATTGTAGGCCGTGCCGACGAAGATGAACAGCACGGCCAGCCGGATCGGGGTGACGATCACGGCCTCGATCAGCCGCGCCTTGTCGCTGACCGGGGTAATGTCGCCGAACCCCGTGGTGGTGATCGAGATCATCGTGAAATAGACGACGTCTAGCAGGCTGACCTCGCCGTCGTGGCTGTCCTTCAGCCCGGCGCGGTCCAGCCAGTGGACCAGGATCACGATCGAAACCAGCAGCAGCGCGGCCCCCAGCCGCAGGGCAAGGTCTGCCCAGACCGGCACCTGGATCGCGCGGCGCAGTGGCTTGGCCGGGGACAGGCGCAGCGGGCGCGCCATCACCGCTTCGGCAGGAACTTCGCCGGATCGAGTGCCGCCTTGTTGTTGCGCACTTCGAAGTGGAGCTGCGGCTCGGTGGCGAGCCCGGTCTTGCCCACCAGCCCGACCCGCTCCCCGGCCTTGACCTCGTCGCCCAGCTTGACGGTCACCCGCCCCAGGAAGCCATAGGTCGTGGTCCAGCGGCCGGCGTGGTGGATGATGACGGTCAGGCCGTATTCCCTGGGGCCTGCGCCGGCGAAGATCACCTTGCCCGCCGCGCTGGAGCGCACCGGGGTTCCCTCGCCCGCGCGGATATCGACACCGTCATGGTAGGCGGATTTTTCCCCGCGCGCGGCAAATGCGCGGCGGACATCGCCCTTGACCGGCCAGGAGAACGCGGGCGGGCGCGTTTCATCGGCCACCGCCGGGGCAGGGCTGGCAGCCGGCGTTGCGGCCGCAGTCGCCAGCGGAGTCGGCGCAGCAGATGCGGCGGGGGCTGCAACCAGCGGCGCGGCCTTGATCTGGGGCGGCGCCGACGCGGGCAGGGCGGGGATCGCCAGAACCTGACCGGGCCTGACTTCTGCCCGGGGATCAAGCTTGTTGGCCAAAGCGATTTCCGGCCAGGGCATGCCGAAGTCCATTGCGATCGAGAAGCTGGTCTCTCCCGCCTTGATGGTGTGGGTGCGGCGGCGCGGGATCACCAGCTTCTGGCCGGCCCGCAGCAGATAGGGCTCTTTCAGCCCGTTCGCCTCGATGATCGCAGCGCGCGACACGCCGGACCGGTTGGCCACTCCGCCCAGCGTCTCGCCGGGCTTGACCACGTATTCGGTGGCCCCCTTCGGGTCAGCCGTCTGGGCTGCCGCCGGGACTGCCGCCAGAACTCCCAGAACTATGCAAAGGCCCCCCAGCCGCATCCCCCCGCGCGGCTTCACCTTGCGAAACGCCCCGCGAGGTCGCCAAGCGAGGCTTCGTGGGTCAGATCAAGTTGCAGCGGCGTAACCGACACGTAGCCATCCTGTATCGCTTCAAGGTCGGTCTGGTGACCGGGCGTATGTTCTATACCATGGAGACCAAACCAGAAATAGCGGTATCCACGGGGGTCGGTGCCTTCGACCACGCTGCCCCGTGCATAATCGTGAAAGCCCTGACGGACTGCCTTGATGCCCTTGACCGCGCCCGCGTCCACCGCCGGAAAATTGACGTTTACCAGCGTGCGCGGTGCGAACGGCGCATCGAGCAGCGGGGCAATCACCTTTGCCCCCCAGGCCTCGGCGGCGCCGAACGGCACGCTGTCGGCCATGCCTTCGCGGGCATAGACCTGGCTCAGCGCGATCGAGCGGATGCCGGCCAGCGTCCCTTCGATCGCGGCGGAAACGGTGCCGGAATAGGTCACGTCATCGCCCAGGTTGGCACCGCGATTGACGCCCGAGAGCAGCAGGTCCGGCGGCGCGGGCATGACCGTTCGCAGCGCCATCATCACGGAATCGGTCGGCGTTCCCGATACCGAGAAGCGCCGCTCGCCATGCTGGCGCAGCCGGACCGGGCTCGACAGGGTCAGCGAATGGCCCGCGCCGGACTGTTCCTCCGATGGCGCGACGATCCAGATGTCGTCGGAAAACTGCCGCGCGATCCGCTCCAGCACTTCAAGGCCGGGGGCGAAGATGCCGTCGTCGTTGGTCAGGAGAATGCGCATCAGGCCGGCACCAGCGCGGTCAGGCCGCCGCAATAGCCCAGCAGGGCAGGGGGCACGGTGACCGAGCCGTCCGCCTGCTGGTAATTCTCGATGATCGCCACCAGCGTGCGCCCGACCGCCAGGCCCGAGCCGTTGAGCGTGTGGACGAATTCCGTGCCCTTCTGCCCTTCGGGCCGATAGCGGGCATTCATCCGCCGCGCCTGGAAATCACCGCAGTTGGAGCAGGACGAAATCTCGCGGTAGGCGGCTTGGCCGGGCAGCCAGACCTCAAGATCAAAGGTCTTGCGTGCGGTAAAGCCCATGTCGCCCGCGCAGAGCAGCACCTTGCGATAGGGCAGGTCCAGCGCCTGGAGGATCGATTCCGCCGCCGCCGTCATCCGTTCGTGTTCGGCCTCCGAATCCTCGGGGCGGGTGATGCTGACCAGTTCCACCTTCTCGAACTGGTGCTGGCGGATATAGCCGCGCGTATCCTTGCCGGCCGCGCCCGCCTCGCTGCGAAAGCAGGGGGTCAGCGCTGTCATCCGGATCGGCAGGGCGCTGTCGGCCAGGATCTGCTCGCGCACCGAATTGGTCAGCGAAACCTCGGCTGTGGGGATCAGCCAGCGTCCGTCGGTGGTCTGGAAATTGTCTTCGGCGAACTTGGGAAGTTGTCCCGTGCCGAACAGGGCCTCCTGCCGCACCAGCAGCGGAGTGGCACATTCGGTGTAGCCATTGGCCGTGGTCTGATGGTCCAGCATGAACTGGGCCAGCCCGCGCTGAAGCCGCGCCATCTGCCCGCGCAGGAAAGTGAAGCGCGCCCCGGAGAGGACTGCGCCAGTCTCGAAATCAAGACCCAGCGGCGGGCCAAGGTCGGCATGCTCGCGCGGCTGGAAATCGAAGGCGCGCGGGGTGCCCCAGCGCAGCACTTCGACGTTCTGGCTCTCGTCCTCGCCCTCGGGCACTTCGGCGGCGGGCAGGTTCGGGTGGCGGGCCAGCTCGTCCTGGAGGCGCTGGGTAAGGTCTCGTTCCTCGGCCTCTAGCGCGGGCAGCGTGTCCTTGAGCGCGGCCACCTCGGCCTTGAGGCGCTCAGCCTCGTCCTTGTCGCCCCGGCCCATCGCCGCGCCGATCGCCTTCGACGCTTCATTGCGGCGCCCCTGCGCCTCCTGCATCCGCGTCGCGACATCGCGCCGCTGTGCATCAAGCGCCAGTATGGCGGCGGACAAAGGCTCCACCCCGCGCCGGGCAAGGCCAGCGTCGAAGGCTTCGGGGTTTTCGCGGATCAGCTTGATATCGTGCATGGTGCCGGGGCTATGCCCGCTTGGCTTCATGCTTTCAAGGAGAGGAAGTGGTGGGCGCGGCAGGGATTGAACCTGCGACCCCACCCGTGTGAAGGGTGTGCTCTACCACTGAGCTACGCGCCCACTTCCGGTGCAGAAGCGCGCCCTTAGAGCGTGCTGTGCGAATTGACAAGCGCCCATCACAAGATAGAGCGCCCCCATGAGCGAAGAAACCGTTTCCGGCCCCGACGTGCCGCCCGACCGCCTGGCAATCAACCCGCGCAGCGACTATTTCGATGCCGACGTGCTGCAGCGCGGCGTGGGCATCCGCTTCAAGGGCGTGGTGCGCACCAATGTCGAGGAATACTGCATTTCCGAGGGCTGGGTGCGGGTCCAGGCGGGCAAGACGATGGACCGTCACGGCCAGCCGCTGACGATTCGGCTCAACGGCCCGGTCGAAGCCTGGTTCGAGGATCTGGGCGAGGACGCGCCCGTAGCCAGGGCCTGAACCTGAAGGCGCGCGGGGGCTACCAGCCCATCCGCGCGCCGATCAGGTCGGCAATCGGATCGTCGCTGCCGCGCGGGAGATTCGCGGGCACCGGGCGGTCTTTCAGCTTTTCGCCCTTCTTCGGCTTCGCTGGATAGATGAAGCCCTGGACTGGCCAATGCGTGCCGCCAAGATCCTTGAGCGGCGCGTACCACACCCGGACTGCGCTCCAATCGTTGGCGGGCGACACGTCGACCACCTTGACGTTGTCCTCGATCTGGCCGCGCCGGCCGTTGATCGGGCTCCAGTTCGAATGGCGCACCAGCAGGGTGCGCGAATCGATGATCCTGCTGACTGCGGCAACATGGCCCAGGCGCGATCCGCCGTGGGGGCGCAGCGCCAGCACGGCGCCGACTTTCGGCTTGTAGCCGCGCGCATAGCGGCCCTCGGCCTGACCCCACCAGGTGTGCGCGTCGCCAAAGATGGTGATACCGGTGACCTGCCGCGCATAGGGCACGCATTGCAGGTAGGGCGTCAGGCTCGGCGTCTGGACGCCTCGCGCGCTCTCGTTGACGGCGAGCGCGGGCGATGCGCACGCCAGTCCCAGGGAAAGGCACAGAAATCCCGCGAGAGCTGCCTTCGACATGCACTTACCCCTGATCGACGCGAACCCATTGAAATCTGCCGCAGGCCGGTTTGGGAATAGGCCAGATGGCTAGTCCGTAACCGGTCTGCGTGCTTTCCGAGCGTCGAACCTGGCCGAAAATGGTTTGCGCCAACCTGCGCGGCATGGTTAACGCCGCGGCAAGAAATTGCCGGACCGCTTGCAAATATTTGCCGCAGGGGTCAGGTGGCGCACATGGCGCTTCCCCAGGTTATCATTATCGGCCGTCCCAACGTCGGCAAATCCACTCTGTTCAACCGCCTGGTCGGCAAGCGGCTGGCGCTGGTGGACGATCAGCCGGGTGTCACCCGCGATCGCCGGATGGGCGAGGCGCACCTGCTGGGGCTCGATTTCACGATCGTCGATACCGCCGGCTGGGAAGACGAGGATGCGGCCAGCCTGCCCGGCCGGATGCGCCAGCAGACCGAAGCCTCGCTGAAGGGCGCGGACGTTGCGCTGTTCGTGATCGATGCCCGCGCCGGCCTGACCCCGCTGGACGAGGAAATCGCGCGTTACCTGCGCCAGCAGGGCGACGTGCCGGTGGTGCTGGTGGCCAACAAGGCCGAAGGCAAGTCCGGGGATCACGGGCTTTACGAAGCCTATTCGCTGGGCTTTGGCGATCCGGTGCCGTTTTCCGCCGAACACGGCGAAGGCATGGGCGACCTGTTCGAAGCGCTCCTGCCGCTGCTCGAAGGAGCGGAAGTGGATGCCGGGGCCGAGGAAGAGATCGACGAGGAAGACGAGGAGGCGCTCAACCGCGCGCCGCTCAAGCTTGCGATCGTCGGGCGGCCCAACGCCGGCAAGTCGACGCTGATCAATGCGCTGCTGAAGGAGGACCGGCTGCTGACCGGGCCGGAAGCCGGGATCACCCGCGATTCGATCGCGATCGACTGGGAGTGGACCGACCCCGACAATGGCGAGGTGCGGCCCGTGCGCCTGATCGACACTGCCGGAATGCGCAAGAAGGCGCTGGTCGTCGACAAGCTGGAAAAGCTGGCGGTGGCCGATGCTCGCCACGCGGTCGATTTCGCCGAAGTGGTCGTGCTGCTGCTCGATGCCACGCGCGGGCTGGAGCACCAGGATCTCAAGATCGCATCAATGGTGCTGGAAGAAGGCCGGGCGCTGATCGTGGCGATCAACAAGTGGGACGTGGCCGAGGATCCATCGGGCCTGTTCAACGGGATTCGCGGCGCGCTCGATGAAGGGCTGGCGCAGGTCAAGGGCCTGCCGGTGCTGTCCGTCTCTGCCCGCACCGGCAAGGGGCTCGACACCCTGATCAGGGTCGCCTTCGAAATCCGCGCGGCCTGGTCGAAGCGGGTCCCGACCGGCCTGCTCAACCGTTGGTTCGAAACCGCGCTGGAGGCCAATCCGCCGCCGGCGCCGGGCGGCAAGCGGATCAAGCTGCGCTACATCACCCAGGCCAAGACCCGCCCGCCGGGCTTCGTCCTGTTCGGCACCAGGCTGGATGACCTGCCGATGAGCTACCAGCGCTACCTGGTGAACGGCATCCGCCGCGAACTCGGTTTCAACGCGGTCCCGGTGCGACTCACGCTGCGCAGCGCCAAGAACCCGTTCAGGAGCTAGCACCCGGGAACGGTGCCGATCCGCTCCCGCGAGCTTCGTCACGGGGGCTTCAGGCGTGCCTCGTTCAGTAAGATAGCAGCAGGCGCTAGCTCGCTTCGACAGCCTGGCTGTTGAGCTGGATGTAGTTCTGCAGGCCCATGCGCTCGATCATTTCGAACTGGGTCTCGATCTCGTCGACATGGTGCTCCTCGCTCGCCAGGATCGAGGCGAACAGGTCGCGGCTGACATAGTCGCGCACGCCTTCGCAGTGGGCGATCGCGTCGCGCAGCAGCGGGAGCGCCTCGTTCTCAAGCGCGAGGTCGGCCTTCAGGATCTCCTCGACGTTCTCGCCGATCCGCAGACGGCCCATCGACTGGAAATTGGGCAAGCCGCCCAGGAACAGGATGCGTTCGGCCAGCAGGTCGGCGTGCTTCATCTCGTCGATCGATTCGCCGCGCTCGAAGGCGGCGAGCTTCTTCACGCCCCAGTTGTCGAGCATCCGGTAATGCAGCCAGTACTGATTGACCGCCGTCAGTTCGCCTTGCAGCGCCTTGTTGAGATAGTCGATGACCTGAGCGTCGCCCTGCATGAGTGCCTCCTTGGTTGGCGCGCACTATGCGCCGGCGCCGGTCCTGCGGCAAGCCGGGAGGGGATTTCAGCTCGCCGGGGCGAGGAGGTCGACTGCGGCCTTTTCGCGTTCCTCGATCAGGATTTCGGCGGCATCGTCAAGGCATTGGCCGCACTGCGGGGTCTTGCCCAGCGCCGCATAAACCGCGTCGACATCGCCCGCATGGAGCAGCGCGGCGCGGCGCAGATCGGTTTCCTTGATGGCATTGCAGATGCAGACGTACATCGGCGGTGGTCCTCGACTCTCCCGCCCCGCTTAATGCGAATTGATCGCATTAGCAACTGTTCGTTTAGTTGCGTACTGCCAGGCAGGTGAATCCGGCCGCGACCAGCCGGGTGCACGCCCCGCGTGCGGCCGCCTCGCTGGCAAAGTCCCCAGCCTGGAGCTTGGTGACCGATCCGGTGCGCTGGTCGATCCGGGCATGACCGGCCAATTCGGGCCGGGCGCGGACCCGGTTCCACAGCGCATCGGCATTGGCCGCAACCCCGAAGGCGCCAAGCTGCACCCGCCAGGCTCCGCCTGCGGACGCCGGCGCGGGAGTGGGGGCGGGGGCGGTACGCGGCGGCGCCGCTGGCGCGGCCGCGACCTGCGGCGGCTTTGGCGCGGGGCGGGGCGGAGGCGGTGTGGCCGTGGCCGGACGGGCATAGTCCGCCCCCGCAGTGGCAGGACTGTCCGTTCCCGCAACCCTGCGTGCCGCGTTCACCGCATCGCGCGGAGCGGGCTGGGGGCTGCGCATGGCAACGGCCGGAACAGCGCCAGCGCCAGCCGGAGCCGAGGCGCTGGCGCCCAGGTCGACCGCGGTCAGCTGCCGCGCGCGGGTGGCGTCGGCCTGGCTCTGCAGTTCGGTGGCGAGCTGGGCGGCCTGCTGGCGCTGCTCCATCGGCACGTACTGGTCCATCTGGGTCAGCGCCGGAGTTGCCTGGGCAAGGCCCTGCTGCTGCGCCAGGCTGACCAGCGCATAAGCGCGCACCCAGTCCTTGGTGACAAGATCGCCGTTGAAGTGCGCCAGGCCCAGCAGATACTGGGCGCGCGGATCGCCGCGATCGGCCGCCGCGCGGATGAAGGGCAGGGCCTTCTGCCGTTCACCCTTCTGGAACAGCAGCAGGCCGTAATTGTCGGATGCCTGCAGGTGGCCGGCTGCCGCTGCCTGTCCGAACAGGGCTTCGGCCCTGGCGAGGTCCTGCGGCACACCCTTGCCCAGCTTGTAGGCCTGGCCAAGGTTGAAGATCGCGTCCGCATCGCCCTTGGCCGACTGGGCCTCCCATTCGCGAACCGCTGCGGGATAGTCGCCGCGCGTCCAGGCCTCGACGCCGGCCTTGGTATCGGCCCCGGCGCTGCCCACGGGGATGCCGGCCGAAGCCAGAGCCATCGCGCTCAACCACAAAATACGGCCCATCAAAAAGAATCCTGTTCCGGCAGGGAAAGTTTAGACGGTTGACCCGCAACCAGGCCTGCAGCCCCCGCATTGCCTCGCCCGCATCATTAAGCACAGTGGTAAAGGCAAGGTTAGCAAGGGACTTGCCCCGCCGCACCCGGTGTTTTGCGCATGGCCGTGTTCCGCTGCGTTAACCCAAAATTAGGAACGTTCTGCGATCCCGGCCCAATCGAATTTTGGGTTTGCTGCATTTCTCAGGGGGATCAGGCTTTGCGCGTACTCGCTTTGGCATCACAGAAGGGCGGTTCAGGCAAGACGACCTTGTCCGGCCATCTTGCCGTGCAGGCCCAGCGCGCCGGCGCCGGACCGGTCGTCTTGATCGACATCGACCCGCAGGGTTCGCTGGCCGACTGGTGGAACGAGCGCGAGGCGGAATTTCCCGCCTTTGCCCAGACCACGGTCGCCCGCCTGGCGAGCGACCTGGCACTGCTGCGCCAGCAGGGCTTTCGCCTGGCCGTGATCGATACGCCGCCCGCCATCACCATGGCGATCCAGTCGGTGATCTCGGTTGCCGAACTGATTGTCGTGCCGACCCGGCCCAGCCCGCACGACCTGCGCGCCGTGGGCGCTACGGTCGATCTGTGCGAACGTGCCGGCAAGCCGCTGATCTTCGTGGTCAACGCCGCGACGCCCAAGGCCAAGATCACTTCAGAAGCGGCCGTCGCCCTTTCGCAGCACGGCACCGTGGCCCCGGTCACGCTGCACCACCGCACCGATTTCGCGGCCTCGATGATCGACGGCCGCACCGTGATGGAAGTCGATCCGAACGGACGCTCCTCGCAGGAAGTCACCGCGCTGTGGAACTACATTTCCGACCGGCTCGAGAAGAACTTCCGCCGCACCGTGTTTGCCGCGCCGACCGCCGTGTCGCCGGTCGCCGGGATGCAGCGCCCAGCCGGAGGCTTCGGCCGCCGGGTCGCCGGATCGTAAGGGGGCTCGGGGGGCATGAGCGAACCTAAACCTTTCGCCTCGCTGGGGCCCAGCCTGCTGGCCCGCAAGGGCGGCGCCCGCCCGGCGATGCGTCCGCAGCTGGCCGCATTGCAGCCCGCGCAGTTCATCGCGGACCATGATGACCTGGGCTGGAACGACATGGGGCACGACCATGCTTCGGCCGCCCCGGCACTCGCTCCGGTGGTCAAGCTTGCGCCCGAACCGCAGTCGGCGCCGGTAGCGCAGCCGGTGCCCGTGCCGCTGCCAGTTCCCGAAGTGGTGCGCCAGCAGCAGGAGGTGGCCCGACACTTCGCCGCTCCGCGCCGCTCGGCGCTGGCCGATGGCCGCCGCGCCGCCTTCACGCTTCGGGTCGACGCGGAGCGTCACCTCAAGCTGCGGCTGGCCTGCACGCTGAGAAGCCGCAGCGCCCAGCAGCTTGTCACCGAGGCGCTCGACCGCCTGCTCGATGAACTTCCCGATGTTGCCGACCTTGCCGCCCAGGTGGCCAGGCGCCGCAAGAACTGATTGAGAAAGGGAAACCTCCCATGATCGCCAATCGCCTTAACGCCAAGCTTCTGCCTCTGGGCCTGACCGGTGCCCTTGCTGCGGCCCTGATCGCCGGTGCGGCTTTCAGCGACACGGTCGTGGCCAAGCCCAGCCCGGACAAGACCGCCGCCGCCGCCCAGGCCGCGCTGGCCAAGGGGCAGGTCGAAAAGGCGATCCAGCTGGCCGAGGCAGTCGTGGCCGCCAACCCGCGCGAGGCAGCCTATCGCGCCCTGCTTGGGCAGGCCTACCTGCGCGCCGGACGGTTCGATTCGGCCGCGACCGCCTTTGACGACGCGATGAAGCTGGGGGACAATTCCGCCCGCTCCGCGCTCGGCTTCGCGCTGTCCAACGTTGCCCGCGGCCGCAATGGCGAAGCGGTGGCAATCCTTGACGACTGGCGCGATGCCATTCCCGCCAGCGATCTTGGCCTTGCCCTGGCTCTGGCCGGTGAAACCTCGCGCGGGGTCGCCGTGCTTTCGGACGCCATGCGCGCCGGCGATGCATCGGCCAAGCTGCGCCAGAACCTGGCCTATGCCTATGCGCTCGACGGGCGCTGGCGCGAGGCGCGGGTGATGGTGGCGCAGGACGTTCCCGCCGATCAGGTCGACAAGCGGATCAGCGACTGGGCGATGCGTGCCAAGCCGGAAGACGCCAAGCTGCGGATCGCGGGTCTGCTTGGCGTGCCGATGCGCGGCGATCCCGGCCTGCCGGTCGCGCTGGCGCTGGGCAACGCCCCGGTCAACGAACAGCTGGCCGCCGAAGCCGGCGCGGCAAGCGCCATTCCCGCGCCGCAGCCGCAGCAGGTCGCGGCGCAGGTGGAATTGCCGGCCGCCAATCCCGTGCCGGTCGAGCAGCAGCGCGATCTGGCCCAGTATGCGCCGGTCTCGGTCCCGGCTCCCGCCCCTGCCGCGGCGCAGACCTATGCGCGGGTTCCGGAAACCTTTGCGACCGCCTTCGCGCCGGTTGCCGCGCCGGCTCCGGCCCCTGCCGAGCCGACTCATTTCGATAGCCGGGGCGCGCAGGTGAGCTTCGTATCCCGCCCCGTGGTTCAGGCTGTTCCGGCAAGCTACCGCGAGCACCGCGTTGCCGCCGCGCCGCGCGCAGTGCGCACTGCCGTCGCTTTCCGCAGCGCCGCCCCGCAGGCGGCGCGGGCGGTGACCGCCGGCAACTCGCACCTGGTCCAGATGGGCAGCTTCCGCAGCGCGCAGGGCGCGCGGCGGGCCTGGGGGATCTATGCGGCCCGCAACCCGGAGCTCAGGAACTTCAGGATGACGATCACGCCCGCCGTGGTGCGCGGCAAGAACTACTGGCGGGTTGCCGCCGCCGGGTTCGACGCGGGCGGCGCGCAGGGGATGTGTTCCAACCTCAAGGCGCGGGGCGGGGTGTGCTTTGCCTACGCCGGCACCGAGCTGCGTGGCGCTCCGGCCCGTCCGGCGCTGGCGCAGGCCCGGACTGCTCCGGCGCGGGTTGCCGCCAAGCGCTGACACCGGCGTTTCAAAGAGTTTCAGGCCGTCGCTTCCCCCGGGGGGAGCGGCGGCCTTTCCCTTTTTAGCCGACTTCCTGCCCGCCCTTGAACAGGCGCAGGACGCGGCCCTCTACCCCCTGCTTGTCGAAGGGGGTGTTCCCGGCGGCAGCGGCCATCTTGTCCGAATCGACCACCCACGGGCGCTCGGGATCGACCAGCGCCACGTCGGCTTCCATGCCCACGGCCAGCGTTCCCGCCGGGGCGCCCAGCAGCGCGGCGGGATGGGCGGCGAGCAGGCGGAAGGCGCGCGCCATGTCGATCACGCCGTCGCGCACCAGGCCCAGGGTCAGCGGCAGCAGCGTTTCCGCGCCCGCCATGCCCGGTTCGGCATCGGTGAAGGGCAGGCGCTTGTCCTCCGGCCCGCGCGGATCGTGGCCCGAGGCGATGACGTCGATCGTCCCGTCGGCCAGCGCGGCGCGCACTGCCTGCCGGTCCGCTTCGCTGCGCAGCGGCGGCGAAAAGCGGTTGAAAGTGCGGAAATCGCCCAGCGCCACGTCGGACAGCATGAAGTGGGCCGGGGTAACGCCCGCAGTCACCTTCACGCCGCGCGCCTTGGCCGCCCGGACGAGATCGAGCGCGGCAGCCGTCGTTACCTGCCGGAAGTGCAGCCGCGCGCCGGTCAGTTCCGCCAGCATCAGGTCGCGCGCCACGGCCAGCGCCTCGGCCTCGGCGGGAGCGGAGGGGAGGCCCAGCCGCGTCGCCATCTCGCCCGCCGTTGCAACCACCTGTCCGGTCAGGCCGCCGTCCTCGGCATGGGTGACGACCACCAGCCCCAACATCGCGCAATAGGACAGCAGGCGGTGCATCGTGCCCGAATCGCTGATCCAGCGCCGCCCGGTGGCCACCGCCCGCGCGCCCGCATCGCGCATCAGGGCGAGTTCGGCGAGTTCCACGCCGTCCAGCCCCTTGGTCGCGGCGGCCAGCGGGTGGACCCACAGGTCCGGCTTGCCCGACTGCGCGGCAAACCGCACCGCCGCCGGCTTGTCGAGCACCGTGCCCTGATCGGGCATCAGCGCGGCGCGGGTGATCCCGCCAAAGTGGAAGGCCGGCTTGTCGATCGCGAAGACGCCCAGATCGACGAGGCCCGGCGCGATCAGCGCGCCCCTGGCGTCAACCACCCGGTCGCCCTCCTGCGCGGCCACATCCGGGCCGACCGCGACAATCCGGTCGCCTTCGCAGCGCAGGCCCCCGTGCGCCGGTTCGCCCTCGGGCAGCACGATCCGGCCATTGAGGATGGTGAGGGGAGCAAGATCCTTCATGCCCAGCCCTCCACGCCGCGGCTTCGCCGGGTCAGCACGTCCAGGCAGGCCATGCGGATCGCCACGCCCATTTCGACCTGGGTGGTGATCGCCGAGCGGCCCGGCAGGTCGGCCACATTGCTGTCGATCTCCACCCCCCGGTTCATCGGCCCCGGGTGCATCACCAGCGCATCGCCCTGCGCTTTGGCCAGCCGGTCGAGCGTCAGGCCGTAGAGGTGGCGGTATTCGCGCGGCGAAGGGATGAACTGGCCGCTCATCCGTTCCTGCTGCAGGCGCAGCATCATCACCACGTCGGCGCCTTTCAGCGCGGCATCGAAATCGTGGAACGGGGTCACTTTCAGCGCCTCGATCTCCGCCGGCATCAGCGAGGGCGGGGCGCAGACCCGCACTTCGGCGCCCAGCGTGGTCAGGCAATGGATGTTGGAGCGCGCGACGCGGCTGTGGAGGATGTCGCCGCAGATCGTCACGCGCAGGCCGCCGAAGTCGCCCTTGGCGTGGCGGATGGTCAGCGCGTCGAGCAGGCCCTGCGTGGGGTGTTCGTGCTGGCCGTCCCCGGCGTTGAGCACCGGGCAATCGACCTTTTCCGCGATCAGCCGCACCGCGCCGCTGGACTGGTGGCGGATCACCATGGCGTCGGCGTGCATGGCATTCAGCGTCATCGCCGTGTCGATCAGCGTTTCGCCCTTCTTCACGCTGGACTGCGCGACCTGCATGTTGACCACATCCGCGCCCAGCCGCTTGCCCGCGATCTCGAAGCTCAGCAGGGTGCGGGTGGAGTTTTCGAAGAAGGCGTTGATGATCGTCAGGCCCGCGAGCCGCTCGCTGCGCTTCTGCGGCTGGCGGTTGAGCGCGACCCATTGCTCCGCCTCGTCGAGCAGGAACAGGATCTCCCACGGGGCAAGGCCCGCCAGGCCGGTGAGGTCGCGGTGCGGAAAGGCGGCGGAGCCTGCTGGATAGCGGCCCGACGCGGGTGTTTGCGGCGATGTCATTGAAGACAGCGCCCTAGACCGGGTTGAGCGCCCCTGCAAGGCGCGGCGGCGATTAGTCCACCGTGGCGGGCAGGCTGCGCACTTCTGCGCGGTTTTTGTGTTGTGACCTTTGGGTGAGGGTCAGTCCGCAAGTGACTGCTTGTTATAGGAAAAATGACCGGTATTGGCGTCTTTGCGGGCAAGGCGGTGTGACCTTCGAACATGGCAGGTGTCCGGTGCGTTCCGGAGGGGCCGTTTCACCACGCAGCCTGTCAGACGCAGGGGGAGTAGGAAAGCGCGGCGGGCCTCACACCCTCTCGTCATTGCTTCGCTCCGCTCGCAATGACGACGCTAGGCGGCGTGGGTAAATGCCAGCGCAGACTTCCGTGGCCGCTTGCTGAGGACTCAACCGCTGAAGCTGTCTGTCCGGACACGATAGCATTGCGCACATCGCGCTGGAGCGGCACATTCAATTGATGACAAACCGATGCGCATCGATTGGGTTAGCTGGCATACTGTTGCTCACGGCTTGTTCCTCGGATCGCGCGCCTTCCGCAGCGAAAGCAGAAACTGATAAGCTGAAAGCGGGCGAGATCATTACAACTATATCACTCGCTCCTCATCAGTGGCGCAAAGATGCAGATTGCTTCGAGCGAGGTGCGCAAACCCTTGATGAAACATCCGGCTACTTCGACGCGGAACGGGTCAAGTGGCGGAACTCACGTACATTCCGAGGGTATTTTTACACCAACTTCGAAGGGGCATCATTTGTCGCCGCCCAACGCACCGAGCTTTCGGACGGGCTTGGGGACGGGCGCTACCAAGCTGACTTGTACTCTGATGCGCTGGACCTCCCTCGCTCGATGGAGCAGCAAATTTACTGGATCGAGTTCATCGGCAAAGAGGCGCTTTGCAATTCACAGACTTTGGACGACGCCAAGTTCGATGTTCCCATGTCTAGGAACCTTGTGCGGGTTGACCAAATCATACGGAAAGCGCGCGTCCGTTAGCCCAATCCTTCTGTCACAACGTCCGCTTTTGTAACAATGCGATAGCGGACATTCCTCAGTCCCCAACTTGCCCACGCGCCTGCGGGGAACCAACCCCAAAACCCCCATCGGCCCGCATCGGCCGCTGGCCGAACGGGCACTGGCCAATCCGCGCCTTGCTCCCTAAGTTCGCGTCAGGACTGAAACCAAGGAACCACAATGGGATTTGCCCGCAAGGTCTGGCACCTGCTCGTCGGCATCA
>CALMJG010000201.1 GCA_937864195.1 uncultured Novosphingobium sp.
AACTGCCCCGTCAGCTGAACCAGCCGTCGTAAGTCGAACTCGCCCAGCCGTTCTGCGACAGGAAGCCGATCACCTGCTGCTGGCTCTGGTAATTGGCGTAACGGATGTTCCCGTCCGCGTGCATGTAGGCGTGGAGGAAGGCGGTGCCGTCCGTCAGCGCAAAGTAGACTTCCTGCAACCCGTCCTTGTCATAGTCGCCCGCGCCCAGCACGCCCTTGATGTTGCCGATGAACAGGTCGTTCTGGAACCGGCGCTGGCTGTCGTTCGGCCCGCCCGCGACGACATCGCCCGATTGCACCAGCGGATCGATGTAGATGCCCACCACCCGGGTTTCTCCGCCCCAGCTGTAGTCGCTGAAATAGACCTTGCCGTCGGGCGCCGTGCCGACTTCGGCGAAACGGCCGTTGGTGCGGTTGACGAAGATCTGGTCCACGTCCCCGTCGCCGTTGACGTCGGCAGAGCCGATCCGCTTCCAGTCCGCCGCCGCGCCCACGTCGTTGCCGTCGAAATCGCGGATCGCGGTCATGTAGGTGGCGGGATCGTCGGTCGCGAAGTTCACGTTGGTGCCGGTGCCGGGGTAGAGCTTGACCTTCTGGTCCGCGAACTGGAGAAACTCGACATTGCTGAGCTTGTCGGTGCCGTCTGGGCCGGTGACCGTGAACTTGCCGGTCGCTGTCTGGGAGATCGTGTAGAGGCTGCGGTTGCCGGTGAACAGCGCGGTGTCCACTCCGACGCCGCCATCGAGCACATCGTCTCCCGCGCCGCCATCCAGCGTATCGCCGCCCGCGCCGCCGACGATGCCATCGTCTCCGCCCAGCCCGCGCAGCAGATTGTCGCCGGCGTTGCCGGTGAGGGCGTTGTTCTGGCTGCCACCCGTGCCGTTGAGGTTGGCGTTGCCGGTGAGATAGAGGATCTCGAACGCTTCGCCCAGATCGGTCGTCTGGTTGGTGATGATCGTATCAATCCCGCCCGTGCCCACGACCTCGGTCGCTGAATCGCCTGGAGCGTCGATGTAATAAGTGTCGTTGCCCTCGCCGCCGATCATCGTGTCGGCCCCGACACCGCCGTCGAGCGTGTCGTTCCCGTCGCCGCCCAGCAGCTTGTCAAAGCCGGTGCCGCCCAGCAGAAGATCGTCGCCCGCGCCGCCATCCAGCAGGTCGTCGCCATCCAGGCCCTGCAGCTCGTTGTTGAATTCGTTGCCGAACAGTTCGTTGGCAAGGCTGTTGCCGATCCCCTTGAGCGCCATCAGGCCTTCCAGCACCAGCACCTCGACGTGATCGGGCAGGGTATAGGTGCTGATCCGGGAAATGACCTTGTCCTGGCCTTCTCCCGCGTATTCGGTGATCGTCGTGCCGGACTGCACCTTGATCAGGTAGGTGTCGTTGCCTTTGCCTCCGTACAGCTTGTCGGTTCCGCCGCCTCCATCCAGCGTATCGGCGCCGTCGTGGGCCTGGAAATCGTTGTCCTGCCCGTCGCCGGTGAGGACATCGTTGTATTTAGAGCCGATCAGTCCTTCGATGCCGACCAGCCGGTCGCTGCCTTCGCCGGTATTCTGCCAGCCGGTGTTCGACAGGTCGACCGTCACTCCGGCCGGAGCAGCGTAGAAGCTGGCGAAATCGCGCGTGCCCGACCCGCCATCAAGCAGGTCGTTGCCCGGACCGCCCATCAGGACGTCATCGCCATCCTGGCCGTACAGTTCATCGTCGCCCGCCGGACCGAAAGTCCCGTCGGCAGAGAGAAAGTCGCCAATCAGGCTGTCGTCACCCGTTCCGCCATAGAGCTTGTCCGCCCCGTCATCGCCGCGAATGTCGTCGTTGCCCGAACCGCCGTCGATCCAGTCGGCTCCGCCCTTGCCGAAAATCTGGTCGTTGCCGGCAAAACCATAGGCGCGGTCGCCCATGTTGCTGAGCGAGATGGTATCCGCACCCTGCAACGCGATCTGCAGCAGGGACCGCTCGTCCGCGCTGCTTGCCGTATTGAGCGCGCTCTGGAAGGCAACGGCGGAAATGTCGATGTCCTGGATCAGGTAGACGATCTGCCCGCTGTTGGTATCGAATTCGATGATGCCGGTGATCCGCCCGCCGGTGAGGCCGTTATCGTTGGCGGTCAGGTTGATCCCGCCCACCGCGAGGGTCAGCGCCTCGGTGCCGGTCGACGCCTCGACATAGGCAACATCGGGATAGATCCGCCCAGCCAGCGAGGCGTTGTAGCCCTGCTCCAGTTCGGCATAGTCAAGGAACCGCATGTACCAGTTGAGATCGAGATCATCAAAGTCGACAGCCTGATTGAGGTCGATGACAGTCAACTTGGCCATGCCGTAATTCTCCGGGATATTCTTGTAATTCTCCGGGATATTCTTATGGATGAGAACCTATCGTCCAATTCGGCGTTTGGCCAGCCGGTCTGAGGGTGAGTTTCCCGGATCGATCCACCAGCCGGCCTGCGGCTGGCGGGGCGAGCGGCACCCAGGCTGGCCGATACACCGATCGGCTTGCCCCGATCACCACGGGGCTTGTCCGGCCCGGACCGCCTCCGCACATCGATTCATGGCTATGGCAATATCTGCCAGCCAGATTATCAGGGCGGACAGGTGATTGACTTCCCGGGCCAGAACGGCAGGGCAAGTTCCACCTGCGACGGCAGGCTCGCCCGAGACGGCCGGGCCATTGCGAAAGGGCGCTACTTGTTCCTGCGATTTGTCCAGAACTATCGGGCCCGGTTCGCGGTGGTTGCCGTGTGCAGCATTCTGATCAATATCCTGACCTTCGCCGGATCGCTTTACATGCTGCTGGTCTATGATTCGGTCCTGCCCAGCCGCAGCGTGCCGACCCTGACCGGTCTGTTCGTGATGCTGGTGGTGATCTTCCTGTTCCAGTTCGCGTTCGAACAGATTCGCAGCGAGGCCTTGCTGGGGATTGCCAATCACCTGCGCTCCGACCTGTTCAGGCCCGTCCACTACGCCACGATCAACAGCACCCTGCGCCGCGGCAAGGGCGAGAGCGATCGCCTGCAGCCGATCAGGGATCTCGACCAGGTCCACGCCTTCCTGTCGGGAATGGGGCCTGCCGCGATCATCGACCTGCCGTGGGTTCTGCTGTTCCTGATCGTGCTTACCGCCCTGCACTGGACCCTGGGGCTGACCGCGCTGCTGGGCACGCTGGTGCTGACAGCGCTGACGCTGGCGACCAACCGGCGCACCGAATCGGGCACCCGGGACCTCACGATCGCTACCGGACGCCGCTCCGAAGCCAGCCTGACCGAACTGCGCCTGGCCGAATCCGCCTGGGCGATGGGCATGCAGCGCCGCCTGATTGACAAGACCTGCGCGTGGGACGGGCAACTCGTCCAGGCCCAGACCGGCCTGTCGCGGACCATGTCGAAACTGGGCGGGGCGGGGCGGCTGTTCCGCGTGTTCCTGCAATCGGTGGTCCTCACCGTGGGCGCGCTGCTGGTGATCGACGGAGACGCCAGCGGCGGGGTGATCATCGCCGCCTCGGTGCTGACCGGCCGCGCGCTGGCCCCGGTCGACCAGGCGATTGCCAACTGGCGCAGCTTTGCCGCGGCCCGCTCGGGCTGGGCACGGCTGGTCGCGCTGCTCGCCCAATTTCCCCAGCCTGAACCGCGTAGCGTCAGGCTGGCCCGCCCGCATGGCGCGCTCGAACTGCAGGACGTCTGGGTGGCTCCGCCCGGATCGCAGCTCGCTGTCGTGGCCGGTGCCTCGCTGCAGCTGCGCCCGGGGCAGGCGCTCGCCGTGGTCGGGCCGAGTGCGGCCGGAAAGAGCTCGCTGGCCAAGACCATCCTGGGAATCTGGAAACCGCAGCGGGGCGATATCAGGATCGACGGTGCGACCTATGACCAGTGGGACGCGGACGAGATCGGCGGCGCCTTCGGCTATGTCGCGCAGCAGGTCGAGCTGGTCGAAGGCACGGTGGCCGAAAACATTGCCCGGTTCGATCCGGAAGCCACTTCGGACCTGGTGATTGCGGCGGCCCGCGCGGCCGGCCTGCACGATATCATCCTGGGCCTGCCCGATGGCTACGAGACGCGGCTTGGCGGTGGCACTTTCGAGCTGTCCGCAGGCCAGCGCCAGCGCTTCGGGCTGGCGCGGGCGCTCTACCGCGATCCTCACCTGGTCGTGCTGGACGAGGCCAATTCCAATCTCGACGCCGCCGGCGACGAGGCGCTGGCCCGGGCGATCGAGGGGGTGAAGGCGCGCGGCGGGATGGTGGTGATGATCACCCACCGCCCCGCCACGCTGGGGCCGGTCACGCACATCGCCCTGATGCAGGCCGGGCGGATCGTCGACCTGGATACCCGCGACGCGGTTCTCGCTCGGCTGCAGGGCAAGCCGGCCCAGGGCGGAGTGCCGGCATGAACGGGCGCCTTCCTCCCACCGCGCCGCGCCTGCCGGACCTCTGGACCAATCCCGGGGCCAGCGCTCCCGCCGACGCGTTCGACCTGAAGCGCGCGCTCTATGCAGCGGGGGGCCTGTTCCTCGCGCTGGCGCTGCTCGCGGCGTTCGTGCCGATGGGCGGCGCGGTTATCGGCATGGGGCAGGTCGTGGTCGAATCGCGGGTCAAGCGGATCGCCCACCCGACCGGCGGTGCGATTGCCGAAATCCTGGTGAAAAATGGCCAGCGCGTGGCAGCGGGACAGGTGCTGCTGCGGCTGGAGGACAATGTCACCGGCGCCGACGCCACCTATTCGACCCAGATTGTCGAGCAACTGCTGGCCGAGCGTGCCCGGCTCGAGGCGGAGCGCAGGGGGGCGGGGGCGATCGCCTGGCCGGCGGAACTTGCCCGTGCGGACAGCCCGGGCGCTCGCCAGGCGATGCGCGATTCCGCCCAGCTGTTCAGCCAGCGGCGGAGCGAGGAAGTGCAGCTTCGCGCCCAGCTCTCCCAGCGCATCGAACAGTACAGCGAGGAGATCGGCGGGCTCGAGGCCCAGATCAAGTCGCTCGAACGGCAACGGGTGCTGATCGAGGAAGAGCGCGTGGCGATCCGGCAGCTGTGGGAAAAGCGCCTCGTCACGATCACCCGGATCAACCAGCTGGAACGCGCCGCTGCCGACATCGACGGCAACATCGGCGCGCTGCAGTCGCGGATTGCCCAGGCCCGCGCCCGGATCGCCGAGACCCGGCAGCAATCGATCCAGTTGGGAGAGACGCGCCGGGTGCAGGCGGGCGAGGACCTGGCCCAGATCAACACGACGCTGAGCCAGCAGCAGCTGCGCTCGGTCGCGGCGACCGACCAGCACGACAACAGCGAGATCCGCGCGCCCTATGTCGGCACGGTCGAAAAGCTGGCCTTCTCTTCGACTGGCGAAGTGATCCGGCCGGCCGAACCGATCATGGAGATCGTCCCTGATGGCGAGCAGAAGGTGGTCGAAGTCGCCGTCCCGCCCGAAGACGTCGACCAGGTCCGCGCCGGGCAGGTTGCCTATGTCCGTTTCACATCGTTCAACATGGCGAACACCCCGCAACTGCGCGGCCAGGTGACCTATGTCGCCACCGACCGGACGGACAGCGCGGATGGCCGCCATTCGTACTATGCGGTCAGGGTGACGATCGATCCGGCACAGCTGCGCGCCGCGCGGCTCGACCTGCGCTCCGGCATGCCGGCGGAAACCCATATCGAGACCACCAGCCGCTCGCTGCTGTCCTACATGTTCAAGCCGCTGCGCGACCAGTTCGCGAGGGCCTTTACCGACAACTGACGGTCAGTGCCGCCCCGCGTCGGCAGGAGAAGACTTGCCGCTGCCCGGATCGAGCGCCGCCAGTTCGCGCGCCGTGCGCCGGGCCATGGCCAGGCAGGTCACGACCAGTCCTGCGGCCACTGCGGCCATCAGCGCATCGTAGATCGTCAGCTCATTCCCCCCGATCGTCCAGGCCGGGACCGGCAGCAGAGCAGCGGCCGCTGTGCAGACGGCGATCACCAGCCGGATTTCCGTCGGGCCGAGCCCGCCGAAGCTGATGCGGAATACCCCGGTGGCGATGCAGGTCGCCATGGTCAGGATGGTCATCGCGTAATAGGCCCCCAGCGCCGCCAGGGCGACCGCCAGATTGACGTGCGGCGACAGCCCGATCCCGACCATGATCAGCGCGATCGCCAGGGTGTCCGTCATGTGGTCGAGGAAGAAACCATAGCGGGGGCGCTCCGCGCGGCGAAAGCGGGCGAGCGAGCCGTCAAGACTGTCGCCCACCCAGTTGAGCGCCATCCCGGCCACCGCGAGCCACAGCCAGGCCCCCGCCAGCACATAGCCGGCAAAGCACAGCCCCGCCCCGGCCACGCCCAGCGCGGTGAGCATGTCGGAGCTGACACGGGCGGGCATGCGTCGGCATGCCCAGTCCAGCAGGCGCCGCTCCGCGCGGCTCAGCAGGGTTTCGTTAATCCGTTGCACGCATTCACCATTCCTGCCCCTGCCGGGGCTTGCGTAGCCGGTCTGCCGAACCGGCAAAGGGCCGCGCAAGGGGCTGCGGCTGGCCCGCACGGCCCGTCGCCTTGACCCGATCGGGAGCGCTGTCTAAGGCTGGCGGACTGGATGGTGCAAGCGAATTCCAGCCCATCGGCAGCCCTGTCCCTTGCCCGAAGAAGGGGGTTCGACCTTGACCGCCACCCCCCGCGTGATCGCCTATGACCTGACGCGGCTGTTCATCGGCCCGCTGTTCGCCACCCCGCGCGGGATCGACCGGGTCGATCTGGCGCTGGCCCGCCGGGTGTTCGCCGATCCGGCCAGTGACAACCTGGGCATCCTTCCCACCCCATGGGGAGTGCGGGCCTATCCCGCCTGGCTGGTCTGCAAACTGCTCCACAAGCTTGAGAGCCTGTGGGCCGAGGGCGAGACTGTCGAACGCGATGCGGCGCTGGGCGATCTGCTGGAACGGCTCGCTGCGCCGGAACGACCCGACGCGCGGCCCCACGTTCCGCCCGGCATGACGCTGGGGCGGGGCATCCGGCGGATAGTCGACCTGCTGGGCGTGACATCGATCCGGCTGGGCCGTCCGGCGCGCAGCGGCGTGCCGCAGGGGGCGATCTACATCAATGTCGGCCAGCTTGGCCTGGCGGTGCCGTTCTTCCACAACTGGCTGGAGGAACGCCGCGACATCACCAGCGCGATGATGCTGCACGATGTCATCCCGCTGGAATATCCCCACCTGGTGCGCGAAGGCGCGGTGCGGCACCACGACCGCATGGTCCGAACCGTCGCCAGCCATGCCGATTGCCTGATCTTCAACACCGCCCACGCCCGCGAGCGGGTCAACGAGGCGCTTGGCCAGCACGGCCTGGCACAGCTGCCCAGCCTGGTGCGCTGGCTGCCGCTGCCGGATGCCTTCGGGGCCGTGGAGCAGAGCCTGCCGCAACTGGCCGGGCTCAATTACTTCGTCGTCGTCTCCACGGTGGAGCCGCGCAAGAACCACGAACTGCTGTTCCGCGTCTGGCATCGGCTGGCGGCGCGCTTGGGCCGCGATGCGCCGCACCTGGTCGTGGTCGGGGCAATGGGGTACCGGTCGGGGGAGATCGTCGACCGGATCGGCCACGATCCGCTGGTCTGGTCGCGGATCCATTTCGTGTCGGGGCTGTCCAGCCCGGCCCTGGCGGCGCTGGTGCTCGGCGCGACGGGGATGCTCAGCCCGTCGTTTGCCGAGGGGTTCGGCATGCCGGTGCTGGAGGCCTCTGCGCTTGGCGTGCCGACGCTTGCATCCGATATCGCCGCGCACCGCGAGATCGGCGGGCCTGGCACCCGGCTGCTGGCCGAGGACGACGAGGAAGCCTGGCTGGCAGCAATCTGCTCCCTGCCGCCGGCGGGACTGCGCGTCCGCCCGCAACTTGCGCGCGGCCAGGGCGAGGCGGCTTATTGCGCCGATCTGCTTGCCTTCCTGGAGCAGGCCGCGACCGAAAAGGCGCAGGCCGCCGCAGGCCGGGGCTTCACTCCGCGCGGGTCACGACCAGCGAGGCGTTGATTCCGCCAAAGGCGAAGGAATTGGACAGCGCCGCCGAAAATTCGTGCGCCAGCGCCCCGTCGAGCGGCAGGTTGAGCGCGCATTTCGGATCGGGGGAGCGGCAATTGATCTGCGGCGGGACCACCTGATGCTTCAATGCCATCACGGTAATCGCCAGTTCCAGCGCTCCGGCGGCGCCCAGCGCGTGGCCGACGATCGGCTTGCTGGAGGATACCGGCACCCGGTCCAGCTCCGCGCCGAACACCGCCCGCAGGGCCTCCGCCTCGTTGAGGTCGTTGGCGGCGGTGCCCGTGCCGTGGGCATTGACATAGCCGATCCCGGCCGCCGTCAGGCCCGCATCCGCCAGTGCGTTCTCCATCGCGCGGGCCGCGCCCCGGACATCGGGGCTCAGCATGTCGCAGGCATCGCCGGTGGTGCCATATCCGGCCAGCCAGGCATGGACCCGGCCGCCGCGCGCGCGCACCGCATCTTCCGCTTCCAGGATGAAAATACCGGCACCTTCGCCGATCACCATGCCGTTGCGACCCGTCGAAAACGGGCGGCAGGCATCGGGCGACAGCACCCTGAGGTACTCCCAGGCCCGCATCGTTGCCGGGGTCAGGCAGGCTTCGGTCCCCCCGGTCACGACCCGGTCGACGATGCCGGACCGGACCAGGCTGGCCGCGACGCCGATCGCCTGAGTGGCCGAGGCGCAGGCGCTGGTCACGGTGAAGGTCGGCCCGGTGATGCCATGGGCTATGCCGATGTGCGAGGCGCCCGAACTGGGCATGATCCGGGGCACGGCATGGGTATCGAACCGGTCGCCCTGGTAATAGGCGCGGCAGCCGTCATCGATGGTGCCGACCCCGCCGATGCCGGTGCCGATGACGATGCCGGTCCGCTCGCCCGCCAGGCCCCGGTTCTCCAGCCCGGCATCGGCCGCCGCCTCGCCCGCCGCGTGAAGCGCGAACTGGGTGTAGCGATCCGCGGTGCGCAGCGTCGCCTCGTCCAGGAAGGTCGAGGGATCGAAATCCCGCACCGATGCCGCGATCCGGATCCGGTTGCCCCGGGCGTGTTCGAAGGCAAGCGGGCTCATTCCGCAGCGCCCGCCGCGCGCGGCTTCCCACAGTGCGGTGACATCCGAACCGGCCGCGCTGATCGCGCCCATCCCGGTAATGGCGACGCGGCGCATGGCCTTAGGCGGTCTCGGGCGGGGTGGAGCCGTTGCGGATCAGGTCGGCCAGCATGGTGACGAAGTCAGCCAGATAGACGATATTGCCCATCTCCTCGCCCATCGGGACGTAGACATCGAATTTCTCTTCGATCTCGAACAGGATGTCGACCATGTCGAGCGAAGGGATGCCCAGTGATTCCATCGTTGCCGAAGGAACCAGCAGGGCGCGGTCGATCTTGGCGCAATCGGCAATGATATCGAGGAACTGTTCGGGCCGGTAAGGTGCGGGCAGGTCGGGCCAGACGCTCGGTATATCGCCTGGTGCATCTACATTCATTCTGCCGCCCCTCGGGATTCGTGGTTACCTGCTTTGCTTATATGCGTGCGACTGGATTTGCGAAATGGCTTGTTGTGCCCCCGGCCGAAGCGTTCCGCTGTCCGGAGGATCCGCGTGTTGCCTGCCGGGCGGCAGGCAGTGCTCCCGCTTTGCCGCACCGGCTTCACCGGGCAAATTCCCGCGCAAAGGCCGCGGCTGCTCCGAACAGGCCCGGCTGGGGGTGGGTGATGATCCGCACGGGAAGCGATTCCATCAGGTGCCGGAACCGCCCCTTGGCGGCGAAGCGCATGGCAAAGCCCGACTGGCCGAGCCGGTCCCCGATGCGCAGGCCCAGTCCGCCGGCGATCACCAGCGCCTTGCCGCCCTGGGCAAGCACGATGTCGCCCGCGACCGTGCCGAAGCTCAGGCAGAAGCGCTCGAAGGCCGCCGCCGCCAGGCTGTCGCGGCCTTCGAGCGCGCTGGCCCACAGCTGCGCATCGTCGCGCTCGGCGACCGAGCGGTTTTCGAGCGCGGCGAGTGACTGGTAGATTGCGCCGAGCCCCGGTCCGGACACGACCCGTTCGGCCGAGACGCGGGTGAACTGCCGCCGCAGCCGCGCAAGGATGGCGTCCTCGATGCTGTCGAGCGCGGGGAATTCCACGTGGCCGCCCTCGGTCTCGATCACATGGTAATGGCCCTGCGCCCGGACCACGCTGGCCACGCCCAGACCCGTGCCGGGGCCAATCACGCTGATCACGCCCGTTTCGGGCAGCGGCAGGTCAGGCCCGGCCAGATGGCGGAACTGGCTCTGCGGCAGGGTGGCCACGGCGTGGCCAACCGCGCCGAAATCGTTGACCAGCACGTGCCGGTCGAGCCCCAGCTGCGCCGGCAGCGTCGCGGGATGGATTACCCATGGATTGTTGGTGAGCTTCAGCGTCTCGCCCGCAATCGGGGCGGCAATCGCAATCCCGGCCGCGCGCGGCAGCGTCCCGCCGATCCTGGCGCCGAACGCCTCCCACGCGGTTTGCAGGCTGGCGTGGTCGGCGGTCTTCAGGGTAACCGGTTCGTCCAGCGCGGCGACCTGGCCCCCGTCAATCAGGGCGATCGCGAAGCGGGCGTGTGTGCCGCCAATGTCGGCGGCAACGATCTCCTGCCTCATCGGCCCGTCCGGAGCGCAGCGCCGGCTTTCGAGCCTTCGCCGCCGCGCCGCACCGGGGCGGTCGGCCGGTTCCCGGGCCGCGTTCGCGCCCTGCCGGGAGGTCGGGCATTCATTGCACGCTCGGGTTGGGCAAGGCTTGCATTGCGAACGGCTTTAAATTTGCCCTATCTGGCACGCAACATCGAAAACCCTGCGAACGCGCGCGCAGCGGCGGCGCAGCGACGGGAGCCGAAACGCGGATGACCATACCAACCACCCCCTCGTTCCGCATCGACGGCAAGCGTGCGCTGGTGACAGGGGCCGGGCGGGGCATCGGCCTTGCCGCCGCAGCCGCGCTGGCCCAGGCCGGGGCGCAGGTCACCCTTGCAGCGCGCACCGCAAGCGAGATTGAGGAGGCGGCCGCGGCGATCGGCCAGGCTGCCAGCGCGGCAGTGCTCGATGTTTCGGACCTTGGCGCGGTTTCCGCCTTCTTCACGGACCGCGAGCCCTTTCATGTGCTGGTGAACAATGCCGGGACGAACCGACCCAAGCCGGTGTGGGAAGTGAGCGAGGCCGATTACGACGCCGTGCTCGATCTCAATCTCAAGAGCGCCT
The DNA here is from genome assembly GCA_937864195.1 of uncultured Novosphingobium sp. GTDB lineage: Bacteria > Pseudomonadota > Alphaproteobacteria > Sphingomonadales > Sphingomonadaceae > Novosphingobium. The sequence goes on from CALMJG010000201.1 coordinate 11,183, forward strand.
TCTTCGTTGCGCAGGCGTGCGTGAAGCGGATGATGGAAACCGGCACGCAGGGCAGCCTGATCCACATGGGCAGCCAGATGGGCCACGTCGGCGGGCCCAACCGTTCGCTCTACTGTGCCAGCAAGTGGGCCCTGGAAGGCATGAACAAGGCTCTGGCGCTCGACCTTGCGGCGCACGGCATCCGCTCCAATACAATCGCGCCGACCTTCATCGGGACGCCGCTCACCCGGCCGATGTTCGAGGACGAGGAGTTCCGTGCTGCGGTTTTGGCCAGGATCAAGCTGGGCCGGATCGGCCGGATAGAGGACCTGATGGGGGCCGTGGTGTTCCTGGCCTCCGACGCCTCGGCACTGATGACCGGAACCAGCCTGGTCGTGGATGGCGGCTGGACCGCCGACTGACAAGCAAGCGCCGGAAACAAGGCGGTATTGTCCGTTTCGATAAAGGCTATCCAAAATCATCGCTTCTATCGATTGTGCTCTTCGCCTAGCCGACCCGGGAGAGCAATAAGCGCCCGTTCCCGCAATCAATGCGACGGCGCTATCGAGGGGAGAGAGACAATGATCCGACAGACCAATCGCCGTGCCTGCTTCGCGCTGCTGTGCGGCACCAGCCTGGGCCTGCTGGCCAGCCCGGTGCTGGCCAATGAAGCCGCCCCGGACGCGGCAGCGGCCGAGCAGCCGGCCGGCGAAGCCCAGGGCGACATTGTCGTTACCGCGCGCGGCCGCGAGCAGCGCCTGCAGGACGTGCCGGTGGCCGTTTCCGTGGTCGGCGGGGCGGAGCTTGAGCGCGCCGACCTGCGCAGCCTGCAGGACGTGACGGCCCGCCTGCCCAACGTGCGCATCACCAGCGGCACCAACACCGACGTGCTGGTGATCCGCGGGGTCGGTTCGGGCGCCAACGTCGGCTTCGAGCAGGCGGTCGGCACGTTCGTCGACGGCGTCTATCGGGGCCGCTCGCGCGCCACTCGCGCCGCCCTGTTCGACCTTGACCGGATCGAGGTGCTGCGCGGGCCGCAGACCACCTTCTTCGGCCATAACGCCGTGGCCGGTGCGCTCAACATCGTCACCCGCAAGCCGGGCAATGACCTGGCGGTCAACGCCAGCGCGCTTTATGAACTGGAGCACGGCGAATACACGGTGGAGGCCGGGGTGACCGTGCCGCTGAGCGATACCCTGTCGGTTCGCGCCGCCGGACGCCTCTCGGGCATGGACGGTTATGTCTTCAACACCACGCTGAACCAGGACGGCCCGCACATGCGCGACCGGATCGGCCGCATCTCTGTGCGGTTCGAACCCAGCGACAGCTTCCGCAGCGACCTGCGTGTCGACATGGCGCGCCTGCGCTCGCGCGATGCCTTCCCGGGCGAGATCGCCAATTGCCCGCCGGCGGCAGTCTATGGCGCGCCGGGCCTTGCCTGTGGCCAGATCCTGGCCAGCGCGAACCCCGATGCGAAGTTCGACTATCGCTCGACCGGTCGCGACAGCTTCTTCAACTTCGACTACACCGAGGCGGCCTGGACCAACACGCTGAAGTTGGGCGGGATCACCCTGACCTCGATCAGTTCCTATTACCAGCATGACAACGACGCCAAGATCCAGCTGATCCCGACCCCCAACGTCGGCTTTGGCGGCAGCGGCATCCTGCCGACCCGCAACCTGGAAAGCTACGAACAGTACAGCCAGGAACTGCGCCTGCAGTCCGATGCCGGCAACACCATCGACTGGATGGTGGGCGGCTATTATGCCCACGGCCAGCTGGAAGCGCGCAACCGCACCGGCTTCCACTTCGTGCCCTTCGCCCTGATCACCCCGGGGCTGACCACGGTCCTGGCCCCCAACACCCCGATCACCGGCCGCCCGACCCTGTCGCAGACCGACAACGTCTACTCGGTGTTCGGATCGCTGACCTGGCGCGCCACCGATGCGCTGCGCCTGAACCTTGCCGCGCGCTATTCGAAGGTCGACAAGCAGGGCACCCGCACCATGTCGTGGGGCATCCTTGACGGGAACCTTGGCGAGAACTTCGTCGCCCTGCCGATGGCCGACCAGATCCTGATCAACGCCGGGCGCGGTTCGTCGATGGCGCAGTATCCGATCACCAGCCGCAGCGATGACAAGTTCATGCCCTCGGTCGGGATCGAATACGACCTGACCGGCGATATCATGGCCTATGCGACCTACAGCTACGGCTTCAAGGCCGGCGGCTTCGATGCCAGCGCTCAGGGCGGTATCTATGGCCCCGAAACGGTCAATGCCTATGAAGCGGGCATCAAGGGCTCGATCGCGGGCGGGCTTGGCAGCTTCAGCCTGGCGCTGTTCCGTTCCAATTACTCGGACCTTCAGGAAACCTCGATCGTGTTCACCGGCACGGGCGCGCAGCAGTCGATCACGGCAGTGGTTGCCAACGCGGCGGGCGCTCGGGTCCAGGGCGTTGAGCTGGGCGGCTCGATCCGCGTGGCGGACTGGCTGAAGATCAACGCCGATATCGGCTATCTCGATGCGATCTACAGCAACTTCCCCAACGCCTCGTGCACCGTGCTGGCGACGGCGGGCAATGCCAAGTGCGTGCAGGACATGTCGGGCAAGCGCCGCGCCTATGCGCCGGAGTGGACCGGCACGATCGGTGCCAACGTGACCGTGCCGCTGACCGGCGACGTTTCGCTGCGGATCGACCCGTCGCTGTTCTTCTCCTCGCGCTACTTCATGTCGGCGACGGCTGATCCGCTGCTGGAGCAGTCGGGCTTCGCCAAGGTCGACCTGCGGGTCGGCGTGGGGCCGGACGACCGCAAGTGGGAACTGTCGGTGATCGCCCGCAACCTCACCAACAAGGCGACTTCCAGCTTCGTCGCGCCGCTGCCGACCTCGAACGGCAGCACGATCGTCTACCCCGATCGCCCGCGCTCGATCGCGCTGTCGGCGGCGGTCAAGTTCTGACCATGGGGCTGCGCCGCTGGTTCGTTTCTGCCCTGGTCCTTGCCGCACTGCCGGCGGGGGCCAGCGCGGGGCCGCGCAAATGGGAAGCCGCCGCGCGCTGCGGCGGCTTTCTTGAATCCCCGGTGCGCCTGCCATCCGGCGACCTCGCGGTCAGCGATCCGCTGAACGGGCGGCTGCTGCGGATCGACGCGAAGGGCCAATGCAGCCCGATCGTCGAGGGGGCAGACCTGCCCAACGGCCAGACGCTGGATGCCCGGGGCCGCCTGGTGGTCGCCCGGCGCGGCGGGCTGATGGTGGTCGATCCCGCGACCGGGGCAATGACCACGCTGGTCGACAGGTTTGCTGGCCAGCCGCTGGATATTGCCAACGACCTTGCGTTCGACAGCCACGGCGGCATCTACTTCACCGTCCCCGGCGCCTCCTCGCTGCTGCGGCAGGACGGGCGGGTGTTCTATCTGCCCGCAGGCGCGCGCGAGCCGGAACTGGTGGCGCAAGGGCTGGCCTTCCCCAACGGCGTGGCCGTTGCGCCCGATGGCGACAGCATCCGCGTGGCCGAGTTTGCCGCAAAACGCATCCTCTATATCCCCACGCGGCATTCCAAGCGCCGCTTCAACGTGCCGCACGTCTTCGCGCACACCATCGGCGGAGTGGGTCCGGACGGGCTGACCTATGGCCCGGACGGCACGCTCTATGCTGCCAATATCGAGGCGGGGACGATCTCGCGCTGGACGCCGGAAGGCCAGCCGCTGGCCGACCTGCGCCTGCCGAAAGAGGCGGGACCGCTGGTCACCAACCTGCTGGTCGAGGGCAAGGTGCTCTACGCGACCGAGGCAGCCGAGGGCGTGGTCTGGCGCACCCGGCTGCCCTGAGGGGTCAGTCGACCCCGAAGCGGTCGGCGGCCTCCGCCCCGTGGAATCCGTGGCTGTAGCTTTCGGGGTCGAGCGGCAGCATGGCGGCGTCCCAGGCCGCCCAGCGCGCCTTGAGATCGGCAAACAGTTCCGGCTGGCGCGCCTTGAGGTTGCCGCGTTCGAGCGGATCGCGGACCACGTCGAACAGGAATTCGTTGCCGTTGATCCTGAGGTACTTGTGGTCGCCCAGGCGGATCGCGGCCTGGGCCATGTGGCGATAGCGCCAGAACAGCGCGCGCGGGGGCAGCGTGCCGCCCAGCAGCGCGGGAGTGATGTCGATCCCGTCGCTGGGGGATGTGGCTGAAGGCGCGGCGCCCGCGGCGGCCAGCAGGGTCGGCAGCCAGTCCATCGACATGACCTGCGCTGCGCTTTCGCTGCCGGCCTTCACCCGTCGCGGCCAGCGCACGATCAGCGGCACGCGGATCCCGCCTTCCAGCAGCTCGGTCTTGCGGCCCGAGAACGGCCAGGTATCGGAAAACCGTTCGCCGCCGTTGTCGCTGGTGAAGATGACGATGGTATCGTCCTCCAGCCGCAACTTGCGCAGCGCCTGCATTACCCGCCCGACCTGGAAATCAAGCCGCTGCATCATCTGCGCATAGGTGGCCAGCGTCCCGCCATCGTAGTGGAAGATCGCGGCGGGGTTGCCACTTGCCGCCAGCCGCTCGGACTCGGACCTGTCGTCGGGGCCTTCCCACGGCCAGTGCGGCGCGGTGAAGTGCAGGCTCATGAAGAACGGGCGGCCATCGCGCGCATGTTCGCCGATCCGGGCAATCGCGCGGTCGGCCAGCAGATCCGTCAGGTAGCCCTGTTGGTCCACCGGGCTGCGATCCTCCCACAGGTCCAGCCCCTTGCCGGAGCGGTGGGTGAAGTAATCCGCCCCGCCGCCTTCGACGCCGTAGAAATGCTCGTACCCGCTCAGCAGCGGGCCGAAGCGCGGGCTGGCGCCCAGATGCCACTTGCCGATCAGCGAAGTGGCATAGCCGCTGGCGTGCAGCAGCGAGGGCAGGGTGGGGTGCTCGGGCGGCAGGCCAACGTCGCGGAAGGCCAGCGGCTCTTCCAGCCCGATCGGCAGCCGGTACTGGTAGCGCCCGGTGATCAGCGCGGTGCGCGTGGCCGAGCAGACCGGGCTGTTGGCATAGGCCGATGTCAGCCGCATGCCCTGCGCCGCCAGCCGGTCGATCTGCGGCGTGGCGTAGTCCCTGCGGCCAAAGCACGACAGGTCCGCATAGCCCATGTCGTCGGCCATGATGAACAGGATGTTGGGGCGCCGCGCCTTGCCGCGGCCCAGGGCTGGCGCGGCAAGGTTCGATACGGCAAGGCTGGATGCGGCTGCGCCCAGCAGGGCGCGGCGGTTCAGGGTCCAACTCATCCTGTTTCTCCTTGGTGCGACCCGAAGGGAACGGCGGCGGCGCGCTGGAGCGCCGCCGCCCAGGTTCAGGTCAGGCGTTCAGCACGAAGTCGGTCACCAGCCGGTTGAACTCGTCCGCGTGTTCGATCATTGCCCAGTGGCCGCAGCGGTTCATCAGAACAAGCCGCGAATTGGGGATGTGCGCGCACAGTACCAGAGAATGCTCGTAAGGCACCACGCGGTCGTCACGGCCGTGGATCAGCAGGGCCGGGATCTGCATCTTCATCAGCTGGTCCATCGGCGCCCAGCGGTTCACCGGTCCGCCCTTGGTCAGCATGTCGAGGAAGTTGGCGAGATGCTCGGGGCAGGCATTGGCGGCGTCCGAGCGGGCCTTGCACAGTTCCGGCGTGGCGAAGGTCTTGTCATAGACCATGATGTTGACCAGCGCTTCCATCGCTTGCGGGGTCGGCGTGCGATAGGCCTGCTGCAGGTACTTGAGGCCTTCGGTCGGGCCGTCGCCGGCGCTGAACAGGCGCGGGGTGGGGCTGGAGCCGGGGCCCATGGTGATCACGTGGCTGACGCGGTCCGGATGATCGACCGCCACCGCCAGGGCCACGATCCCGCCCATCGAATTGCCGACCAGCGCGGCCTTTTCCAGACCCAGTTGGTCCATGAACTCGATCGTCGCGCCGACGTGGTCGAGCGTTTCCTTGGTGCAGGGATCGGAATCGCCCCAGCCGGGCATGTCGAGCGCGAGGACGCGGAAGTTCTTCGCCAGCACCTCGATATTGCGCGAGAAATTGCTCCAGCCGGTCGCGCCGGGGCCGCTGCCGTGGATCATGATCAGCGGGTGGCCTTCGCCCGCTTCGTAATAACGCAGCTTCCAGTTCTTGGTCTGGATGGTGCGGGCAGCTTCGGCCTGGGTCAGTGACATGGGGTAGGTCCTTCTTTTCAGGGATTGCGGATCGGTCGGCTCAGTCCATCCAGAGGCCGCCGTTGACGTCCATGATCTCGCCGGTAACGAACGCCGCCTCGGGGGTGCAGAGCCAGGCGACAGCGGCCGCGACCTCGTCGCCCTTGCCCATCCGGCCGACCGGGATCTGGCGAATCAGCGCCTCGGGGAAGCTGGTGGTCATCGCGCTGGCAATCGGGCCGGGGGCGACCGCGTTGACAGTGATGCCGTGCGCGGCAAGTTCCTTGGCAAGGTAGAGCGTCATGGCGTGGACCCCGGCCTTGGCCGCGCCATAGGCGGCGTTTCCGGCGCGTTCCTGCTCGCTGGCGTCGATCCAGGGGCGCGGATTGCCGCCGTTCTTCGCGAGTACCGAGCCGATGTTGACGATCCGCCCCGCGCCTTGCGCGCGCATCGGCGCGATCACCGCCTGGTTGACGAGGAACACTCCGCGCAGGTTGATCGCATGGACCCGGTCCCATTCCTCCAGCGCGATGCTTTCGAACGATCCGGTCGAGGTGACACCGGCGGCGGTGATCAGGCAGTCGATCCGCCCGAAATCGGCCAGGGTGCGGTCCACCACCGCGCGGATCTCTGCCGGATCGGCAAGGTCGGCGGCGTAGCTGCGGGAATCGTTGCCCACGGATGCGGGTTCGTCGCGGTCGGACAGAGCGAGGCGTGCGCCGCCCTGCGCCAGCCGCCGGGCCACGGCCTGCCCGATCATCCCGGCGCCACCGGTAACCAGCGCGACGAGGCCATCGAGCGCGAAGCGCGTCACACTGCGGCTCCTGCAGCGTGGAGCGCTGCCTGCCGCCCGAACACCGCGCCGCGCAGGACTGAGGTCGAGCCGGTGTAGGTCCGGTAATAGATCCCCATCGTCTCGCCCGCGGCATAAAGACCGGGGATCGGATTGCCGTCGAGATCGATCACCCGCGCATGGCGGTCGGCCTTCAGTCCGCCAAAGGTGAACACGTTGGCGCTGATCACCGGCCAGGCGCGATAGGGCGCGGCGTCGATGGGACGTGCCCAGTTGGACTTGGTCGGGGTGAGGCCGTTGGTCGACAGGCCATCGGCCTTCAGCGGATCGAACGCGCCCGCGCCGCAAGACGCGTTGTAGGCGGCGATAGTGGCGGCGAGCGCCTCGGCGGGAACGTCGATGGCCCGGGCCAGCCCCTCCAGCGTGTCGGCGGTGACCGGCGGCTGGTCGGTGCGACTGCCCTTCTGCCAGTTGGGCACGTCATCCAGCTTCGCATCGCAGATCAGCCAGGCGATCCCGCCGCGCTGTTCGTAGATGCGGCGGGTGACGCTCTCGTAATGGGCGTCGACCGTGCCGGGGGCCTCGTCGGTGAAGCGCTCGCCCGAGGTGTTGACGAGGACGCCATAGGGGAAAGTGAAGATCGCCGGTTCGGCAATGCCGGAACGCGGATCGACCGGCTCTGCATGGTACGATCCGAAATCGCCGTTGGGCGCGGCGCCGATGTCCAGCGCCATGCGGATACCTTCGCCCTTGTTGTAGTGCCCGCCGCGCGCCACCGGGCGCAGGTTGATCGCACCGGGTCCGACATAGCGCGACAGCATCTCGGCATTGCCTTCGAACCCGCCGCTGGCGAGGATCACTGCGTCGGCGGCGATCTCCCCGCGCGAGGTGGCAAGGCCCTTCACTGCGCCGCCTTCGGTCACGAGCGAGCGGGCGGTGGTTTCGAAGCGGAATTCGACGCCCTTGTCCTTGCAGGCGGCAGTCAGGGTTTCGACCATCGCCAGTCCGCCGCCGACCGGCAGCAGGCGGGTGGTGGTGGTGGTGATGAAGGCGGTGGGGAGGAAATCGAACTTCAGCCCGGCCTGCTCCAGCCAGCGCAGGGTCGGTCCGGCGTGCTCGGCAAAGGCGCCCAGCAGGTCGGGATCGACAGTCGACTGGGCGCGGGCCAGCGGCGACCAGTCCTGATGGTCGCGGACCATTTCCTGGACGATCGAGGGGTCGGTATAGCCGCCGGCATTGGCCATGAAGTGATCGACGAAATCGTCTGCGACCTCGTCCATCGACTTCATGCGCAGGTAGGCTTCGGTATGGCGGGTGTTGCCGCCATGCTCGCCCTCGGCGGCGCGTTCGACCAGGGTGACCTTGGCGCCAGCCTCGGCGGCGCTCAGCGCGGCGCTCAATCCGGCAATGCCGCTTCCGACGACAACGATATGCATCACGCTTCCCTTGCTGCGAATTGCTGTTCGAGCGCGTCCCAGCGGTCCTTGGCGACAGCCGCCTGGCGCTCCTCGAACGAGGCCAGCTTGTCGTGCACCGCGTCGAGCGAGCCGGTGGCCTTCAGCGAACCCAGCACCTCGACCGAGGCGCGCACGGCGGCCTGGAGAGCGGCATTGGCGTAAAGCACGATGCCAAAGCCCATGTCGGCCAGCTCCGCCTGCGGCAGCGGCGGGGTCTTGCCGCCGTGGACGATGTTGGCGACTTGCGGCACGCGAAGCTGGGCGATGCGGCGCATCTGTTCCGCATCGCGCGGCGCCTCGACGAAGCACAGGTCGGCCCCGGCCTCGATGAAGGCCTCGGCGCGGTCCAGCGCGGCGTCGATGCCTTCAACCGCCAGGGCATCGGTGCGGGCGATGATCAGCGTATCGCGGGTTCGGGCATCGGCGGCGGCGCGGATCTTGGGCAGCATCGCGTCCAGCGCGACCACGCTCTTGCCGTTGAAATGGCCGCAGCGCTTGGGAAATTCCTGGTCTTCCAGCTGGATCGCGGCGGCTCCGGCGCGTTCCAGCACTTTCATCGTTCGCCAGGTGTTGACCTCGTTGCCGAAGCCGGTGTCGGCATCGACGATCAGCGGCAGGGCCACTGCATCGGCGATGCGCGACACGGTCTGCGCGATATCGTCAAGCGAGGTCAGGCCGATGTCCGGAGCGCCCAGCGCCATGTTGGCGATGCCCGCCCCGGTGACATAGACGCATTCGAACCCCAGATCCTCGATGATCCGGGCGAACAGCGCATTGGCCGCGCCCGGAGCGAGAACGGCCTGACGGCGAGAGACGATTTCGCGCAGGCTCATGGTCAGGCCTGACCCGCTTCTGCGACGAAGGCTTCGGTGTTGCTGACCGTGCCGACCGCCGGGGCGATCATGGTGATGAAGTGATCATGCAGGGCCGGGTTCGGCGCGGCGCAGATGTCCTCGATCACGACCGGCGCGAAGCCCGCGTCATCGGCAAAGCGCGCGGTGCTTTCGACCACCAGGTGGGTGGCGACGCCGCCCAGGTACAGCCGCTTGATGCCGTTCTGCATCAGCCAGGTCATCAGGCCGGTGTTGAAGAACGGATTGACGCACTGCTTGGTGATGACCAGCTCGCCATCCAGCGGGGCGACGGTCGGGTGGAACTCGGTGCCGAACTCGCCGACGATCGCCGCGCGGTTGCTCTTCAGGCCGCCGATCCGGGCCGCGACGCTCAGGCAGTCGGCATAGTCGGCGCGAAAGCCCAGGCGGACGTGGACCACAGCCATGCCGGCAACGCGCGCCGCATCCAGGCAGCGCTTCGCATTGGTCAGGACGCCGCGTTCCTCGACGATTCTGGCAAGGCCATGCGCGCCGACCTTGCCGGCGGGGTCAACCATTTCGTTCTGCAGGTCGAGCAGCAGCAGGGCGGATTTCATCAGGGTACTCCAGTTGTTCGTGGGGTGACGGCAGCGCGGAGCGAAAAGGGGTTCGCGCCGCGCTGCCGCCGGAGAGGGCTCAGTATCGGAAGGACAGGGTGGCGCCCCAGGTGGCCGGCATCCCGGCGTAGCGGGCGGACACGTCCGCGATCTTGTAGGCGTTGGTCCAATAGTACTTGTCGGTCACGTTGCGGCCCCAGACGCTGATCTTCCAGCGTTCGTCGGCCGAGGCGATCCCGGCGCGCAGGTCGAGCAGGGTGTAGCCATCGATGCCAAGGATCGCGTTGCCGCCCAGCGCGCCGTTGGTGGCGCTGCGCCCGTTGGCATTGGCGCCAACGAAGCCGCGCAGGCTGCCGGTCAGCGGGAACTCATAGTCCGCCGCCAGCGACCACTGCCACTTGGGGGTGTTGGGGAAGGCTTCGCCCTGGAAGTTGCGGACCGTGCCGAACGGATCGAAATTGGTGAAGCTGCCGATCTCGCTGTCGACATAGGTCACCGCGCCGTTCAGCGTCAGGCCGTCCACCGGGCGGACGATCGCCTGCAATTCGGCGCCGGTCACCTTGGACTTGGGGATGTTCACCAGCAGGTTGAGCGGGCCGAAGATGTTCGGCGTCAGGATCACGCTGCCCAGCGCCTGCTTGTCGCGGTAGTCATAGTGGAACACCGCGCCGTTGAGCTGCACCGCGCGGTCCGCCAGGGTCAGCTTGAAACCCGCTTCATATGCGGTCAGCATTTCCTGGCTGACCGGGGTGTACTGCGCCACCGACGAGGCCGGGATCAGCGGGAAGGCGCCGACCTTGTAGCCGCGGCTGACGTTGGCATAGAGCAGGGTGTCGGCGTTCGGCTTGAAGTCCACGCCCAGGCGCCACGAGAGGTTGTCTTCCTTCAGCTCGGCGCGGGTGATCGCGGGCTTCAGCTGGGCATCGAGCTGGGTGCAGGCCGGGTTGGCGCCCAGCGCCGCCGGATTGCCCTGGCTGAGGATGCCGAGGCCGATGGCGAGGCTGCCATTGTCCGAATTGCCGGTGCAGCCGACGAACTTGTCGGACGTGTCGGTATAGCGCAGGCCGCCGTGCAGGGTGATCGTGTCGCTCACCGCCAGGTCGAGGTTGGCGAAGGCGGCATAGTTCCTGAAGTGCTGGTCCGACGAGATCGGGATGCGGTCCGGAACCGGCAGGCCGAAGAACACCGCGAAAGGCGCAAAGCCGGAAGCCTCGGTCGAGCGCAGCGCCTGGACTTCGCTGACCTTGTTGTTCTCGTAATTGGCGCCAACGATCCAGCGGCTGCCATTGCCGAATTCGCCCGACACGCGCAGCTCCTGGAAGAAGGCCTTGATCGTGCCGGTGTCGCGGGTGTCGACCAGGACCAGCGCGGTGCCATCGGGATCGAGCAGGTCGTCCTGGCGGTAATCGGCATAGGACGTCAGCGCGGTGACGGTAACGGCGTCGGTCAACTCGTAGTCGAGGCGCGCCGTCAGCTGCCACTGGCGGTCGTCGCGCTTGGGATCGGTCCCGGCGGTCCAGTCACCCACGCGGGCATCGCCCGTCACCAGCGGCTGCGTGCCCAGCAGCGGATTGACGAACGGCGGCATCAGCGGGTTGACCTGGATCAGCTGCGCGCCCTGCACGTCGGACTTGTCCCAGAACGCATTGGCGCCGAGCTTGACCGTCAGGCGATCGCCGGCGGCGATATCGACCAGCGCGCGGACCTGGGTGAAGTTGCGCTTGCCGTTGCGGTCGTTCGGGCGGGTGGCGCTGCGCTGCCATTCGCCCGAGCCTTCGTGGCGGGCGGCCAGGCGAATGCCGATGCTGTCGCTGAGCGGGGCGGAGATGAACCCGCCCAGTTCCCAGGCGTTGAAGCGGCCATAGCCCGCGTCCAGCCCGGCCTTCAGCTCGCTGGTCGGCCGCGCCGCGACATAGTTGACCGCGCCGCCGGTGGAGTTCGATCCGAACAGCAGGCCCTGCGGACCTTTCAGCACTTCGACGCGCTGGAGGTCGAACCCGGCGCCGCGCGACATGGCGGAGAAGGGCAGCGGCGCTTCGTCCTGATAGACCGTGACCGTAGGGGTCGAGGCGATGTCATAATTGTAGAAGCCGACGCCGCGCAGCGAATAGACCGGGGTGCTGTAGGCCGACTGGGTGAAGGTAAAGCCGGGCACGATCTTGCCCAGATCCTCGGCGCCCTTGATCCCGGCCGAGACCAGATCGTCGCCCGAGGCGGCGCTGATCGACATCGGCACGTCATTGAGCGATTCCGCGCGCTTGGTGGCTGTAACGATGATCTCGCCGCCATTGGCTTCGGCAGCCGCAGGCTCGGCGGCCTGGGCCCAGGCGGTGGCGGGAAGGGTGCCGACGGCGATGGCGAGGCACGAGGCCAGCACGGTGATGCGCGGTGCGTTCATGAAACGTCTCCCTTGGTTCCGGCGGCGAAACTTGCTGCACGCCTGTGCCTGCTTGGCACTTGACGAGGGGGCTAGATCATCGTCATCATTGAGGGAAGTGATAAGAATTGATAGCCTTTATCGACAAGGATGATAACGTGACTGGAGTTGCAAAGCAGGTAATCGTCGTCGGCGCGGGCAATGCCGCCCTTTGTGCCGCGATTTCAGCGGCGGAGAGCGGCGCGCGCGTGACCGTGCTGGAGCGCGCGCCGCGCATCGCCCGGGGCGGCAACTCCGCATTCACCGGCGGGTGCTTTCGCACCGTCTACGAAGGCGCGGACGACATTGCGCGGCTGGTGCCCGACCTGACCCCGGAGGAGCGCGATTCGAGCGACTTCGGCACCTATGACGCGGAAACCTTCTATCTCGATCTGTGCCGCCTCAGCGACTACCGCGCGGACCCGGCGCTGATCGAACTGCTGGTGGCGGAAAGCCTGCCGACCCTGCTGTGGATGCAGGGGCAGGGGGTGCGGTTCCTGCCGGCCTATGGGCGCCAGTCGTTCAAGGTCGATGGGCGCAACGTGTTTTGGGGCGGCCTGACCATCGAGACGGCGGGCGGCGGCATGGGCCTGGTCGACGCGCTGTTCCGCCGCGCCGAGGAACTGGGTATCGCCATCCGCTATGACAGCAAGGTCGAGCGCCTGCTGGGCGACCGCCACTCGGTGCGCGGCGTGGTGGTCAACGGCGAGGAACTGCGCGGCGATGCGGTGATCCTGGCGGCGGGGGGCTATCACGCCAATACCGAGGCGCGGGTGAAGTACCTGGGCCAGGGCTGGGATCTCGCGAAGGTGCGCGGCTCGCGCTACAATACCGGCAACGTGATCCAGGCGGCGCTGGACATCGGCGCGCGGGCGCATGGCAACTGGTCTGGCTGCCACAGCGTGTTCTTCGATGCGGGCGCCGCCGATTTCGGTGACCTGGCGTTCCTCAACCAGCAGAAGAACTATTTTACCCTGGGGGTCGTCGTGAACCTGAAGGGCGAGCGGTTCTTCGACGAAGGCTCGGACTTCCGGAACTACACCTATTCCAAGATGGGCGCGGCGATTCTGAAACAGCCGGGCGGAACCGGCTGGCAGATCTTCGATTCGCGCGGCATTGCCATCCTGCCGGATGAATACCGCACCCCGCGCGCCGCCCGCTTCGAGGCGCCGACGCTGGAAGCACTGGCCGACAAGCTGGAAGGGATCGACCGCGAGGCTTTCCTGCGCACCGTGCGGGACTACAACGCGGCGATCGATGATACGGCGCCTTTCAACCCGGCGGTCAAGGACGGGCGGCGCACCACCGGCCTGGCCATCGACAAGTCCAACTGGGCCCGCGCCATCGCCGAGCCGCCGTTCGTCGCCTATCAGGTGACCTGTGGGATCACACTGACCTATGGCGGCCTGGCCATCGACGAACAGGCGCGGGTGCTCAGCGAGGAAGGCGCGCCGATTGCCGGGCTTTATGCCGCGGGCGAACTGGTCGGCGGGCTCTACTACGATCGCTATCCGGGCGGCGCGGGGCTGACCAGCGGATCGGTGTTCGGGCGGATCGCGGGGCAGCAGGCCGCCGCCTGACCAGCGTCTATTGGGCGGCGATGTCGGCCAGGGTGTCGCGCAGCCAGGTCAGGGCAATGTCCTTGGCCTGGTCCGGCCGCCACAGCGCCGCGATCTCAAGCTTGGGTGTGGGCAGAGGCGGGGTGACCCATTTGAGGTTCCATTCGCCCGTCAGGGTGGTGGCGAGCCGCTTGGGCAGGATCGCCACCGCATCGCTGGCGGCGACGATCCGGGCGAAGATCAGGTAATTGCCCATGGTCAGGCGCAGGTTGGCTTCCTTGCCGATATCGTCCCACAGCATCATCTCGTGGTTGAAGGCGATGCGGGGGATCGCGGAATAGCCGATGTGGCGTAGCCGCAGGAATGCGTCGGGGTCCATGTCCTCCTGCAGCGCATCGTTGTCCGCCGCGCCGATGCAGACATAGCTATCCTTGTAGAGCACGGCCTTTTCCATGCCCGATGTGCGCAGCGCGCTGGCCGGGATCAGGAACATGTCGATGTCCGGCCGGGCGGCGCGGTTGATGAACTGGGGGCGCATGTCGACGAAATCGAACGAGAGGTTCGGCGCTTCCCGCGCCGAACGTTCCAGCAGTTTCGCGCCGAACAGCGCAGCCACGTAGTCCGCCGTGGCGATCACCATCCGCCGCTCGACCGTATCGAGATTGCCGAGCGACTTGGTCAGGACCGAACGCACCCCGTTGAGCAGCTTGGTCACGTCCGGCATGATCTGTTCGGCCAGCGGCGTGGGCACCATTTCGCTACCCGACCAGTTGAACAGCTCGTCCCCCAGCGCCAGCCGCAGCCGGTTGAGCGCAGCGCTGACCGTGGACTGCGCCAGGTTCAGCGTCTTGGCCGCATTGGAGACGTTGCGGGTGGTCCAGATGGCCTCCATCGTCACCAGCAGGTTCACATCGAAGTCGCGCAATTGCATCGCGGCGCCAGTCTTATTGTTCATGGCGATAGTTGCTATCCAAACATATCGTATACGGCAATAGCAAAGCGTGGAGTAGCCACAATCAAGGTCACGAATCGGTGATGCTTGGGAGTGGACAATGGCTGAATTGCAGAACCTCGCCTATGTGGTGATCGCGGCAAGCGATCTGGGCGCCTGGCGAACCTATGTCGAAACGATCGTTGGCGCGGGCACCTGCGAAGCTGCGGGCGGCGCACTTGGCCTGCGGCTTGACGATCACCCCTGGCGGGTGCTGATCGCGCCGGGCGCCGATGACGACATGACCCATGCGGGCTGGGATCTGGGTTCGGACGAAGAGCTTGACGAATATGTCGCCGCGCTGCGTGCCAAGGGTGCGGACGTGGTCGAGGAGGCGGCCGGGCTTGCCGCCGCGCGCTGCGTCACCCGGCTCTACAGCCTGGCCGACCCCAACGGCTTCCGCCACGAATTCTTCACCGGCCGCACCGGGCTCGTCGCCGATGGCGGCGCGCTTTCCCCGATCCTGCGCGGCAGGTTCGTTACGGGCGATCTGGGCATCGGCCACATCCTGCCGGTGTCGAAGGACTATGACGAGGGCGTCAGCTGGTATCGCAGCGTCCTCGGCCTGCGCTACAGCGACCGGATCCGCCAGGAAATGGCGCCCGGCGTCTATGCCGATGCGACCTTCTTCCACACCGCCACCGGGCGGCACCACTCGCTGGCGACCGGGGCCTTCCCCTCGCCCAAGCGGCTCAACCACCTGATGCTGGAATTCAGCGACATGAACGACGTGGGCTTTGCCTGCGACCGCGCGAAGAAGGCTGGCATCCCGATCGTGCTGGAGCTGGGCCACCACCCGAACGACCAGATGTTCAGCTTCTACATGCGCACGCCTTCGGGCTTCGGGCTGGAGCTGGGTTACGGCGGCGTCGTGATCGAGGAGGGCAAGTGGGAGCCGCAGGTCTATCCGGTGATGTCCGACTGGGGCCATGCCCGCAACATGAACATGGTCGACTGACATGAGCGTCGAGGCCCTCATCAAGCCGGCGGTGATCCAGGCGGCGGACGGAACCGCCGACCTGTTCCGCCAGGGCATGCGCCGGCTGGCCGGGGCCTGCACGATCATCACCTCGCATGATCCCGCGAAGGGCCGCGACGGCTGGGCCGGCATGGCCGCGACCGCCGTGGCCTCGGTCACGGCCGAGCCGCCCCGGCTGCTGGTCTGCATCAACCGTTCGACCTGGGCGCACGGCGTGATCGGCCGCTCTGGCGTACTGGGCGTCAATGTCCTGGGCGATGATGGCCTGGCGATGATGAAGCGCTTTTCCGGCGGTGTCCCGCCCGAGGAACGGTTCGAATCGAGCGAATGGCAGGGGGCGCGCACTGGCGCTCCGCTACTGGGCTCGGCGCTGGTCGCCTTCGACTGCGCGGTGGCGGAATGCGTCGCCGCCAGCACCCATGACATCTTCATTTGCGACGTCCTCGACGTGCTGATCCGTCAGTCCGCCGAAGCGCCGCTCATCTACTTCGACGGCGCGTTCCTGGGAGAGCGCGGCGACAACCGCTCCAACTGAAAAAACGAAAGGCAAAAGCCATGAACGCTGTGGTTCTGGAACGTGATCTGATTGCCATCCCAACCAGCGAGGAACTGGTCGCCCGCGCTGCGGCGATGGTGCCCCAACTGCGCGCCCGCGCGGACGAGATCGAAAAGGCCCGCAAGGTGCCGAGCGATGTGATCGAGATGTTCAAGGAGGCCGGCTTCTTCCGGATCCTCCAGCCCAAGAGCCATGGCGGCTGGGAAATGAACCCGATCGTGTTCATGCGGGTGCTGAACGAGCTGGGCCGGGGCTGCTGCGCCAGCGCCTGGAACCTGATGATCCTGGGCGTCCACAACTGGGAATTCGGGATCATGAATCCCCGCGCCGCCGACGAGGTCTGGGGCGAGGACAACCAGACGATCATCGCCTCGTCCTATGCCCCCACGGGTGAACTGACCAAGGTCGAGGGCGGCTGGCGCCTGAAGGGCAAGTGGCCCACTTCCAGTGGCACCGATCACGGCAAGTGGGCCTTCATCGGCGCGCTGGAACGCAACGAACAGGGCATTCCGATCGATCGCCACGCGCTGCTGGTCAAGCGCGAGGACTATGAGGTTATCGACGACTGGTTCACTTTCGGCCTGGCCGGTACCGGTTCGAAGAGCCTGATGATCAAGGACGCCTTCGTCCCCGATCACCTCGCCCATTCGATGGTCGATTACAAGCTGGACGACCGCCCGACCAACTACCTGTTCCCCTTCGCGATGATCTTCTATTCGTCGGTTTCGGCGGTGATCCTCGGCTTTGCCCAGGGCGCGATCGACGTGTTCATCGAACAGATGAAGGTCCGGACCGACAACGGCAGCGGCGCGGCCACCCGCCTCAGCCCCTATGTCAAGGACCGGCTCGCCAATGCCGTATCCAAGGTCCGTTCGTGCCGCGCGCGGATGGAACAGATGATGGCGCACTGCACCGAAATCGTCGAACGCCGTGAACTCGTCTCGGTCGACGACCGCATCCACTACATGCTCGACATGGCGCGGATCGGGCGCGAATCCGAAGAAGCGGTGCTGACCATCTACAAGTGCACCGGCGCGCGGGGTCTGTTCTCCAGCAACCCGATCCAGCGCTATCTGCGCGACGTTCTGGCCGGTGCCAATCACATCACCCAGGATGCCGACAACAACGCCGGCGCGCTGGGCGGCTACCTGCTGAGCGGTGAACTGCCGCCGCTGCTCTACGGCAAGCCGGACCAGGCCTGATCCCGTGGGCATCCGCATCTGGCACCAGAGCTTTACGGTCCTCAGCCATCTCGCCGCCTATGACGAGGCGCTGAGGGCCCATTTCCGCCGCGTGGCGCGCGCCGATACGGTGATCGACATGCACGGAATGCGCGACGGCACCTATCGCACCAATTACCCGGGCGACGATATCAAGCACGCCGGCTTCCAGTTCCTGCATTCGCTGCAGTTCATGCAGGGCGCGGTGCTGGCGGAGCGGCAGGGCTATGATGCTTACGCGCTGAGCACCCTGCCGGAGCCCGGCCTGCATGATATCCGCACGCTCGTCTCGATCCCGGTGATCGGTTACGGCGAAAGCGCGGCGCGGGCGGCGGTGGGTGATGGGCGCAAGTTCGGTGCCCTGGTGTTCATCCCGGAACTGGCCGAGCTCTACCGCGAGAACGTGCGCCGCCACGGGCTCGGCTGCCGGCTGGTCGGGGCCTGCGACGTGGGCTTCCGCTTTACCGACGTGCTGGCCGCTTTCGACCAGCCCGACGCCCTGATCGACCGGTTCCGCGCCTCCGCGCGCCAACTGATCGCCAAGGGCGCGCAGGCCATCGTGCCGGGCGAGGCCCCGCTCAACGTGCTGCTGGCGATGAACGGCGTGCGCGAGGTCGACGGGGTCGAGGTGATCGACTCGCTCGGCGCCTGGGTGCGCGCGGCCGAAGAGGCGGTGCTGCAACGCCGCGCGGGCGGCCTGCCGGATGCCGCGGGCTACTTTGGCGCGACGGTCGATCCGGTGCGCCGCGATGAAATCCTGACCTTTTACGGACTTGATCCAGAATGACCGATGTCATCGTGATCGGCGGCGGCGCGGCCGGCTGGTCGGCTGCGCTTTCCGCTGCCGAAGCCGGGGCCAGCGTGGTGCTGCTTGAAAAGCTGGCGGAATCCGGCGGTTCTTCCGCGCTCAGCGGCGGCTGCCTGGCCTTTGCCGGCACCGACCTGCAAGCCGCCGCCGGGGTGGAGGACAGCCCTGAGCTGCTCTACCGCGATCTGGTGGAAGTGGGCCAAGGGATCAATGATTCGCAGCTGGTGCGCACCTATTGCGATGCCCAGCTTGCCACCTGCGACTGGCTGCGCGGCGCGGGCGTGCGCTTCAGTCCGGTGATCGAGACGGCCTCCGGCCAGTCGGTCCCGCGTGTCCACACGGTCGATCCCGCCGACATGGTCCGCACGCTCAAGGCGGCAGCGGAGCGGACGGGACGGGTCGAATACCGCGCGAATGCCGCCGCTGCCGCACTGGAATGCGACGCGGGCGGCAGGGTCTGCGGCGTGAAGCTGGCCGACGGCACATTGCTGGCGGCGAACAAGGGCGTGGTCCTGGCCAGCGGCGGTTTCGCAAAGAACCACGACCTCCTGATGCACTATGCGCCGCACTATGCCGAAGCGGTGTTTGTCGCCGGGGCCGGGTCGCAGGGCGATGGCCTCCGCATGGGGCTGGAACTGGGCGCCGATGTGCGGGACATGGATTACGTCAAGGGCACCTTCGGCAAGCATCCGACCGACGAGACCAACGACCACAGCCTCCAGGCGGTCTACAAGGGCGCCATCGCGGTCAACCAGGACGGCCAGCGCTTCGTCAACGAGAGCATTTCCTACAAGCTGCTGGGCGATGCGGTGATGGCCCAGCCGTGGCACACCGGCTACCAGATCATGGATCAGGGAATCTTCGACACCGGCGACGACCGGGTGCGGATTCTCGATTTCGGACGGCGGCTGGAAGAAGGCCTGTTCTATGTCGCGGACAGCCTCGAGGAACTGGCGGCGCAGATCGAGATCGAGCCCGAGGTGCTGGTTGCGACGGTGGAGCGCTACAACGGCTATGTCGATGCCGGGCACGATCCGGAATTCGGCCGCAGCCATCTGGTCCACAAGCATGGCGAGCTGCGCCGGATCGAAATCGCGCCGTTCTATGCCTATCCGTCGACCGCAGTCGTTTTTGGCACCTATTGCGGCCTCAGGATCGACAGTGCGGCGCGCGTGCTCCGCACCGACGGCTCGGCCATTCCCGGCCTCTACGCCGCGGGCGAGGTGACCGGCGGCTTCCACGGCGCAGCCTACATGACCGGCTCCGCCCTGGGCAAGGCGGTGGTGTTCGGGCGGATCGCCGGAAGTGAAGCGGGCCGCGCATGAAGGTCGCGGTGTTGATTGCCGGGGTGCAGGATCCGAAATGGCCCGTCACTCCGTCCGGCGCGCTGGGCGAGGAACAGGGCGACCAGCACAGGATCATGAGCCCGTTTGACGAGGCGGCGCTGGAAATCGCGCTGCGCCTGCGTGACGCGGACCCTGCCGTGCAGATCATGGCCCATGTCGGCGGCGGCGCGGCGGGCGTGAAGATCGCGCGGACCGTCGCCTCGCTTAACGTCTCCGATGTCGCGACGGTCGCGCTCGACCGCCCGTGGGACCAGGCCGCGACCGCGCGGGCGCTGGCCGGCCTGTGCGGGGATGCGGACCTGGTGCTGATCGGGCGCGAGTTCGGCGATTTCGACGACGGGCTGGTGCCGGCGCTGCTCGCGGGAGTGCTGGGCCTGCCGTTCTTCGGGCGGGCGCAGGCGGTTGAGACGCAGGGCGGCGCGCGGCTGCTGCGCGAAAGCGGCGGGAGCAGCGAACGTCTGGCCCTGACCGGACGGCTCGTCGCCAGCGTCACCAACGACCGCCGCACCCGGCTGCGCAAGCCGCTGATGAAGAATGTCATGCAGGCGCGGCAGGCCGTGATCGGCGAGGCTTCGGCCATGGGCGAGCCTGTGGCGGCGCTGGCGCTGCATCAGCTGACCGAGCGCGCCTCGGGCCGCGCGCGGACGGATTGCACCCTGCTGGACGGACCGGCTGAATCTCGGGCACGGGCGCTCGCGGCGCTGCTGTGGGAGGAGCGCGCATGAGCGGCTGGACGATCCTTTCCGTCACCTGCGGCGGCCCCGCGCCGACGGCCATACCCGACTCTTCGCACCCGCTGCTGCTGGTTTTTCCGGCGGACGAGACGGGCGAGGCACTGGCGGGCGCCGTTGCGGCGCTGAGCGGCGCTGCCGTGCTGGGCCGGATCGCCGCCTTGCGGCGCGAGGGCGATGACCTGATCGTGACCCGCGCGACCCATGGCGGGCGGCTCTCGCTCGACCTGCGCGTCGCGCCCTGCCTTGCCGTTGCCACTGCCAACGACCTTGGCGGCACCGATGGCGAGGTGGTGCTGGGCCAGCCTGCGAGCCTTGCCATCGAACGCTCGCCGCTCGCCGACCAGAGCGTCAGCCTGGAAGGCGCGCGGGTGGTGATCGGCGGCGGACGGGGGCTCGATCCCGAGGGCTTCGTCCAGCTTGAGCGGATCGCGAAAGCGCTGGGCGGGGCGGTTTCCGCCAGTCTTCCCGCTGTCGACCTTGGCCTTGCGCCCGTGGCGCGGCAGGTCGGGCAATCGGGCAAGTTCGTCAATCCGGCGATCTATTTCGCCGCCGGGATGTCGGGCACTCCGCAGCATTTCGCCGGGGTCGGCGCGCGCGCGCGGATCATCGCCGTCAACCAGGACCGCGAAGCCCCGGTGTTCGGCTTTGCCGAGGCGGGGGCGGTGGGCGATGCGCGCGAACTGCTGCCGCTGATCGCCGATGCGCTGGAGGAGCGGCGGGGCAGCTGATCAGCCGCAACCCGCTCCGCTCCATCCCTTTCACCTAGCTGGCCGCGCGCTGCACCTGCGCCGCGATCGCCCCGGGAATTGCCGGATCGTCGATCGTCGCGGGAACGTCGAACGGCTGGCCGCTGGCGATCTTGCGCAGCAGGTTGCGCAAGATCTTGCCCGAGCGCGTCTTGGGCAACTGGGCGACAATGTGCGCGGTCTTGAGCGCGGCGACCGCGCCCAGTTCGCCGCGCACGGCGGCAATCACCCGCGCTTGCAGGGTTTCGTCCTGCTCGGCTCCGCTGCGCACGACGACGAAGGCGATCGGGACCATGCCCTTGATCGCATCGTCCGCGCCGATCACCGCGCATTCGACCACGCCGTCCTGCTGGGCGACGATCTGCTCCATCTGGCCGGTCGACAGGCGGTGCCCCGCGACATTGATGATGTCATCGGTGCGGCCCATGATCGACAGGAACCCGTCTGCATCGAAATGGCCTGCGTCGCCGGTTTCGTACCAGCCGGGGAAACCCGCGAAGTTCTTCTCGAACCCGGCGGGGTTGTTCCACAGTGTGCGGAAGGCCCCGGGGGCGAGCGGCGCGCGGATCACTACCGCGCCGCTTTCACCCTGCGGCAGCGGCTGGCCATCATCGCCCAGGATCGCGAATTCGAAACCGGGGACGGGGAAGCCCGCACTGCCGCGCTTGCGGCGCAGGTCGCCCAGCGCAAGGCAAGTGGCGATGGCTGGCCAGCCCAGCTCGGTCTGCCACCAGTGGTCGATCACCGGCAGGCCGCTCTTTTCCTCAAGCCAGGCGATGGTGTCGGGATCGGCACGCTCGCCGGCAAGGAAGATCGCGCCGCACTCGCCCGTGCCGATCTCGGCCAGCAGCTGCGCGTCAGGGTCTTCCTTGCGCACGGCGCGGATGGCGGTGGGGGCGGTGAAGAACCGCTTCACCCCGTGGCGGGCGATGGTGCGCCAGAAAGTGCCGGCATCGGGCGTGCCGACCGGCTTGCCTTCGAACAGCACGGTCGTCGCGCCGACCAGCAGCGGGGCATAGACAATGTAGGAATGGCCCACGACCCAGCCCACGTCGCTTGCCGCCCAGAACGGATCGCCCGCACCGATGCCGTAGATGTTGGCCATCGACCAGGCGAGCGCGACGGCATGGCCGCCGTTTTCGCGCACCACGCCCTTGGGCGTGCCGGTCGTGCCAGAGGTGTAGAGGATGTAGAGCGGATCGTCAGCAGCGAGTTCCGCGCACGGCGGCATCGGATCGGCGGCAGCGGCATCGCACAGGGCCTGCCAATCATGCGCGGTACCAAGCTCTGCGGCCAGTTGTTCTCGCTGGAACACCACCACGCCCTCGGGCTGGTGAGCGGCAAGGGTCAGCGCCTCGTCGACCATCGGCTTGTAGGCAATCGTCCGCGCGCCCTCGATCCCGCAGCTCGCGGTCAGCACGACGCGCGGGGTGGCATCGTCGATCCGCTTGGCGAGTTCGAGCGGGGCAAAACCGCCGAACACCACCGAATGGATCGCCCCCAGCCGCGCGCAGGCGAGCATGGCGAACACCGTCTGCGGGATCATCGGCATGTAGACGATCACCCGGTCGCCCTTGCCCACGCCAAGCCGCGCCAGCATCGCGGCGACCCGGCCGACTTCCTGCTGAAGCTCGGCATAGGTGTAGCGGCGGATCGTGTCGGTGACCGGGCTGTCATAGACCAGCGCCAGCGCATCCCCGCGCCCGGCCGCGACATGGCGGTCGATGCAGTTCCAGGCAGTGTTGAGCGTACCCCCGGCAAACCAGCCGCGCGCATCGTCCCAGGCGCGCTCGGGCGGGGCGATCCAGTCGATCGCTTCTGCCGCGCGCGACCAGAACCCCTCACGGTCCTCGATGCTTTCGCGCCAGGCTTGTTCGTAGGCTTCGCTCATTGCCGGTTCCCGTTTACTTGAAGGTCTTGGAGAGGATCACCAGGGTGGGTTCGCCTTCGAACGGTTCGGGCGTGAAGCCCTTTTCGCGTTCCAGTTCGATCGCGGCGTGATTGTCGCGGCTCTCGATCGCGATCACCCGGCGCACCCCGCGCGCCTGCGCTTCGCTACCCAGGAAATCGAGCAGCGCCCAGCCCACGCCCTTGCCCTTGTAGTCGCTGCGGATCGACACGGCGATCTCGCCGGTGTCCATTGCCTTGTCGCAGGCGAGCAGCGCCGAGCCGACCAGCATGCCATTGGCCTGGTCGAAGGCCAGGAAGCTTTCCGACTGGAAATGGTCGGCGTGGATCAGCGGGGCGAGCTGTTCGTGGCTGACATGCTCGGCCGCCGCCAGGAAGCGAAAGCGCCGGTCCTCGTCGCTGACCGAATCGAAGAAAGCCGCCAGCGCGGCCTCGTCGGCTTCACTGGCGGCCCGCACGTCTAGGACGAGGCCGGAGCGGGTGCTGAGCTGGGTGGTCATGTCGTACTCCGTTGCAATGGTCGGCCCTATTGCCGCGTGGTGGGCGCCGCGCCTTGACGGGGGTCAAGACGCGGCGCCTTCCCGGGGTAGAGGTCAGTCGTCGATGTTGCGCTTGAACGTCTCGGGCAGGAACACCAGCCCGATCACCACGGTCGCGGCCGCAACCACCACGGGATACCAGAACCCATAGTAGATATCGCCCTTCGCCGCGACCATCGCAAAGCCGATCGCCGGCAGCAGCCCACCCAGCCAGCCGTTGCCGATGTGATAGGGCAGCGACATCGAGGTGTAGCGGATCCGGCTGGGGAACAGTTCCACCAGCATTGCCGCGATGGGGCCATAGACCATGGTCACCAGCAGCACGAGGTAGAACAGGATCGCCACGACCAGCGGCTTGTTGATCTGGTCGGGATCGGCCTTGGCCGGATAGCCGACCTTGGCCAGTTCGCCGACCACGGCAGGCTTGGCATCCACCGCCGGCTTGCCGTCCTTGGCCGGAGCCGCAGCGACAGCCGGGGCGCCGAGGACCTGGGCGGAGAAGGCGGCAATGGCCTTCTTGCGCTCATCCTTGCCCAGCTGTGCGGGATCGGGCGCAACCAGGGTGGCGCCGCCAACCGTGACCGACGCGATCGTCCCGGCCGGAGCATCGACATTGGTGTAATTCACCGCCGCCTTGGCCAGCACGTTCTTGACGATGTCGCAGCTGGTGGTGTCGAACGGGTTCTTGCCGACCGGGTCGAACTGCGACGAGCATTCGGCCGGATTGGCAGTCACCGTCACCGGAGCCTGCGCCAGCGCCTTGGCCAGCGCCGGGTTGGCGGCATTCGTCAGGCCGTGGAACACCGGGAACAGGGTCAGCGCTGCCAGCGCGCAGCCGGCCAGGATGATCCGCTTGCGCCCCACCTTGTCCGACAGCCAGCCGAAGAACAGGAAGAACGGCGCGCCCATCAGCAGGGCGATGGCGATCAGGGTGTTGGCGGTGATGCCGTCGACCTTGAGCATCTTTTCAAGGAAAAACATCGCGTAGAGCTGGCCGGTGTACCATACCACCGCCTGGCCGGCGATGGCGCCGAAGAAGGCGATCAGCACGATCCTGACGTTCTTCCATTCGCCGAAGGCCTCCGAAAGCGGGCGCTTCGACGAGGTACCTTCGTCCTTCATCTTCTGGAACACCGGGCTTTCGTGCAGCTTCAGGCGCAGCCACAGGCCGACCGCCAGGAACAGCCCCGACAGCAGGTAGGGAACGCGCCAGCCCCAGTCCTTGAAGGCATCCTCGCCCACGCCGGTCACCGGCGAGCGGACCAGGATCACGATCAGCAGGGCCATGGCGAGGCCCGCCGTCGCGGTGATCTGGATCCAGCTGGTGTAGAGCCCGCGCTTCCCCTCGGGCGCATGCTCGGCAACGTAGGTCGCCGCGCCGCCGTATTCGCCGCCCAGCGCCAGGCCCTGGAACATGCGCAGCACCACCAGCATGATCGGCGCGGCAACGCCCGCCGTTTCATAGGTGGGCAGGCAGCCGACCAGGAAGGTCGAAAGGCCCATCACCAGCAGGGTGACGATGAACGTATAGCGGCGGCCGACCATGTCGCCGATCCGCCCGAACACCAGCGCGCCGAACGGCCGGACGATGAAGCCCGAGGCGAAGACCAGCAGGGCCATGATGTAGGAGGTCGTCTCGTTCAGCCCGGTCAGGAACTTCGCCGCGATGATCGCGGTGAGCAGGCCGTATAGGTAGAAGTCGTACCATTCGAACACCGTGCCCAGCGACGAGGCGGTGATAATCAGCTTCTCGTCGTGGGTTGCCTTGTGGTGTTGTGGCAGGCCCGAGTAATGCTCGGGCGTCTCATGCAGTTTCAGGTCCATTGTCCCTCTCCCTCCTGTATTTTCAGAAGCTGTACTTTGCCGCGACTTCGAGGCGGTCTGTCGTTCCGTCTGCGCCGCCGACCAGCTTGCGCTCACCGTGGCGGTATTCGATCCCCAGGTCGATGTTCTTGACCGGGGAATAGAACAGGTTCGCCGCCGCGCTCCACGCGCGCTTGTTGAAGCTGGCGAGGCTCGCGGCGGAAAGTGCGTCCGAATAGTCGACGCTCTGATAGCTGCCCATCAGGTTGGCGCGCAGGCCCGGTGCCAGCGGAACGCGGACGGCGCCGATCGCGGCCAGGACGGTCGCGGACTCCAGGCTGTTGGTGGCGGGCACATAGACCGCGTCTGGCGCGAAGTTCAGGCCGACATAGCGCCCGATGTTGCGGCCATAGGTAACCATCACGCGGACGTCGCCGGTCTTGTCGTCATTGAGGAACAGCTTGCCGCCCGCGCTGACGCCCCAGCCGCTGGTTTGCGCGCTGATCCCGGCGTTTTCGACCCGCACCTGCCTGCCGAGCGCCGCCAGCGACAGCTCTCCGCGCTTGCCCGTGTGGGCCAGGCGCACGGCGAAGTCCGGCAGGCGGTCGTCGCCGTTCTCGGCCAGGGTGGGGGAGCCGAGGCTGGCCGTTCCGCTCTCCGGGTTCTCCAGCGATGCGTGCAGCGTAGTGCCGGTGCCCAGCGGCGCGCTGTAGCGGATCAGCGGCTGGCGCACGAAGACGGTGCCTTCCGCGCCGCCGACATAGTCGGTGCTCTCGGGCAGGGCGCCGGTGTACTGGAAGGTCGTCCAGTCCTGTCCGAAGGTCCAGCGATCGAGCTGCATGTAAGCGCGGCGCAGTGCCGGGTTGTAGCCGTTGGTGGTGCGCTGGGAGCCTTGCGTTCCCGGCGAGGTCTGGAAGTCGAACTCCAGGTAGCCCTTCAGCGCGTGCCCCGCGACGCTGGAATCGAGGTTGAGCCAGAAGCGAGACTGCTTGGCGGTGAAATCGGTGTCGTGCGCCGAAGCCTGCCCGCCGGTGGGAATGGTCTGGGGCAGGTAGAAATCGCGGCCCAGCGAATTGGTCGCGACCTCGCCGTCGCTGTAATGAGTGCTGGTGGCGAGCAGCTTGACATAGCCGCCCAGCCGGATCGTCGTGTTGCCGGAGCGGAAGCCGTCGGCGGGCGCTGCCGGGGCAGGGGCGGGCTTCGTTTCGAGCGCGGCGACGCGTTGCACGGCGGCGGCGCCCTGCGCTTCGGCCAGGTTGGCGCGGGCTTCGGCGGCCTCGGCGCGCCGGGTGGCGGCGGCGGCTTCGCTGCGCGACTGCGCAAGATCTCCGCGCAGCGCCGTCAGTTCGGCCTCCAGCCGGTCGAGCCGCGCTTCCACGCTGCTGGCGGGCCGGGCCAGCGCGGCCTGCGGCGCGACCAGCGCCGAGGCTGCAAGCAGGCCGCAGGCGAGTGACCTGATCCTCTTGTCCATGGTTTCAACCCCTCCTCGATCCCCGCATGCGGACTGCGGGCTTCATCGCAGCTTGAAACCGCCGGCACGGCTGAACCACCCCGACCATGGTCGCGGCCCTACGACCTTGGTCTAGGTCCCGCCGCGCGGGCGGGCGGGTAAGAATGGCGCATAAAACCATTGGCAGAGGAGAGTCGGACCATGGCGGAAGCACTCTATCCCGTTCCCGCGAACTGGGCGGATCAGGCCCTGATCGACGAGGCGCGCTATCACGAGATGTACCGTGCGTCGGTGGAAGACCCGGATGCCTTCTGGCGCGCCGAGGCCCAGCGCATCGACTGGATCAAGCCGTTCGAGACCGTGCGGGAAACGAGCTTCCACGAGGCCGACTTCGGTATCCGCTGGTTCGCCGACGGCACGCTGAACCTGTGCGCCAATGCGCTTGACCGGCACCTGGAGGAACACGGCGACACCGTGGCGATCCTGTGGGAGCCGGACGATCCGGCCGATCCCGAACGCCGCATCACCTATCGCCAGCTCCACGAGGACGTCTGCCGCTTTGCCAACCTGCTGAAAGCGCGGGGCGTGAAAAAGGGCGACCGGGTGACGATCTACCTGCCGATGGTGCCCGAAGCGGCGGTCGCCATGCTGGCCTGCGCGCGGATCGGGGCGATCCATTCGATCGTCTTCGCCGGTTTCAGCCCCGAGGCGCTGGCCGGGCGGATCGAGGACTGCGACAGCCGCATCGTCCTGACCGCCGACGAGGGCCTGCGCGGCGGCAAGCGGGTGCCGCTGAAAGCCAATGTCGACGAGGCGCTGGGCCACTGCCCGGCGGTCGATACCGTGGTTGTCCTCAGCCGCACAGGAGCCAAGGTGCCCATGCGGCCGGGTCGCGACGTGGACTGGGCCGAGGGTGTTTCGGCCCAGTCCACGTTTTGCCCGTGCGAGGAAATGAACGCCGAGGATCCGCTGTTCATCCTCTATACCTCGGGCTCCACCGGCAAGCCCAAGGGCGTCCTGCACACCACCGGTGGCTACGGCGTCTGGGCGTCGATCACCCACCAGTACGTGTTCGATTACCGTCCGGGCCAGATCTACTGGTGCGCGGCGGACATCGGGTGGGTCACCGGGCATTCCTATGTCGTCTACGGCCCGCTGATGAACGGCGCGACCACGGTGATGTTCGAGGGCGTGCCCAATTTCCCCGATCCCAGCCGGTTCTGGCAGGTGGTCGACAAGTTCGGCGTCGAAATCTTCTACGGCGCCCCCACGGCGCTGCGCGCGCTGATGCGCGAGGGCGATGACTGGGTAAGGGCCACCAGCCGCCAGACCTTGCGCCTGCTCGGCTCGGTTGGCGAGCCGATCAATCCGGAAGCCTGGGAATGGTATCACAAGGTGGTGGGCGAGGGGCGCTGCCCGATCGTCGATACCTGGTGGCAGACCGAAACCGGCGGGGCGATGATCACCCCGCTGCCCGGCGCCACGCCCTTGAAGCCGGGTTCGGCCTCGCGACCGTTCTTCGGGGTGAAGCCCGCCCTGGTCGACAACGAAGGCACAGTCCTTGAAGGTGCCACCGATGGCTGCCTGGTCATCACCGATTCCTGGCCCGGGCAGATGCGCACCGTCTGGGGCGATCACGAGCGCTTCTTCCAGACCTATTTCAGCACCTTCAGGGGCTATTACTTCACAGGCGACGGCTGCCGCCGCGACGAGGACGGGTACTACTGGATCACCGGGCGGATCGACGACGTGATCAACGTATCGGGCCACCGCATGGGCACGGCAGAGATCGAGAGCGCGCTGGTCGCCCATGCCAGGGTGGCCGAGGCCGCCGTGGTCGGCATGCCGCACGACATCAAGGGGCAGGGCATCTATGCCTTCGTCACTACCAATGCCGATGTCGAACCCGATGAAGCCCTGCGCCGCGAACTGGTTCAGTGGGTCCGGCACGAGATTGGCCCGATCGCCACGCCGGACGTGATCCAGTTCGCCCCGGGCCTGCCCAAGACCCGCTCGGGCAAGATCATGCGCCGCATCCTGCGCAAGATCGGCGAGAATGACGTATCGAACCTGGGCGACACCTCTACCCTTGCCGATCCGTCGGTTGTCGATCATCTGTTGGCCAATCGGCCCTTGCTGGAGAAAGCGTGAGCGAAACGGTCCTGATCGCGGATGACCACCCGCTGTTCCGTCAGGCGCTGGCTCTGGCGGTGGGGCAGGTGCTGCCGCAGGCGCAAGTGGTGGAGGCCGGCACCCTGGCCGCCGCCGCCCATGCCGCGACCGTGGCCGAGAACCTGCGGCTGATCCTGCTCGACCTCAAGATGCCGGGCGCGGTCGGCTATTCGGGGATCGCCATGCTCCACGCCGAATGCCCCGAAGTGCCGATCCTGGTCGTCTCCAGCGCCGAGGGCGCGGCGGCGGCGGAAGAGGTACGCGCCTTTGGCGCAATCGGCTTCCTGCCCAAGGACAGCGACCTTTCCGCCATCGAGGCGGCCATTGCCCAGGCCCTGGCCGGCCGCACGCCGCGCGCCGCCGCCGCGCAGACGCCGCTCGAATCCATCCGCCGCGAGGTGGCCGAGCTGACCCCGATGCAGATCAAGGTCCTGCTTGCGGTGCTCGATGGCCAGCTCAACAAGCAGATTGCCCACGGCCTCGGCATCAGCGAGGCAACCGTCAAGGCGCACATGACCGCGATCATGCGCAAGCTGGACGTCAGCAACCGCACCCAGGCCGCGCTGGTCGCGCGCTCGCTAGGGCTTGACCTCAGGCACTGACAGCTCGGCAATGGCGCTCAGCAGGGCCTCGGGATCGACCGGTTTCGACAGCACCGGAATGCCCATCGCCCGCGCGCGGACCTGCATCGCCTCGCCGCTCTCGGCGGTGAGCAGCAGGGCGGGGAGGTGCGGTCGGCGCTGGCGCACCGCGTTGATCAGCGAAAGCCCGTCCTCTCCGTCGTCGAGCTGGTAATCGACCAGCATCAGGTCGACATCCGCGCACCTTGCCAGAGCTTCGGCGATCGACCGCGCCCCGACCGGGCGGTGGCCCAGCCGGTCAAGCAAGGCACTGGTCGCGGCGACGATCCGTTCGTCGTTGTCGATCACCAGGATGGTCGAGCCGCCCGCGGCAGCGCGACCCTGCAGGTCCGGCGCGGCGATCGGCGCCAACTCCCCGGCGGAGGGAACCGCAGGCAGGATCAGGCTGAAACGGCTGCCCTTGCCGGGGACCGAGGCCACGTCGATCCGTCCGCCCAGCAGGCGGGTGATGCGTTCAACCAGGGCCAAACCCAGCCCCAGGCCCTCGACCTCGACCTCGCCCAGCCGGGTGAACTCGCCAAAGATCGCGCCCAGCTGCTGCGGGGCGATGCCGACGCCGGTATCGATCACGTCGACGCGCCACTCGTCCCCGCGCCGCCGCGCGCCAATCAGCACGGCCCCGTCCGGGGTATAGCGCAGGGCGTTGCTCAGCAGGTTCTGGAGGACCGAGCGCAGCAGGCGGGGATCGGTGCTGACCGTGCCGGGGCAGGGGCCGATCCGCAGATCCAGACCCTTTTCCTGGGCCAGCGGACGCATGGATTCGGCAAGATCCGCGATGAAGCTGCGCAGCACGACCCGCTCCGGGCGAGGGCTGACCCCGCCCGCGTCGATCCGGGAAATGTCGAGCAGCGCGCGCAGCAGGTCTTCGGCGGCGACAATCGCGCTGCTCACCTGGCGGACGAGGTCCTTGCCCCGGCCATCCGCATCCCGCTCCAGCGCGGCGGTGAACAGCCGCGCGGCGTGGAGCGGCTGGAGCAGGTCGTGGCTGGCGGCGGCCAGGAAGCGGGTCTTTTCGCGGTCGGCCTTGGCGAGGCGGCGGTTGGCCTCGCTGAGTTCCCGGGTGCGTTCGGCCACGCGGTGTTCCAGTTCGTCGAGCGTGCGCTGCAATTCCTCGCGCGCGCGGGCTTCGCCGGTGATGTCGATGAAGCTCATCACATAGCCGCCGCCCGACATCGGCCCGCCGACCGTCTTGATCACCCGTCCGTCCTGGCGCCGCCGTTCGAAGCTGTGCTCCAGCCGGCGGCGCAGGTGTTCGAGCCGCTTCTGGACGTGGTATTCGACGTCGCCGGGGCCGAAGTCGCCATGGCGCACATTGTGGCGGATCAGATCGGCCACCGGCACGCCGACCCGCAGCAGTTCGGGCGGATAGCCGAACAATTGCTCGTAGCGGCTGTTCCAGGCGACCAGGTTGAGCTCGGCATCGACCACGCTGATCCCGGCGTCGATGTTCTCGAAGGTTTCGGCCAGCAACTGGCGCGAGAAGCGCAGCGAATGCCCGCCCTCGTCCAGCAGGCGGGTCACGTCGGAGAGGCTCATCTGCCCGCTGGCGAGTGCCGAGGCGACAAGCGAACGGGCAGAGGATATGCCGACCACCCCGGCGATCAACTGCTGGGCGCGGTTGGCGGAGCGGCGGTCGATCGGCACGCCGCTGCGCGGGCCGGAAAATTCGCGGTTCGCTCGTTCCTGCCCAACGAAGCTGGAAGTCAGCTGGACGAGTTCCTCAAGGTCGGTCACCTGCCGGTTGGCGCGCAGCATCAGCGGCAGCGGCCCGCCCGGCGTGCGCCGCGCGGCGACGAGAGCGTAAACCAGCAGGTTCGCGCCAAGGCTCCACAGCACGCCGTGGACCAGCGGCGAGGCGGAGCCGATCCCGAACAGGTGGAGCGGATCGAGCGGCCCGGCGCCAAGCCAGTCCAGCCAGGCGGTCGGCAGGATCGGCGGCAGGCCCAGCGTGTAGAGCCACAGCAGCAGGCCGGTAATCAGGCTGGCCCGTGCCGGCCACGGATCGCGATTGGTGCCATAGACCGCAAGGATCAGGTGCGGGGTGAACTGGGCCATTGCCGCGAAGGCGACGAGACCGATCGAGGCCAGCGATTCCCGCGCTGAAACCAGCGCTGCCCAGGCCAGCGCCAGTGCCATGATCCCGGCAATCGACAGGCGCCGCACCAGCAGCATCCGCCGGCCGATGACGCCGCCTTCCAGCTCGCGGCCCCGGCGCAGGATCGCGGGGAAGATGAGGTCGTTGGAAACCATCGTCGCCAGAGCCGATGAATCGACGATCGCCATGGCGGCGGCGGCGCTGATCCCGCCCAGCAGGGCAACCGCCACGATCGCGCCTTGTCCGGCGCTTTCGGGCAGCAGCAGGACGTAGATGTCGGCCAGGTGGTCGCCATCGAACAGCGCCGTTCCGGCCAGGGCGATCGGAATCACGAGAAGCGCCATCGCCAGCAGGTAGGCTGCCAGCCCCAGCCGCGCCCGAACCAGCGCATCGCGGTCCCGCGCCTCGACCAGTCCCATGTAGAACTGCCGGGGCAGGACGATGATGGCCATCGCCGAGATCAGGAAGATCACCACGAAATCGAGCGACAGGTGCGACAGCGCAAAGTTCCGCACCAGCACCGCTTCGCCCCGTGCCAGGGTGGACGCGGGCATGGTGACAAGCGCCGCAACCGCGACGCCGCCAACCAGCAGCAGGGCCGCGATCTTGATCAGCGATTCAAAGCCGATGGCGAACAGCAGGCCTTCGCTGCGTCCTGCCAGCTCGAACCGGCGCGCCGCGAACAGGATGGAAAACAGCGTCAGCAGCACGGCAGCTGCCACCATCGCGCCGCCGGCGACTTCGCGGCCGGAGACCACGGTAAAGGCCGTGCCGATCGAACGCAGCTGCAAGGCGATATAGGGCACCGTGCCCAGCAGCGCGATGATCGTGACCAGCCGCGCGACGATCACGTCGTGGCCGAAGCGCGCGGCGATGAAATCGGACACCGTCGCGGCCTGCTCGTCCGATACCGCGTGCGACAGCCGCTTCAGGAAGCGCGGCGCACCCAGCAGCAGCAGGATCGGCCCGAGATAGATCGGCAGGTAGACCCAGCCATCGCGCACGGCGCTG
This sequence comes from uncultured Novosphingobium sp., assembly GCA_937864195.1. Taxonomy (GTDB): domain Bacteria; phylum Pseudomonadota; class Alphaproteobacteria; order Sphingomonadales; family Sphingomonadaceae; genus Novosphingobium. The sequence continues at coordinate 43,941 of CALMJG010000201.1, forward strand.
CCCACCGCGCCGTAGAAGGTCCAGCTTGAGCAATAGACGCCAAGCGCCAGGGTATAGGCCCAGTGCCGCAGCCGGGGCGCAGCGCGGACCCGTTCGCCGCGCGCCTCGACCAGCGCGGCCACCGCGAACAGCACCACGATCAGGAGCAGTGCAAATGCTGCTGCGAGATCCAGACTCAACCCGCGCCCTCCCGCTGCTCATCCAGCAGCAGGAAACGGACTTATCGCGCGGGCGCGCCCTGTCAAAAGGATTGCGCCGGTTGCGGCAGTCCCGGTCCGATCAGACCGGGAGGCCGACGTAGTTTTCCGCGATGCTGGTCTGCGCGGCCCTGCTGCCGGCGATATAGTCAAGCTCGGCAACCTGCATCGCGCGTTCGAACGGACCGTCATCGGGGAAGCGGTGCATCAGCTTGGTCAGCGACCAGCTGAACCGTTCGCACTTCCACACCCGGGCGAGCGCCTTGGCCGAATAGCCGGCGACGGCGTCGTTGTCCGCGCGCCTGAAGAAGCCGCATAGGGCCTCGGCGGCGTAGTGGACGTCGCTGGCCGCCAGGTTCAGCCCCTTGGCGCCGGTCGGCGGGACGATATGCGCGGCATCGCCGCACAGCAGCAGGCTGCCGTGGCGCATCGGTTCGAACACGTAGGACCGCAGCGGGGCGATGCTCTTTTCCAGCGCCGGTCCGCGCGTGATCCCGGCGGCGGCATCGGGGCCAAGGCGCAGGGCAAGTTCGTCCCACAGGCGCTCGTCGCTCCAGTCCTCGACCCGCTCGGTCAGCGGCACGTCGATGTAATAGCGGCTGCGCGTGTGGCTGCGCATCGACGCAAGCGCAAAGCCGCGGGCGTGGTTGGCGTAGATCAGTTCCTCGTGGCACGGCGGCACGTCGGCCAGGATGCCGAGCCAGCCGAAGGGATAGACGCGTTCGTATTCGCGCGCCGCGCTGACGGGGATCGCCTTGCGGCTGGGGCCGTGGAACCCATCGCAGCCGGCGATGAAGCGGGCTTCGATCCGCTGCTCGGTCCCGTCCTTGCGGAAGGTGATCGATGGCGCATCGCTTTCGATAGCGTGCAGCGCCACGTCCTCGGCGCCGTAGATCACCTCAAGCCCGCGCGCGGGCGCGGCTTCCATCAGGTCGCGGGTGATCTCGGTCTGGCCGTAGACCACCACCGACTTGCCGGTCAGCCCCATGCAGTCGATCCGGATCAGGCGTTCGCCATCGGCCAGGTTGAAGCCATGCTCCACCAGGCCTTCGGCCTTGAGCCGGGCGTCCAGCCCCAGCCGCTCCATCAGCGAAACGGTGATCTGTTCCAGCACCCCGGCGCGGATGCGGGAGAGGACATAGTCCGGGGTCTGCCGCTCGACCACCACGCAGTCGATGCCGTCGGCCTTGAGCAGGTGGCCAAGCAGCAGCCCTGCCGGGCCCGCGCCGATGATTGCAACCTGGGTCTTCATGGGTTCGTCCGTGATTGCGCGCGCCGGGGTCGTTCCCGGCGCCGGGATGGCGCCTGATGCCCCAATCGTTGTCCCCGCCCCTCATCGAATGAAGGGGCGTCCGATAAAGTTTTGCGATGCAACCAGTCGGGCCGAACCGTGATCGGCCCCGTGTTTGCGGGCGATCCGGCCCACCGCAATGGTGGATAACCCTGTGCGGCAGGATGCAGTGGGCCAACTGGCGCGCTAACTCACCCGCTTCCAACACCCGGAAGGACAAGCCCAATGAACACCAGCGAACTGATCGATGCCGTCGCCGCGGCGAACAGCATCACCAAGGCCGATGCCAAGAAGGTTGTCGAGACCGTCTTTGAAGTGATTGCCGGTGCAGCCGCCAAGGGCGACGAAGTCTCGGTCAACGGCTTCGGCAAGTTCAAGGTCAAGGAAAGCGCTGCCCGCGAAGGCCGCAACCCCTCGACCGGCGCGACCATCAGCATCGCCGCCAGCAAGAAGCTCGGCTTCTCGCCCGCCAAGGCGATCAAGGACCGCCTCAACGGCTGACCTGCACGGGACCGGGCGGCGCACCACCAGGCTGCGCCGCCCTTCTGCCCGCACTGGCCTGCCCCCAAGCCTGTCGACGCATGTCGCATGGGCCGCGTGGGCGGATGCCTTGACCATTCCAGGCGCGCCTGCAAGGCTCGGCCAGCTCTCGCGCGGTCCGGCACAGGCCGGAGATTCGCCTGCAGGAATTGGCAATGACCCTGGTCCCGAATCTCGAAGCTCGTCTGGCGCAATTGCACGAGCGGACGGCAGAAACGCCGCTGTTCAACCCGGTCTTCCAACTGGCGCTCGAACTTTCGCGCGACATGGAAAGCGGCCAGCTGGGCCTCGATGCGGTCGAAGCGGCCGTTGCCGAACTAGAATGTTCAAGCCTTCAGGCCCGGGCCGCGCGGCTGCACCGGCTGGTCGGACCGGTCGATTCCGCCGCCAATGCGCGGCGACTGTCGGAACTCGCGGCGACTGAAGATTTCGGCGCCTTTGCTGCACGCTGGCGCACCGCCCAGGCGCACATTGTCTTCACCGCGCACCCCACCTTCCTGCTCAGCCGCGCGCAATCCGCAGCGGTTGCCGTCGCCGCATCCAGCGGAGCGATCGGCGAGGATACCGTCTGCACCGCGCCCCCCGCGCGCGATGCGATCACGCTTGATCACGAACACGACGAGGCCATGGCCGCGCTGGTGCGGGCCCAGGCAGCGCGCGACCGGATCAACGCCGTGCTGCTGGACACTGCCCGTGCCCGCTGGCCGGACCAGTGGCGCAAGCTGAGGCCCCTGCCGTTCCGCTTCGCCACTTGGGTCGGCTATGACATGGACGGGCGCACCGACATCGGCTGGAGCACCTCGCTGCGCTATCGCCTCGCGGAAAAGGCGCAGCGCCTTGCGAATTATGCAGCCATGCTGGATGCGGCTGCGCCGGACATTGCCGGCCGCCTGGCCCGCGCCGCCGATCATGCGCGCCAGCTGGCACAGCTGCTGGAGCAGGACCTGTCCGATCCGGCCGCGATTTCCGCCGTTGCCGCGCGCTTTACCGCCGATCACCCCGACAAGCTCACCAGCCTTGCCCCGATCATTGAAGAGCTTGAGTCGCTCGCCGCCGCCGCGCCGGACGAGGCCGCGCGCGACCTGCTGGTCGCCGTCGCCGCCATGCGCGCTGACGGGCTGGGCATGGGCTGGGTCCATTTCCGGGTCAATTCCTCGCAGCTCCAGAACGCCATCCGCCGCCGGATCGATCCCGAGGGCAAGCTGGACCTTGCCAGCCAGGCCGCGCTGGTGCGGATGCGCGAACTGCTGGCCGAGGCGCGCCCGCTGCGCTCCAACCTGGCGGCCCTGGCGATCGAGAACAGCACGGCGGTGCGCCAGTTCCTCGTCATGGTGCAGTTCCTCACCCATGTGGACCGGGACGCGCCGATCCGGATGCTGGTCGCAGAGTGCGAGCAGCCGACGACAGTGCTCGCCGCGCTGTACTTCGCGCGCCTGTTCGGGGTGGACGGCAAGGTCGATGTCTCGCCGCTGTTCGAGACCGAAAGCGCGCTGGAACACGGCGGCCGGTTCCTCGACGCGCTGCTGGCTGAGCCTGCCTACCAGGCCTATGTGCGCGGGCGGGGGCGGCTGGCGATCCAGACCGGCTTTTCCGACGCGGGCCGGTTCGTTGGCCAGATTCCCGCCGCGCTGGCGATCGAGCGGCTGCAGGGGCGGCTGGCCGAGGCAATGGCGGCGAATGGCCTGACCGACGTTGCCGCGCTGATCTTCAACACCCACGGCGAATCGATGGGGCGCGGGGCGCATCCCGAATCGATGGCTGACCGCCTGTCTTGGCCGCTGTCGCCCTGGGCGCGGCGGCGGTTTGCGCGGGCGGGCATCCGGCTGGAGCCCGAAGTCAGCTTCCAGGGCGGCGACGGTTACCTGTTCTTCGGCTCGGACGAGCTGGCCAGCGCCACGCTGACCCGCTTCGCAGAGCTTTCTCCCGCCCGGACCGATCCCGATGCGCCGGTCGATCCGTTCTATCGGCGCACGGACCTGTCGCTTGATTTCTACCGCGCGATCCGGCGGGTCCAGGCCGGGCACCTGGCCAGCGCGACCTATCCCCGCGCGGTGACCGCGTTCGGGCTCGGCATGCTGAACGACACCGGCAGCCGCAAGTCGCGCCGCCAGTCGGACGTCAATGCCGACCGGGGAATGAGCCTGCGCCAGATCCGCGCGATCCCGCACAACGCCGTGCTCCAGCAACTGGGCTATCCGGTCAACGTGATCGCCGGGTTCGGGACGGCGGCAGACGGGAATGTCGAGGAAATCGCCGCCCTGCTGCGGGAGAGCGAACGCGGGCGGCAACTGGTCCGGCTGGTGCGCAGCGCCAACGCGCTGGCCAGCATCAAGACCCTGGCCGCCTTTGGCGAGCTGTTCAATTCCGCCTACTGGGCCAGCCGGCCTTATCGCGGCAACGAACAGGGCGTGGCCGATGCCTGCCTGGCGCTGGCCGAACATCTGGCCAGCGATGACCGGGCGGGCGTGTTCCGCCGCCTCGGCTCGCGCCTGCGGGTCGATGCGGTCAAGCTCCACCGGCTGCTTGCGCTCATCCCCGATGCCGCGCCCGCGCCGGACCGCGAAGCCACGCGCCGCCGCATCGGTGCGCTTCAGGCGCTGCGGCTCGCGCTGCTGCAGCACATGTTCCTGCGGGTGGTGATGATCCCGCCCTTCAGCCGCGCCAACGACATCGCGCGCGAAGACGTGTGGGAAATGGTCTTCACCCTGCGCATCGACGAGGCGGTGAGCCAGCTGCGCCGGGCCTTTCCGGTCAGCTTCCCCTCGATCGCGGACTTCGCGATTGCCGAGCCGACCGACTATCCGGATGAAGGCGCGACCGGTTACGCCGCGATCCAGCGCGACTACATCGACCCGATCGAGCGGGCGAACGCCCTGTCCCTGCGGATCGCGACCGCGATTGCCAACGAATTCGGCGCACATGGCTAACGCTGCGCGGGGCACGCTCGCCATGGCGCTGATCCCCACGGGCTGCGCGGGCAGCCTGTCTATCCCTGCTCGCGCAGGCTGACCGTGCCGCCGGGCTTCATCGGCGGGGCAAGGCCAGCCACCGGGTGCGGCGCATAGGGGGCTTCAAGCCGTTCCACCTGCGCAGCGGACAGGTTCAGATCCAGGGCGGCGAGAGCATCTTTCAACTGGCCGATCCGGGTCACGCCGACGATCGGTGCGGTGATCCCCGGCTTGCCGAGCAGCCAGGCCATGGCGACCTGCGCCATCGGTGCAGCCGCCTCCGCCGCGACGTCCTGCACTGCCTCGACCACCAGGAGGTCGTTCTCGGCCGTGCGGGCGTAAAGATGCTTGCTGAACAGATCGGTTTCCGAGCGCGCGGTCTTCTCGCCGGGCGGGCGGGCCAGCATGCCGCGCGCTAGCGGGCTCCACGGCAGTACGGCAACGCCCATGTCGATGCACTGCGGGATCATCTCGCGGTCTTCCTCGCGGTAGACCAGGTTGACCTGCGGCTGCATCGAGACGAACCGGGACCAGCCATTGAGCGCGGCCACGTACTGGGCCTTGGCAAATTGCCAGGCGAACATGCTGGATGCGCCGATGTAGCGTGCCCGGCCCGACTTCACGATGTCGTGCAGCGCCTCCATCGTTTCCTCGATCGGGGTGTTGTAATCCCAGCGGTGGATCTGGAACAGGTCGACGTAGTCGGTGCCCAGGCGCTTCAGGCTGTCGTCCACCGCATGGAACAGTGCCTTGCGGGACAATCCGCCGGTATTGGGGGCCTCGCGCCAGGGTGCGAAGGCCTTGGTGGCCAGGACGATTTCGTCGCGCCGGGCAAAATCATTCAGCGCCCGTCCGGTAATTTCCTCGGACGAGCCGCCAGCATACTCGTTCGCCGTGTCGAAGAAATTGATCCCGGCTTCAAGCGCGGAACGGATGATCGCGCGGCTGTCTTCCTCGGGCACGACCCAGCCGTGGCGGCTGCGGGAAGCATCGCCAAAGCTCATGCAGCCAAGGCACAACCGCGAGACGATCAGGCCGGTCTGGCCAAGTCGGGTGAACTGCATCGCCTGTTTCCTTACTTCCTGCGGGCGCCGAGCTCTGCCGCGACTTCGGCCATGACCAGGTTCACGTCCCACTTTTCCGCGCCCTCGAACCAGGGGGCCTGGCGCGCGAAGGCACCCTCGATCTCGTGGAAGCGCTGCTGTGCGGCGCGGAGCGAGTGGGGATGGGTGACGATGTAGAACTCACCGGCCGCCACGCCGTCCAGCGCCCGCCGTGCGGCTTCGCTGGCGCTCATGCCGCGCGCCTGGACCAGCCGGCCTGCCTCGCTCTGCGGCGGCGGCGGGGCCAGCCCCTCGGGACGCGGCCCGCTGCCCAGCGCCGTGCCGATCAGGCCCGGGCAGAACACGCTGACGCCAAGGTTTTCCGGCGCCTCGGCGCGCAGCACTTCGCCAAGCCCCAGCACCGCGTGTTTCGATGCGGTATAGATTGCCGCTCCGGCATGCTGGAGGCCCAGCGAATGCTCCGATCCGGTGAGGACGATGTGCCCGCCTTCGGGCTGGTCCTGCATCAGCCGTGCGAACACCGTTGCCGTGCTCCATGTGCCGCGCACGTTGACGCCCAGGATCCAGTCGACCTCGGCGGGCTTCATCCGGGTCATGCGGCCACTGGCGATAACGCCGGCATTGGCAAAGGCCAGGTCGCACCCGCCCAGGCGTTCGCGCGCGGCCGCGCCCAGCGCTTCGACCTGATCGTGACGGGATATGTCGCAGACCTGCCATGTTGCGGCCGGACCGATCGCGGCGGCGGCTTCCTCCAGCTGCGCGCGGTCCAGGTCGGCCAGCATCACCCGTGCGCCTCGGCCCGCAAGTTCGGCTGCCAGCGCCCTGCCGATGCCCGACGCCGCCCCGGTTACAACCGCCCGCTTGCCCGCAAAGTCCATCGCCGTCTCCTGCTTTCGATTTGCACTTACCGGCAGGGGACCGATTTGCAAGCGCACGGCCCCCGAACGTCCCTCTTGCCAGCCTGCCGTGCGCGGCCCTAAACGGGGGCACCCGGGGCAAAGCAACCTCCCGGACAGGCTACGGCTCGCGCCATGCCCAAGCGTTGCCTGCACGGTCCGCCGCTGGCGGACCACAGGACGTGAGGACAGATGTGAGCGAGCCGACCCATACCCCCTCTTTTCGTGAACTGGTGCGCGTCTGCGCGCGGATCGGCTGCCTCAGCTTCGGCGGGCCGGCCGGGCAGATCGCGCTGATGCACCAGGAACTGGTCGAAGAGCGCCGCTGGATTACCGAGGAGCAGTACCTCCACGCGCTCAACTTCTGCCACCTGCTGCCGGGGCCAGAGGCGCAGCAACTGGCCACGTGGATCGGCTGGAAGCTGCACGGGGTGAAGGGCGGGCTGGCGGCGGGGCTGCTGTTCGTCATCCCCGGCGCGCTGGTGATTCTTGGGCTGTCGATGCTCTATGGCTTTGCCGCGAAGCTGGGCTGGTTCGCCGCTCTGTTCCTGGGGATCAAGGCGGCGGTGCTGGGGATCGTCGTCCAGGCGCTGCTGCGCGTGGCGAGCCGCGCGCTCGATGCGCCGTTCAAGCGGGGCATTGCCGTGGCGGCATTCGTTGGCCTTGCCGCGTTAAGTCTGCCGTTTCCGCTGGTCGTGCTGGGCGCGGGGCTGCTCGGCACGGTCGTTGCCAAGCTGCGCCCGGACTGGCTCGCGCTGAAGCCCGTGGCCCCTGCACCGGCGCGGTCGCCGCGTCCGTGGCGCACCAGCGTGACCTCCGTCTTGCTCGGCCTCGCCGCCTGGGCCGCGCCGATGGCAGCGATCCTGATCGTGCTCGGGCCGGATCACGTGCTGTGGAAGGTGGGTGCGTTCTTTTCCAAGCTGGCGGTCGTAACCTTTGGCGGAGCCTACGCAGTGCTGGCCTACATGGGACAGCAATCGGTCGAGCATTACGGCTGGCTGAGCGCGGGCGAGATGGCGGACGGGCTGGGCCTGGCCGAAACCACGCCCGGGCCGCTGATCATGGTCACCCAGTTCGTCGGCTATCTCGCCGCCTTCCGCGCGCCCGAACCCTTCTCGCCGCTGCTGGCCGGCGTGCTGGGCGCGGCGCTGACCACCTGGGTGACTTTTGTGCCCTGCTTCGTGTGGATCTTCACTTTCGCGCCGTGGATCGAGCGGCTGGAGCATGCCCGCGCGCTGAAGGGCGGACTGGCCGCGATCACCGCAGCGGTGGTGGGGGTGATCGCCAACCTCAGCCTGTGGTTCGCGCTCCACGTGCTGTTCGCGCGGGTGGAAACGCACCGCCTGGGTCCGGTGAGCCTTGACCTGCCCGATCCGGCGAGCCTGCATTGGTCCGCCGCAGTGCTGGCGGTCATCGCCGCCGTGCTGATCTTCCACCTGCGCCTTGGCCTGATCAAGGTGCTGGGGGTGATGATGGTGCTGGGGCTGGGGGTAAGCGCGGCCGGGCTTTAGGGCGCGGCCTTCGCCATCCGCACGGCCAGCACCCCGCCATCGTTGTTGACGCTGCCGCCGCAGCCCTCGATCAGGGTGCCGCCATACCGCTCGACGTGCTGCAGCGCTGCGCGGCGGGCAAGGTCGAGCGCGGTGGGCTGGTTAGGCTGTTCGGTCGCGAACTCGAAATGCACCCCGCCGTCGGGCCGCCGCACGCACGAAACCGAGATCCAGCCCTTCTGGCCGGGATCGCCCTGCCACAGTTGGTGCCAGCCGGTCTGCCGGATCGCGAAGGCGCCATTGGCCATCTGATCGGCGGAATCCCCGGCGTTGCCGTAGACGACCACATCCAGCGTCTCGCCGTTCCCGGCAACCCAGACGTCGGCCACGGCTGGCGCGGCGGCGAGCCCTGCAAGAATCGCGAGCGAGCCGATGGTCCAAATGCGGCGATACGAAGTCATGGTGGTCTCCCCTTGTATTCCGGAATTGCTAGCCATGGCCGGCAAACCCTGCAAGCGGTTCAGATCGCCACGGCCAGTTCGGTCGCCTGCTTGATCGCGCGCTTTGCGTCGAGTTCGCCCGCCTCGTAAGCCCCGCCGATCAGGTGCGCCTCGCGGCCCCTGGCGGCGAGTTCGGTGTAGAGGGCGCGCGCGGGTTCCTGTCCCGCGCAGACGATCACGGTGTCGACGTCCAGCAGGCGTTCCTCGCCCTCGATGGCCACGTGCAGGCCCGCATCGTCGATCCGGCGGTAGTCGACGCCCGCGATCATCTGCACGCCCCGCCGCTGCAGGGTGATGCGGTGGGTCCAGCCGGTGGTGCGGCCCAGCCCCTTGCCGACGGCGCTGGCCTTGCGCTGCAGCAGGGTGACCTCTCGCCCGTTGGAGGCGACCTGCGGCTCGATCCCCGTCACGCCGCCGCGTGGGTGGTTCCTGAAATCGATCCCCCATTCGCGCGCGAAGACATCGACGTCGAGCGCGGCCGAGGTGCCCTCGTGGGTGATCAGTTCGGCCACATCGAACCCGATCCCGCCCGCGCCCATGATCGCGACCTTCTGCCCGACCTGCGCCTTGCCGGTGATGACGTCGATGTAGCGCACGACCTTGGGGTGATCGATCCCGGGCAGGTCAGGGGTGCGCGGCTCGATCCCGGTGGCCAGCACCACCTCGTCGAAACCCGCAAGATCATCGGCGCCGACCCGCGTGTTCAAGCGCAGGTCGATCCCGCGCAGCTCGATCATCCGGGCGAAATAGCGCAGGGTTTCGTAGAACTCCTCCTTGCCGGGGATGCGCTTGGCGAGGTTGAACTGGCCGCCGATCTCGCCCGCCGCGTCGAACAGCGTCACCAGATGGCCGCGCTCCGCCGCGATTGTCGCGAAGGCCAGGCCCGCCGGTCCCGCGCCCACCACCGCGATCCGCTTGGGCGCGGCGGCGGGGGCAACGACCACTTCCGTCTCGCGGCAGGCGCGGGCATTGACCAGGCAGCTGGTCAGCTGGCCGGTGAAGGTGTGGTCAAGGCAGGCCTGGTTGCAGGCGATGCAGGTGTTGATCTCGTCCTCGCGGCCTTCCAGCGCCTTGGTGACCAGATCGGGGTCGGCCAGCATCGGCCGCGCCATGGAAACCAGATCCGCATCCCCGCGCGCCAGCACTTCCTCGGCCACGTGGGGCATGTTGATGCGGTTGGAGGTGATCAGCGGGATCGACAGTTCCTTGCGCAGGCGGCCCGTCACCTGGGTGAAGGCCGCGCGCGGAACCATCGTCGCGATGGTCGGGACGAAGCTTTCATGCCAGCAGAAGTGGGTGGAAATGACGTTGACCCCGGCGGCTTCCAGTGCCTTGGCCAGGCTCACCACCTCTTCCCAGGCCAGCCCGCCCTGGAGCATGTCCATCGCCGAAATGCGGAAGATCAGGATGAAGTCCGGGCCGACCGCCGCGCGGACCCGGCGGACGATCTCCAGCGGGAAGCGCATCCGGTTTTCCCACGATCCGCCCCAGCGATCGGTGCGCAGGTTGGTCTTCTCGACCAGGAAAGTGGAAATCAGGTAGCCGGCAGAACCGATGATCTCCACCCCGTCATAGCCCGCCTGCCGGGCCAGCGCGGCGCAGTTGGCAAAGGCGGCGATCTGTTCCTCGATGCCGTCCTCGTCCAGTTCCAGCGGCACGGCAGAGCCGATCCGCGACTTGACCGCCGAGGGGCCGACCGGTTGAGCCGCATGGGCGATCGGGCCGGAATGGAGGATCTGCATCACGATCTTGACGTCCGGGTCGGCGGCATGGACTGCGTCCGTCACCTGCCGGTGCATCGGCACTTCCGACGGCTCGCTAAGCTTCGCGCCGCGCCCGCCCGAGGGGTGCGGGGTGATCCCGCCGGTGATGATCATGCCCACCCCGCCGCGCGCCCGCTCCGCGAAGTAGGCGGACAGCCGCTCTGCCGCATTGGGCACGTCTTCGAGGCCCGTGTGCATCGATCCCATCAGGATGCGGTTCTTCAGCCGGTGCGGACCGATCTGGAGGGGCGAGAATACGTGCGGATACTTGAGCTTTCCGGCGGTCTGAGCAGGCGCTTGTGCAGTCATGGCGATTCCTTCCCGGGCGATGCCAAACAGTGTTTAGCACTTGCGTAGCGAACAGTGTTTGTTATGGCAAGCCATGGCTGCGCCGCTTTCCGAGGAACAGGTCCGACAGGCCCGCGCGCGGATCATCGCCGAGGCGGAGCGGCAGTTTGCCGCGAGCGGCCCGGACGGCGCCTCGCTGCGCTCCATCGCCCGGGCGCTGGGGTGGACGGCGGCCTCGCTCTATCGCTATTTCCCCGGCAAGGAGGCGCTGCTTGCCGCCACCCGCGCCGCCGTGCTGAACCGCTTTTCCGAACGGATCGAGACAGCCTATGCCAGCACCACCGACCTGTGGGAGCGCTCGCGCGCCGTCGGCCGGGCCTATGTCGGCTTCGCTTTCGAGGAGCCGCACGCCTACCGCCTGATGTTCGGACATGCCGAGCCCGATCCCAAGCCGCCCGAATTGCAGCGGGCCGAAGACCGCTCGATGCGCACCGTCACCGACTATGTCGAGGACATGATCGCCGCCGGTCTGCTCGAAGGCGATGCCGAGGCAATCGGCCGCGCCTATTGGGCGGCGCTCCACGGCCTGATCGTGCTGCGCATGGCCGGACGGATCGGCGCGGACGAATTCGAGGCGCGCCGTCACCAGACGATGCGCCTGATTACCCGGGGCGCGCGCCCCATGCGAAAGGACAACCCATGACCGATCTGCTTGGCGCCTGGTGGCTGGTTGACTGCGTCAACTACCGCGACGGACAGGGGACGCCGACGTTCGGCACGCCGCCCGGAGGCCAGATCCAGTACACGGCGGACGGGCGGATGGGCGCCTTCCTGATGGACCCGGCCTGGGCCGAGCGCGGCGATCCGAAAGCTGACAGCTTCACCGAATTCTTCGCCTATGGCGGCACCTGGACCCGCGAGGGCGACATGGTGCGCCACCTGATCCTTTATTCCTCGGTGCCGGGGCGGGTGGGCACCACTTTCGAGCGGGTCGTGCGGGTGATCGACCACGATACCATCGTGCTGGAGACCGTTCCCGAGGTCTCGAAGTCCGGCAAGACCTACGTCACGCGCCTCACCTGGAAGCGGGTGGCGGCGGAGGGCTGATCAGGCGCTGCAGCGGAACCGGGCGAGGCGGTCCAGCGCCTCGTTCAGCGTTGCGTCCTCCTTGGCGAAGCAGAGGCGCAGGTAGCCGCGCTCCGGCCCCTCAGCATAGAAGGCTGAGACCGGGATCGAAGCCACGCCCGCTTCGCGGATCAGCCGTTCGGCCACTTTCACATCGTCGGCGGGCAGGCCCGAGGCGGCAAGGTCCACGGTGACGAACCAGGTGCCGCTGGTGGGCAGCACCGCGAAGCCGGCAGACTTCAGTCCCTCCATCAGCCGCGCCTTGGCGGCGCCATAGCGGGCACGGTGCGCGGCGTGCCATTCGGCGGGCAGGGCCAGCGCCTCGGCCACGGCCCATTGCAGCGGGGTGGCGGTGGTGAAGGTCAGGAACTGGTGGCGGCCCGCCACGGCGGCGGCGAGCGGCGGTGCGGCCACGGCCCAGCCGACCTTCCATCCGGTCATCGAGAAGATCTTGCCCGCCGAACCGACCTTCACCGCCCGTTCGGCCAGCGAGGGCACGGCAAGGGGCGACACGTGCGGCGTGCCGTCGAACACCATGCCTTCCCAGACCTCGTCGCACAGCACCCACAGGTCGTGCCGCTCGGCCAGGTCGCCAATCGCGGCCAGCGTATCGCGGTCCAGCATGGTGCCGACCGGATTGTTGGGCGTGTTGAGCACGATCCCGCGCGTCGCCGGGCCGATGGCTTCGGCCAGCTGGTCGAGCGGCAGGGTCCAGTGCGGCGGCTGGAGGCTGACCAGCTTCGCGCGTCCGCCCGTCCATTCGACCAGCGGCAGGTAGGCATCGTAAAGCGGCTGGACGAGGATCACCTCGTCGCCCGGGCGGACCAGCGCTAGCAGGCTCGCCGCCAGCGTCTCGGTCGCGCCGGAGGTGACGACGATGTTTTCGGCAGTCAGGCTGAGGCCCTGCTCGCGTGCATAGTAATCGGCCACGGCGCCGCGCAGTTCGGGCAGTCCGCGCATCGGCGGATACTGGTTGGAGCGTTCCGCCAAGGCCCGCTGCGCCGCGCCGACCAGTTCCGCAGGCTCGGCCATGTCGGGGAACCCCTGGCCAAGGTTGATCGCGCCGAGTTCGCGGGCGAGGCCCGACATCCGCTCGAAGATCGTGGTGCTGGACGGGCCGGACAGGCGCGATGCGAGGCTGGTCATAAGTGGTGTCCTAACCGCCACCGTCCGTTCGTGTCGAGCTTGTCGAGACACGTTTGCGCCCACGTGTCGCGACAAGCTCGACACGAACGGGGGGTATCAGGCCTTGAGTGCGGCCTCCCAGCTTTCCGCGAGTTGGCCCGCGCTGCCGGTGCCGAACACGTAGCGGTCCGGGCGGACCAGCACGGCCTCGGCGCCATGCGCATCCAGCCACCCGGCCAGTGCATCGCGGAAGAGGGCGAGTTCGGGGATTTCCAGCGCCGTTCGGTCGATCAACCAGTGGCCTGCACCGAGCACATTGTCGAGCCGCGCCTCGTCCGCCACGGGCTGCGGGAAATAGCTCCCCGCGCCGGCGCTGCCGGCCAGGATCAGGCCATCGGCCATCGGCGGATAGTCCACCGTCCCGTCCGGCGAATGCCCCGCCGCGCGCGCTGCCAGCATCTGCGCATCGCGTGCGGCAGCGGCTGCGGGGTCGGTGATGCAGACGGTGCGGCCCATCATCACCGCCATGTCGATGGTCGCGCGCAGGATGGGCGCGCGCTCGGTCTGGTAGGTGTCGAGCAGGTCCTCGCTCGCGCCTTCGCGGACGATGGCTGCCAGCTTCCACGCCAAATTTGCCGCATCGCGCAGGCCGGAGCACATGCCCTGCCCCGCAAAGGGCGGGGTCTGGTGCGCGGCATCGCCAGCCAGCAGGACGCGGCCCTTGCGCCATTGCTGCGCGATCCGGGCGCGGAAGGTGTAGACCGCCTTGCGCTCCAGCGTCACTGCGCCCTCGACATCCCAGGGCTGCATCAGACGCTGGACCGAGGCGTCGGAGGCGACATCCTCCGCCGCCTCCCCGGGCAGGATCATGAATTCCCAGCGGTGGCGGCCTTCGCCCATCAGCACGCAGGTGGTTGGGCGCGCGGGATCGCAGATCTGGAGGTTCGCCTCGGGCAGGCGGGATACGTCATGCACCAGCATGTCGATAACCAGCCATGGCTCCTCGAAGCCGAGGTCGTCGAAAGTGATGCCCGCCGCATGGCGTACCGGGCTGCGCGCGCCGTCCGCGCCGATTAGCCAGGCGGCGCGCACTTCGCGCGGGCCTTCGGGCGTCGAGATCGTGGCGGTAATGCCAGCCCCTTCCTCGTTCCATCCGGTCAGTTCCCAGCGACTGTGCAGCTGCGCGCTGGGCAGGGTGGCGAGCTGGCGGCGCAGCGCCGACTCTACCGAGGGCTGGTGGATCATGTTCGCCGCAGGCCAGCCGCCCGGGCCGATCCGGTCGGAGCCTTCGAAGCGGAGCAGGATTTCGCCCGCGGCGGTGAGGAAGTCATAGCGGGCCGAACGGCGGCTGGTGGCGACCACCTCGTCCGCCACTCCCGCTTCCTGCAGGATGCGGATCGTCTCGTGATCGAGGTGTGCCGCGCGGGGGAGGGGATAGATCTCTGCCTCCTTTTCCGCGACCACCACCCGGATCCCGCGCTGCGCCAGCAGCACTGCCAGCGTCACGCCGGTCGGCCCGCCGCCGGCGATCAGCACGTCGCAGTCGATCCGCTCCGCCATGGTTCAGCGCTCTGCCTGCATCGTGCCTTCGATGTGGCCCAGGCGGTCGATCTCGATCCGCACCACGTCGCCGGGGGCAAGGAACCGGCGCGGGTCCATCGCCGCGCCGACCCCGCCGGGGGTGCCGGTGAACAGCGCATCGCCCGGCTCCAGGGTCATCGCCTGGCTGAGGTGCTCGACCTGCTGCCAGACGTTGAACACCAGATGCTGCGTATTCGAATCCTGCCGCTTCTCGCCATTGACGAAGCAGCGGATGCCCAGCCCGTGGGGATCGCCCAGTTCGTCTGCGGTGACGATCCACGGACCCATCGGCGCGTGGGTGTCGAAGCTCTTGCCCAACGACCACTGCGGCACGGCGTGCTGCCACATCCGTTCGGTCATGTCGTTGCCGACGCAGTAGCCGAAGATCGCGGCGGGCGCGTCGGCGGCAGAGACGTGCTTGCCGCCCTTGCCGATGATCGCGACCAGTTCCGCCTCGTAGTCGGGCGTCATCGTCCCGCGCGCGATCAGGATCGGATCGTAGGGGCCATTGACCGAGGTCTGCGCCTTGGT
This sequence comes from uncultured Novosphingobium sp., assembly GCA_937864195.1. GTDB lineage: Bacteria > Pseudomonadota > Alphaproteobacteria > Sphingomonadales > Sphingomonadaceae > Novosphingobium. Next base: position 59,280 of record CALMJG010000201.1, read on the forward strand.
GAACCACACCTGCCGCTCCGGCGTGCCCATCTTCGACTCCTCGATGTGGTCGGCATAGTTGAGGCCGATCGCGAAGATCTTGCCGGGGCGCTGCACTGGGGCTTCCAGCTTGACGGAAGACAGCGGCACGCCGCCGCCTGCCGCACCTTTCGCTTCAAGCTGCGGCTTCAGCGTGTCCCAATCGCGGATCAGGTCGATCATCGTGCCTTCGACACCCGTGTCGATGATCCGGTCGTCGACGACGATCCCGGTGCGGGTCTGGCCATCGGCGGTATAGGTGGCGAGTTTCATGCGGGGATTCCCTGAACTGGGCGGCGAAACAGCCGCTTGATGCGCAGCAAGAGCGCGGTGAAGAATGAAACGAGGGCGGGCGGGGGTGGCATGCGCCCGGCGAACAGCGGATTGGGCGCGCCCCATTGCACGGCCAGCAGCGCGCTCATCGGCATTTTCTGGGGCGGGTCGGCAGCGGTGAACAGGTCGCCATCGGTCCAGTGCTCCAGCTCGTTGCCGAACGGGTCCTTCCAGTAATCGAAGACCTGGCTGCCCATGATGTGGCGCCCGACGCCCCAGGCGGCCTTGCGGCCTTTCGCCTTGAGGTGGTCATGTCCGAGCATCAGGTCGTCGAAGTTGGCGACCTCGAAGGCGGCGTGGAGGATGCCAAGCTCTCCGGGTAGCTGGGCGAGGAACAGGGTGTGATGATCGGCGGGCTGATCGCCCCGGTCGCAGCGCATGAAGGCGCCCAGCGGCACGTCCTGCGCTGCCTCGACCTCGTCGGAAGTGAGGAAGCCGAAGCGCTCCTTGTACCAGGCCTCGGAAGTACGGAAGTCGCGCACCTTGAGCACGGCATGGCCGATTCGGCGGACGTGCGAGGGTGCGGCGTCGAGCCGCACGGTGCTGCGGAAGCGCGGCTTGGCAGCGGCGGTGTTACGGTCCGGATCGGTGGGCGGCGGCTCGGCATTGTCGTTCGTCTGGCCAGCGATCACCTCGACGTTGTAGCCGTCCGGATCGGTCAGGCGGACGATCCGCCCGCCGCCTGGCTCGCCCAGGTCTTCCACCGCTACGCCTTCGTGTTTGGCGAGCTTGTCCAGATCGGAAAGGCTTTCGGCACGCAGGCCGAGCGCCAGGAAACGGGCTTCACCGGGTTCGGAAACGTGCACGAAGGGCCGCCCGTCGCTGGCCTTGCCGTAAAGCCTGCCGCCAGCCTCGAAGCACGACAGGCCGAAGTCTTCCAGAAAGCCGCGCATCGCGCCAAGGTCCGGCGCGGCGTAGCGGACGTGGGCAATGTCCTGGGCACGGATCACGCTCATGGCTTCTCTCCCCGGTCCGCACCGATTCGCACTTGACCGTTTAGTCAAATTACCGGAGTTGACCGTATAGTCAACAAGAGTAGAAAGGGGTGATGGATAGCGCCGCTGCCCCCGCCAGTCCCCGTGCCGCGCGCACCCGCGCGGCCATGCTGGCCGCCGGATTCGAACTGCTGGCCGAGCGTCCGATCGACGCCATTGCGATCGACGAGGTCGTGGCCCGTGCCGGAGTGGCAAAAGGCAGCTTCTTCAATCATTTCACCGACAAGCCGGGCTTTGCGAACGCCATCGGTGCGGCAGTGCGCGCGGAACTGGAGGAACGGGTGACCGACGCCAATGCCAGTGTCACCGATCCGGTTGCGCGGTTGGCGGGGGGGATGCGCGTGGCGGTCGACTTTGCGCTGCGCGAGCGTAAGCGCGCGATCGTCATGCTGCGCGGACTGGAACTGTCGACCGGGATCGACCACGATCTCAACCGTGGTATCCGCGCCGACATCGAAGCCGTGCTGGCCGCCGGCCTCGCCCGCAAGGAGTCGGCGCGCAGCGGGGTGCGCTACTGGCTCGGATTGTGCCAGATCGCCATGCTCAACGCGATTGAGCGCCAGCCCGAACGCGCCGCCGCAGCGGAGCGGCTGCGCGAGATGCTGGTGCTGGGGCTGTGCGGGCTGGGCATTGCCGAGGATGCGGCGCAGGCCGCCGCGCGCGATCAGGCCGCGCTGCTTTCCCCCGCCTGACCCCGCGCGGGCAGGCGGATCGTCAGGATCAGCGAGGCCCCGGCCAGCAACGCCGTTGCCGCGACCGCCTGCCACGCGGAATAGCTTCCGAACAGGTCGTGCAACTGGCCCGCGCCGATGATCCCCGCCGCGCTGCCGAACCAGCCGATGCCGACCACCGCGCCGAAGATCGTGCCATAGCGCGCCACATCAAACCGGCTGGCGGTGAAATAGGCGACGATGTCATGCTCGGCCCCCTGCTGGACCCCGATCATGGTCACGGCTGCCAGCGCGGCGGGAGCTGCCCCGGCGGTGAACAGCAGGATCAGGAACCCGCTGCCCGGCAGGATGGTGAGCGCCACCGCGACCAGCCGGGGATCGAAGCGGTCGAGCAGCCAGCCACCGGCAAGCCGTCCGACGAATTGCCCGCTGGCGAACAGCGACAGCGCGAGGGCGGCCATCGGCGCGCTGATCCCTTCCTCCTGGATCATTGGCGACATCTGGCTGACCGCGCCTGCCGTGGCGAGGTTCATGCACAGGTTGGCGATCGTCAGGCCCCAGAAATCGCGGACCCCGAAGAACGACCAGTCCTGCGCCGCAGGCTTGCGGCCGATCCCGCTGCCGGCCAGACCCGGCGTGGGCGGAAGCAGCAGGGCAACCGCCGGCACGCCGATTGTCACCGAAATCGCCGCAAGCGCGACAAACCCGCCGCGCCAACCCCAGGAGTCAGTGACCAGTTGCAGCAGCGGCGGGACCGCGATGGTGGTCAGCGAGACGCCGACCGCCACCAGTCCCAGCGCCTTGCCCCGATGCTCGCGAAAGTGCCACGACACCGGCCGGGTCACGGCGACCGCCGTGCTGCCGACCCCGAAGAAGCCGATCATCGCCACGCCGATGGCAATGCCCAGCACCCCTCCGGCCAGGGCCGCGACGGCCACTTGGGTTGCCGCGACGATCGCGGTGCAGGCGTAGAACACGGCCTTGAAACCATAGATGTCTGTCAGCCGTCCGATGATCGGCGATCCCAGCGCGGCAGTCACGACCAGCGCCTGGATCAGCGACAGTTCGCCGCGCGTTGCCCCCAGTTCATTGGCGATGGGCAGCAGGAACAGGCTGAAGGTGAAGAACAGCAGCGCCACCCCCGTGCCGGAAGCCAGCGCGCAGCCCAGCACGATGCGCCAGCCAAGGCGCCATTCGCTCTCGCTTGGCGGAGTGGTCACGCGGGTTTCGCCTAGCCGGCCAGCGCGGAGGTATAGGTGCCCATGTCGAAGTAATCGCGCCACGCGGCGATCTTCCCATCGCGCATCTCGAACACGCCGCAGCAGGGCAGGGCGACTGGCTTGCCGTCCGCCACGGCCCGGTCGACCCGCTCGGCCACGACGAGATCGCCGCTCGCCACCAGGTTGACCAGTTCCCACTGCGCGCTTTGCCAGCTCGACAGGAACCCGGCGATGAACGGCTTCAATGCGGCATGGCCCTGCACCGGGGGCAGCATCATGTTGTGATAGATGCCGTCCCCGGTGAAGAAACCCGTCAGTTCGTCCGCATCGAGCCGCGACCAGGCCGCCACGAAGTCGCGAATGACCTGGGCGTTATCGGCCACGCGCTCAATCCTCGACCGCGAAGGTGATCTCGGCGTGTTCGCGCAGCCGCTCGACCAGCGCCGCGCCCAGCAGCGCGCCGGGCGTGGCCACGGCGCCGCCTGCGGTGGAGGACAGCAGCGCGATGCCGGTTTCCGCGATCATCCGGCTGGTCGAACCATAGCCCGGATCGTAACGGCCCTTCACGCCATAGCGGATCGTCCGGCCATCGGGATATTCGCCGATGAACAGCACGTCGTAGAAGCCGTTGTCGCGGTCTTCCTTGCTGGGGCCTTCGCCGGGCTTGGGGTCGTTCTCGCCGCCCATCATCGGGGTCGAGGCCAGGTGCCTGGCAATCGCCTCGCCCTGTTCGCCGGGTCCGGTCAGGACCATTTCGTCATAGACGAAGTCCGCGCCATAGGGGTGGCCCAACAGGAAATTGGTGCGGTGGACGTTCTTGGTGTTGATCACCGCCATGATGAACGGCGCGCACCAGGAACCGACGGATTCGTCCAGCAGCGGGGCATCGCCGCGCGGCTGCTCAGGACCGGTGAAGCCGGGGGTCAGGCCGAACGGGCTGGTCATGTAGGGGATCAGTTCGGGCTGCTTGCCCAGCGTGACCAGCGTTTCCTTGAGGCTCGCCGCCGTGCCGCCCGAGAAGCCGCCCTGCATCGCCCGGACCCGGCACTTCACGCGCGGCGCCGGAGCGCCGAAGCGGGCTTTCGCCTCCTGCTGCAGCATGAAGACGCCCAGGTCGAACGGGATCGAATCGAAGCCCGAGGAGAAGGCGATCCGCGCGCCGGAGGCTTTGGCGGCCTCGTGGTACTTGTCCACCATCTGGCGCATCCATACCGGTTCGCCGCACAGGTCCGCATAGTCGGTTCCGGCGGCGACGCAGGCGGCCAGCAGCGGCTCGCCATAAAGCTGGTAGGGGCCAACCGTGGTGACGATCGCCCGGGCGCTTTCCGCCAGCGCCTGCATGCTGGCGGGGTCGTCCGAATTGGCGACCACCAGCGGGGTGTCGGCAGGCGCGCCGATCAGGTCTCGCACCTCTGCCAGCTTGTCCGCGCTGCGCCCGGCCATGGCCCACTTCGGGCCCCCATTTCCTTGAGCGCCCTGGTAGTGGTGGGCGAGGTATTCAGCGACGAGGCGCCCGGTGTAACCGGTCGCGCCATAGACCACGATATCGTAGGGACGGTCAGCCTTGGTGGTCATGCAAATCTCTCCATTGCCCCGAATCTTGGCTCGGGCAGAGCGCGAGACTGCAAGAGATCGGTGGCGATGTCGAGCCCATTTCGCCTGACGCTACGGCAGCGCGGCGTGGACTAAGGGGAAGGGCGTGCGCTGGGGCGTGGGCCGCGTCAGAACCGGTACTGCCGCGCGGCAAGATCGAACATGATCTCCTCGCTCCCCCCGCCGATCGCCATGACGCGGACCTCGCGGTAGATGCGTTCGATCCGGCTGCCGCGCACGAAGCTGGCCCCGCCCAGGATCTGGCAGGCCTCGCGGGCGCAGAATTCCATGGTCTGCGTCGCCTGGACCTTGAGCAGCGCGAAGTCGCCGGGGAAGGCCTTGCCGTTCATCACGCTCCACGCCGCCTGGTCAATCCAGGCCTGGGTGGCGGTGATCCGGCGCAGCATGTCGGCCAGCTTGTGGCGGATCGCCTGGTTGGTGATCAGCGGCTTGCCGAAGGTCTCGCGCTGCCGTGCCCAGTCCAGCGCATCCTCGAAGCAGATGCGGGCGAAGGCGGCGGCCTGCTGGCTCATGCCCAGCCGCTCGCCATTGAAGTTGCGCATGATCCCGGCAAAGCCGCCATTCTCAGGCCCGATCAGGTTCTCGGCGGGAACCTCGACATCGTCGAAGTGGATCGTCGCGGTGTCGCTGGCGTGCCAGCCCATCTTCTGCAGCGCCGTGCGCGACACGCCGGGCCGGTCGGTTTCGACCAGCAGCAGAGAAATGCCGCCAAAGCCCGGGCCGCCCGTGCGAACGGCGAGCGTGATGTAGTCCGCCCGCATGCCCGAGGTGATCAGCGTCTTCGCGCCGTTGACGATATAGCTGGCGCCCTTGCGTGTCGCGCGGGTGCGCAGCTGGGCGACGTCCGATCCGCCGCCGGGTTCGGTGATGCCCAGGCAGATGATCTTCTCGCCCGCGAGCACGGCGGGGGCGATGCGGCGCTGCAATTCCGGGCTGCCCATGGCGAGGATCGGCGGCAGGCCGATCCCGTGGGTCATCAGCGATGCGCAGATCCCGCCCGCGCCGGGGCGGGCCAGTTCCTCGGTCTGTACCAGACTGTGGAGCAGGGTGAAGGCATCGCCTGTGCCGCCGAATTCCTCCGGATAGTTGAGGCCGAGCACACCGGCCTCCGCCGCCTTGCGGTGCAGCTCGCGCGGCAGTTCGCCCGCGGCTTCCCACTCGTCGACGTGGGGAGTGATTTCCTTTGCGACGAAGGCGCGGACGCTGTCGCAGACCGCCTCGTGGCTTTCGTCATAGAACGGCGAGCGCGCCCGCCACTGGTCGAACAAGGGCGTTTCCATGGCTTTCTCCCAATCATCCCGGCGGCGCTCGCACCACCACCCTACGTCACCCTGAACCTGGTTCAGGGTCTATTTCTCCGCAAGGCCCAACCTTCGAACAGCAATAGCAAACCGCTCGATTTGCTTGTTTTCCGCAACCTTCGAGCCTGCCGCGCGATGGACCCTGAACCAAGTTCAGGGTGACGAAGCGGGAACGCAAGCGCGGTCACCGCCCTCAAAGCTTGGGCAGCGTCACTCCGCGCTGGCCCATGTACTTGCCGCTGCGGTCGCCATAGCTGACCTCGCATGGCTCGTTGCCTTGCAGGAACAGGAACTGGCAGGCGCCCTCGTTGGCGTAGATCTTCGCCGGCAGCGGGGTGGTGTTGGAAAATTCCAGCGTGACATGGCCTTCCCATTCCGGCTCCAGCGGCGTCACGTTGACGATGATCCCGCAGCGGGCATAAGTGCTCTTGCCAAGGCAGATCACCAGCACGTCGCGCGGGATGCGGAAATATTCGACCGTGCGGGCCAGGGCGAAGCTGTTGGGCGGGATGATGCAGACGTCGGTCTTCATGTCGACGAAGCTGTTTTCGGAGAAGTTCTTGGGATCGACCACCGCCGAATGGACGTTGGTGAACACCTTGAATTCATCCGCCACCCGTGCGTCGTAGCCATAGCTGGACAGGCCATAGCTGATGCAGCCGCCCGCCTGCTGGCGCTCCACGAAGGGTTCGATCATGCCCGCGTGACGGGCTTCGTTGCGGATCCATTTGTCTGAGAGAATCGCCATGGGCGAGTGATTGCCCATGGCGCGGGGTTCGACAAGGGGCGGCCATGAATCCGTCAGCATCATCCCCCCTTTCGTCATTGCTTCGGGCTGCGCCCTCGCAATGACGATACCTTGGGGTGTCAGACGCCGTGGTATTCCCGATACCACTTCACGAAGCCCGGTACGCCTTCCTCGATGGATGTCGTTGGCGCATAGCCGAGGTCGCGGGAAATCGCAGTGATGTCGGCATAGGTCTTGTGGACATCGCCGGGCTGCATGGGGAGCATTTCCATCTCGGCCTTGCGCCCGCAGGCTTCTTCCAGCAGGCCGATCACCTTCATCAGCGGCTCACTGCGGTTGTTGCCGATGTTGTAGAGCGCATGCGGTTTCACCGATCCGCCTGCCTTCTCCGCCCCGTCATCGGCCGGTGCATTATCGAGGCAGGCCACGACACCGGCGATGATGTCGTCGATGTGGGTGAAATCGCGCTGCATGTCGCCGTGGTTGAACACCGGGATCGGCTCTCCCGCGAGGATCCGGCGGGTGAAGTTCCACATCATCATGTCCGGCCGCCCCCAGGGGCCGTAGACCGTGAAGAAGCGCAGGCCGGTCAGGGCCAAGCGGAACAGGTGGGCGTAGGTCTCGCTCATCAGCTCGTCCGCGCGCTTGGTCGCGGCATAGAGCGAGACGGGGTGGTCGACCCGGTCCTCCACCGCGAAGGGCAGCTTGGCATTGCCGCCATAGACCGAGGAGGAGCTGGCGTAGACCATATGCTCCACTCGCCGGTGACGCGCGATCTCCAGCAGGTTGACGTGGCCCGCCAGGTTCGAGGCGACATAGGCCTGCGGGTTTTCAAGGCTGTAGCGCACCCCCGCCTGGGCGCCGAGGTGGACGATCCGGTCGATCTCCACGCCGTCCAGCGCCGCCGTCAGCACTGCCATGTCGGAGAAGTCCAGCTGGTGAAAGGCAAAGCGGTTGCCGCCCGCATCCACCAGGGTCTGCACCCGGTCGCGCTTCAGGCTGACCTGGTAATAGTCGTTGAGATTGTCGATCCCGATCACCACGTCGCCGCGCGCCAGCAGGCGCGTGGCAAGGGCATGTCCGATGAAGCCGGCCGCGCCGGTGACGAGTACGTGCATGGCCTGTCCTTAGAAGCGGCGTCTTATTTCATGGTTAACCCTCGTGCGTTAGGGGAAACCGGATGTCGAGCCCTGCAAAAATTCTCGTCGTCTTCGGCACCCGGCCAGAGGCGATCAAGCTGTTCCCCCTCGTCGGCGCGCTGAAGGCAGACCCGCGCTTCGTGCCGGTGGTCTGCGTGTCGGCGCAGCATCGCCAGATGCTCGACCAGGTGCTGGAGATCGCGGGGATCGTGCCGGACCACGACCTTGACCTGATGAAGCCCGACCAGACGCTGGACGGCCTGACCGCCGCCCTGCTGACCGGGCTTGGCCGGGTAATGGACCTTGAACAGCCCGACCGGGTGATCGTGCAGGGCGACACCGCCACCGCGATGGCCGGGGCGCTCGCGGCCTATTACCGCAAGATTCCGGTCGGCCATGTCGAAGCCGGACTGCGTTCGGGTAACATCTATCATCCCTGGCCCGAAGAGGTGAACCGCAAGATCATCGGCACCATCGCCGACCTGCACTTCGCCCCGACCGGGGTTTCCGCCGCCGCGCTGACCGCCGAGCAGGTCGATCCGGCGCGCGTCCACGTTACCGGCAACACGGTGATTGACGCGCTGCACTGGGTGACCGAGCGGATCACAGCGGAACCGAGCCTCGCCAACGGCCTCGCGGAGCTGGAAGCGCGCTTTGCAGGCAAGCGGATCATCGGCGTCACCACCCACCGGCGCGAGAATTTCGGCGGGGGCATGGCAGCCATCGCCGAGGCGATCCGCCAGATCGCCGCCCGCCCGGACGTGGCGGTAATCTTCCCGGTCCACCTCAACCCGAACGTGCGCGCGGTGATGAACGGCGCGCTGGAGGGCCTCGACAACGTCGCGATGATCGAGCCGCTCGACTACCCGCACTTCGCCCGCCTGCTGGGTCTGGCCGAGATCATGCTGACCGATTCGGGCGGCGTGCAGGAAGAGGCGCCGGCGCTCGGCAAGCCAGTGCTGGTGATGCGCGAGACGACCGAGCGACCCGAAGGCGTCACCGCCGGAACCGCCAGGCTGGTCGGCACCGAAACCTCCGTTATCGTTACCGAATTGTTCAACCTTCTCGACGATAAGGCCGCCTACGAAAGCATGGCGCGCGCCCACAACCCCTTCGGGGACGGGCAGTCCGCGCGCCGTATCGTGGAGCTGCTTGGACATGAAATCGGACGTAAAGCCTGACGTTTGCGTTGTAGGGCTGGGGTACATCGGCCTTCCCACCGCTGCCATCGTCGCCCGATCGGGCTGCCGGGTGCGCGGCGTGGACGTGACGCAGGCAGTGGTCGACACGATCAACCGCGGCGAAATCCACATCGAGGAAGTCGATCTTGACGGTCTGGTCCAGGGCGTCGTCGCGCGCGGGCTGCTGTCCGCCTCGAGCGAAATGGAGCCCGCCGATGTCTTCGTGATCGCCGTGCCTACGCCGTTCGATGCGAACCACGCGCCTGACATTTCCTACGTGCTCTCTGCCGGGGAAGCGGTGGCAAATGTGCTCAAGGCCGGGGACACCGTGATCCTCGAATCGACCTCGCCGGTGGGCACCACCGAGCAGCTGCGCGACCTCATCGCCGCGCGCCGTCCCGACCTCAAGTGCCCCGGCCTGACCAGCGAAACGCCGGACATTTCGATCGCCTATTGCCCGGAGCGCGTGCTGCCGGGCAAGATCCTGGAAGAACTGACCAACAACGACCGCTCGATCGGCGGTATTACGCCCCGCTGCGCGCGCAAGGCGCTGGCCTTCTACAAGCGCTTCGTGCGCGGCACCTGCGTCACCACCGACGCCCGCAGCGCCGAGATGACCAAGCTGGTCGAGAACGCCTATCGCGATGTCAACATCGCCTTCGCCAACGAGCTTTCCATCGTGGCCGACCGCATGGGGCTGGACGTGTGGGAAGTGATCCGGCTGGCCAACCGCCACCCGCGCGTCAACATCCTTCAGCCGGGGCCGGGCGTGGGCGGACACTGCATCGCGGTCGACCCGTGGTTCATCGTCCACGGTGCGCCGGAGCAGACCCCGCTGATCCGCACCGCGCGCGGGGTCAACGATGGCAAGATCCACCACGTCATCGCCCGCGCCGAGGACCTGCTGGCCGCTCATCCGCAGCTGACCGTCGCCTGCCTCGGCCTCGCCTTCAAGGCCAACATCGACGATTTTCGCGAAAGCCCGGCGCGCCTTGTCGCCGCCACGCTTGCCCGCCGCCACGGCGCGCGGATCAAGGTGGTGGAACCCTATGCCGCCGAGCTCCCGCGCGAGTTCGCGGGCACTGCGGCGGAACTGATCGACATCGACACCGCGCTGGAAACGGCGGACATCCTGATCGTGCTGGTCGACCACGACCAGTTCAGGGCGGTGCCCCTGGCCGAACGCGCGGGCAAGCTGGTCTATGACACGCGCGGCATCTGGCTGGATCAGCCGAGGGCGGGCGAAAGCGCGTCGGTCGCCGGACTGCGCCTCGCCAGCTGACCATGGCCGCAGGCGACTGGTTCCACCTTGCCGGGATCGCCCTGTGCCTCTTCGCGCTCTGGGCGATTGCCCGGCATGACTGGCTGCGCCTGACCCGGCCCTCGCGCCGGGTGCTGGGCGAGGTCAGCGGCCACCGCAAGACGATCGATGGCGACGGCTCCAACTGGGCGGCGGTCTATCGCTTGCAGGCAGACGATGGGCCGCACGAAGTGATCGACCAGGTGCTGTCCGCAAGCCCCTCGCCGCCGCTCGGGGCCATGCAGGAATTGACCTATCCCGCCGGGCATCCCGGCCTTGCCCGCCCGCCGCGCCCGCTGATGTGGGGCATGGTCTATCTGCTGCTGGTGGTGATGATGGCCATGCTGACCGCTTCCTGGCTGGGGCTTCTCCCGGAGGATTGAGCCATCGCAGGCTTGCATTCCTGATCCGCTGGGGCATCCTTGCCGCGACCTGTCGGGGGAGGGGCATATGACCGCGCTTCGCATCTACCTGATCGCGGCCTGGACCGCGCTGATCGCCTATACAGCCTTCGTCGTCGGGCGTGACGGCCTGGATCTGGCGCCGGTGTTCTTCGGCGCGATTGCCGCTGGCCACTGGCCGGGGCAGTTCAACGCCGATTTCCTGACCATGCTGGCGCTCAGCGCGCTGTGGACCGGTTGGCGCAACGGCTGGAGCCCGCTTGGCTGGGTACTGGCGGTTCTGGCGTTCAATCTGGGCGGGGTGTTCCTGATGGCCTACCTGCTGGTGCTGCTCCACATCGAGAAGGGCGACATGGCCCGCGTGCTGCTGGGGCGCCGCGCTCCGGCCTGAGCAAAGGCATTGACCTGCGCACCGCGCCGGGCATGATACCCGCCTGTCGCCGCGCCTTGCGGCCGAAGGGGGATTGACCATGACCGACGCCGTTCCGCCCACTCCGCCGCCTTCGCCCACCCCTCCGCCGGCCACCCCCGGCGGGTTCGACATGAACCGGCCGACGATCATCAGCCTGCTCTATCTCAGTTCCTTCATCCTGGGCGTCACGGCGCTGATCGGCGTGATCCTGGCCTTCGTCTGGAAGGGAGAGCCGCATGAGGACTGGGAGGAGACCCATTACCAGTACCTGATCAACACCTTCTGGATCGGGCTGGTCGGCACGATCGTCGGGATCGTCACGATGATCGTTCTGGTCGGTTTCCTGGTGCTGCTGGCCACGGTCGCGCTGTGCGTGGTGCGCTCGGTCCTGTCGCTGCTCAAGGCGCAGAAGCGCGAGCCGATGCCCAACCCCGGCACCCTGTTCGCCTGATGCGGGACCTGGAAGGAAAGGTCGCCTTCGTCACCGGCGCGGCCTCCGGCATCGGGCTCGGCATCGCCCGCGCGCTTGCCAATGCGGGCGTCAAGGTGATGCTCTGCGATATCGAGGAACAGGCGCTGGAAACGGCGCGCGCGGGGCTGGCGGCGGGCAATGCCGATGTCGCCGCGGTGCGCGCCGACGTTTCGCTGCGCGCCGAACTGGAAGCCGCGGCCAAGGCGACCATCGAACGCTTCGGCAAGGTCCACATCCTCGTCAACAACGCCGGGGTCGGCGGCGGGGGCGATTACGGATCGTGGACCCAGGCGGGGTGGGAATGGACGCTGGGCGTCAACCTGTGGAGCGTGATCTGGGGGATCGAGATCTTCGGCCCCCTGATCGAAAGCCACGGCGAAGGGGGCCAGATCGTGTCCACCGCCTCGATCGCGGGCCTCGCGGGCGGGGTCAACCCCAGCTACAACGTCACCAAGTACGGCGTCGTCGCCCTGTCGGAAGGGCTGCGTCCGACCCTGGCGGAAAAGGGCATCGGCGTGTCCGTGCTGTGCCCCGGGCTGATCCGCACCCAGATCCTCGACAGCACGCGCAACGTGCCCGCCCGCTTCGGCCGGGTCGAGGCGATGACCGAGGGCGGCGAGGAAAGTGAAGCCGCGCAGATGATCCGCATGGGCGTGGCCATGGGCATCGATCCCGATTACGTCGGCGAACTGGTACGCGAGGGGATCGAGGAGGACTGGGCCTATATCCTGACCGACACCGACTTCGAACCGGCGATCGACATGCGCTTTGCCAATATCAAGGCGCACTTCGACAAGATCCGGGGCCGGGTGCCGCCGCGCGGGGCCGCCTGATCATCCACCTGATCGGGAACCGCAGCGCCTGACGCGCGCTTTGGGGGCAAAGGAGCATGCCATGTCCACCCCCTCTGCCGACAAGCCCCGCGATACACCCGCACCCGATGGTGAGCCGACCACCGATGCCGGGCTTGCGCCAGAGGCTCACAACGAATCCCAGGACGACGAGGGTGAGCAGGCCCAGTCGCTGGCCGCAGAAGCCCGCAGCGCCAATGCCTTGCCCTATGCCGCCAGCGAGCGGGTGCCCGCATCGGGCGCGGGCGACGCGGCGGGCAGCACCCCCGATGTGGTCGATCACATCAAGCAGATGCTCAGCGACGGGCGCATCGACATGAGCGCCTATCGCGGCGAGCGGAACGACGACGATGTCGAGGGCGGCCTTGGCCCGCAGGGGCTGGAGGACGATTTTCCGCGCGGCGCGGAATAGGGCCGGGCGTCAGTCGCCGCTGTCGCCGCCGTCGCTTCCGCCCGAGCTGTCGCTGTCCGAACTGTCGCTGTCCGAGCCGACGCGATCCGGGCTGCCGCCGTCGGATATGCTGGCATCGCCGCTGTCGCCGCCCTTCTTGCCCCGCAGGATCGCGGGCAGCACGGCAATCAGCACGACCGCAAGCGCGATCCACACGGCATAGGACATCGGCGAATTCCCCTTCGTTTCGGTGCCGCCAGCTTGCGCCTGTCGGGGCCGGGAAGGCAAGCGGGTTTCGGGCGGGTTTCGGGCGGGCTTCGAGCGGATTGGCCGGGTTAACTATCCATCAAGCATACGGTGCAAGACTGCGCGCTTACGCTGCTCATGCGCGGGTCGGTCATTGCGGCCGGTCTGGCGGGGCGGCCCAGCGAAAGGTCCTGCCGATGCAGACCGAAGACCAGACCAGCCAGTCCTCCGGCCGCCGCGCGGCGGACCGCCGCCAGCAGCAGCTCAGCCCGCTGCCGTTTCCTGACCGGCGCCACGGCGAACGGCGCAGCGGCGAAGACCGCCGCGCCGCACCCCGCTAGGCCTGCCTTACTGCTTGGCGGGCGCCGCGCTCGCCGCCGGAGCCGCGCTCGCGTCACCGCTCGCGGGCGCGTTGGTCATCGGCGTGGTCGGCAGGTTGACCGGCACGGCCGGTTCGGTCGGGTTCTCGGCCACGAATTCGCTCGACGCGGCGGTCGGCTCGCCCGCCGCCTGATCGGTTGCCGCCTGTTCGGCCTTCTCACCGCCACAAGCCGCCAGCGCAAGCGCGCCGGCCAGGGCCAGGGGATAGGCAATACGGATGGTCATGGACTTGTCCTCCTGCGTTGTTGCCACGCCAACCTAGACTGCGCGCGC
>CALMJG010000202.1 GCA_937864195.1 uncultured Novosphingobium sp.
TCGACGGCCAGGGCAACTTCGGCTCGATGGACCCCGATCCGCCGGCCTCGATGCGTTATACCGAGGCACGGCTGGCCAAGGTCGCCAATTCGCTGCTCGACGATCTCGACAAGGACACGGTCGACTTTACCGACAACTACGACGGTTCCCGGCAGGAGCCGACCGTGCTGCCGGCGCGGTTCCCCAACCTGCTGGTCAACGGCGCGGGCGGCATCGCGGTGGGCATGGCCACCAACATTCCGCCGCACAACCTGGGCGAAGTGATCGACGGCTGCCTGGCCATGATGGACAACCCGGCGATCACGATCGACGAACTGATCCAGATCATCCCTGCGCCGGACTTCCCCACCGCGCCGCTGATCCTCGGCACGGCGGGCGCGCGCAGCGCCTATCACACCGGGCGCGGCTCGGTGATCATGCGCTGCCGCCACGAGATTGAGGAAGGGCGCGGCGATCGGCGCTCGATCGTCCTCACCTCGATTCCCTACCAGGTCGGCAAGTCGGGCCTGGTCGAAAAGATCGCCGAGGCCGCCAAGGACAAGCGGATCGAGGGCATTTCCGACATTCGCGACGAATCAAGCCGCCTTGGCGTGCGCGTGGTGGTCGATCTCAAGCGCGATGCAACGCCGGAAGTCGTGCTCAACCAGCTGTGGCGCAACACGCCGGCTCAGTCGAGCTTCCCGGCGAACATGCTGGCGATCCGGGGCGGACGTCCGGAAGTGCTGACCCTGCGCGACATCATCGCCAGCTTCATCACCTTCCGCGAGGAAGTGATCACCCGCCGCACCAAGTACGAGCTGAACAAGGCGCGCGATCGCGCCCATATCCTGCTTGGCCTGGTGGTGGCCGTCACCAACCTGGACGAAGTGGTGCGCATCATCCGCGGCGCGCCCAACCCCGCCGCCGCACGCGAGGCGCTGCTGCGCCGCGAATGGCCGATCGGGGACATTGCGCCCTACATCCGCCTGGTCGAGGCAATCGAACCCAGCGCCGAGCAGGAAGGCGGCACCTATCGCCTGTCCGAAGTGCAGGTGAAGGCGATCCTCGACCTGCGCCTCCACCGCCTGACCGCGCTGGGCCGCGACGAGATCGGCGACGAGCTGAAGGAACTGGCCGCCGCGATCGAGGAATACCTCTCGATCCTGGCCGACCGCGTGAAGCTCTACGGCGTAATGCGCGAGGAACTGGTCGCGGTGCGCGATGCCTATGCCACGCCGCGCGTGTCGCAAATCACCGCGCCCGCCGACGGGATCGACGACGAGGACCTGATCGAGCGCGACGACATGGTCGTCACCGTCACGATGGACGGCTATATCAAGCGCACCCCGCTCTCCACCTTCCGCGCGCAGAACCGGGGCGGCAAGGGCCGCGCCGGGATGGCGACCAAGGACGAGGACGTGGTGACGACGATGTTCGTCACGTCCACCCACAACCCGGTGCTGTTCTTCTCGACTGCCGGCAAGGTCTATCGCCTGAAGGTCTGGCGCCTGCCCGAAGGCGGCCCGGCCACACGCGGACGGCCGATCGTCAACCTGCTCCCCGCGCTCGACAAGGACGAGACGATCCAGACCGTCCTGCCCTTGCCCGAGGACGAGGCGGAATGGGGCAAGCTCTCGGTGGTGTTCGCCACCGCCAAGGGCAATGTGCGCCGCAATTCGATGGACGCCTTCGCCAACGTGCCCTCCAACGGCAAGTTCGCGATGCGCTTTGACGAGGACAGCGAGGATCGCCTGATCGGCGTCGCCCTGCTCGACCCGACCGACGATGTGCTGCTCGCCACCCGTTCGGGCAAAGCGATCCGCTTTGCCGGGGACGAGGTGCGAGAGTTCACCAGCCGCACCTCCACCGGCGTGCGCGGCATGACGCTGAAGGGCGACGACGAGGTCATCAGCCTTTCGATCCTGCACCGCGTCGGCGTGAAGGACCAGGACGAGCGCGACGATTACCTGCGCCACGCGCCCTGGAAGGCCGAAAAGGACAGCGAACCGGCGATGAGCGCCGAACGCTTTGCCCAGCTGGCGGAGAAGGAGCAGTTCATCCTCACCGTCTGTGCCAACGGCTATGGCAAGCTGTCCTCGGCTTACGAATATCGCCGCACGGGTCGCGGCGGTCAGGGCATCACCAATATCGACAACATCGCCCGCAACGGGCCGGTTGTCGCCAGCTTCCCGACCAGCCAGGCCGACCAACTGATGCTGGTGACCGACCAGGCCAAGCTGATCCGCCTGCCGCTGGAAAGCCTGCGGGTGATCGGACGCGGCAGCGCGGGCGTGCGGCTGTTCAACGTGGCCGACCAGGAACACGTTGTCAGCGCGGTGCGGCTGGCCGAAGTCGCCGGCGACGAAGAAGAGGCGGAGGCAGCTACCGAAGCGGTCGCTCCACCGGAGACGGACGAAGGCTGATGGCGCTACGGGTCGAACCCTCGGGCGGATCGTGCGGAGCGCGCGTCACCGGGGTCGACCTGTCGCGGTCGCTCGATGCGGAAGCCATCGCGGCGATCCGCGCGGCCTGGCTGGAATACCACGTCCTAGCCTTCCCCGATCAGTCGATCGGTGACGACGATCTGGAGCGGTTCACGCTGGCGATGGGCGGGTTCGGAGAGGATCCGTTCTTCGCGCCCATTCCCGGCCGCCAGCACATCGCCGCGATCCGGCGCGAGGCGGACGAGCAATCGCCGCTGTTCGCGGAAAACTGGCACGCCGACTGGTCGTTTCAGGCGCGTCCTCCCGCTGGAACCTGTCTGCTGGCGGTCGACATACCCCCGCACGGCGGCGACACCCTGTACGCCAACCAGCACCTGGCGTGGGAGGCCCTGCCCGCCGACCGCCAGGCGCAAATTGCCGACCTGATCGCGATCCATTCCGCGCGCCTGCCCTATGCGCCCGACGGCACTTACGGCGCGCGCGACAAGGGCCGGTCGATGGACATCCGCCCCAGCGAGGCGGCATTCGCGACGCAGACCCATCCGCTGGTTCCGGCCCATCCGGAAACCGGGCGGCGCGGACTCTATTCGACGCTGGGCTATATCGTCGGGATCGAGGGCATGGCGCAGGACGCCGCGATTGCCCTGCTGATGGACCTCCAGAAATGGCAGGGCGACGAGCGCTTCGTGTTTGCCCAGCGCTGGGAGCCGGGGATGCTGGTGATGTGGGACAACCGCTCGGTCCTCCACCGCGCGACCGGCGGCTACGAAGGCCACCGGCGCGAGCTGCACCGAACGACTATTGCGGCTGCTCCGGGTCCGGTGTGGCGCGGCTCCTGAGTTCTCCGATCACCCCGGTGCAGATCAGGAACTGCCCGAAGTAGTAGAGCGGCCAGATCAACAGACCGGGCAGAAAGCTGTGCGCCAGCGGCCCTCCGCGCGAGAAGATCAGCAGGTCCGACACGGCGAACATCACCGCCCCCAGCCCCACGCGGTAGCGCGGGAAGGAACTGGCCCAGGCTGCCGCCGTCATCGCCGCGAGGCCAGCGGAATAGAGCGCGATCCCCGGCGCGGCGGCGCGGTCAGCCGGGAGCGCCCAGGCGATCAGCGGGATCGTGACCAGCAGGACCAGCCCCAGCAGCTTCTGGCTGGGTGCCAATGCCGCGCGGCGGTGGCGCCAGTAGAGGTGGATGGCGATCAGGTGGCCGATCAGGAAGGCCACCGCGCCGATCTCGATCCGGTCCGCGAACCATTCCAGCAGTACGTCGCCCAGCGCGCCAAAGGCCATCACCGCCGCGATCTGCCGCGAATCCGCGCCCTTGTGGCGGGCCAGGGCATAGGCGGCGAGCAGGGCCACCCCCGCCCCCTTCCACGCCATCAGGTAGAGGCCCGGAAGCTGGCTATCCTTGACGAAGAAATAGCTGATCCCGGCGATCAGGCTGGCCAGCAGCCAGGGCCGCTTCTCGATCAGTGCACGCTGCGGCATCGGCCGTCCTCCCCTTCCCCCACCTAACCGTTCGTGTCGAGCGAAGTCGAGACACATTCGCGCGCCCTCTCGACTTCGCCGGGCACCAGCGGCAAGGGGGGAGCCATGCAATACGATGTCCACATTATCGGCGGCGGGCTCGCCGGAAGCGAAGCGGCCTGGCAGCTGGCCAGGCGCGGGTTCAAGGTGCGCCTGTCCGAAATGCGCGGAACCGGCGAACGCAGCCCGGCGCACCAGACCGACGCCCTGGCCGAACTGGTCTGCTCCAATTCGTTCCGCAGCGACGATCACGAGAACAACGCGGTCGGCCTGCTCCACCACGAAATGCGCGGACTGGATTCGCTGGTCATGGCGGCCGCGGCGAAAGCGCAGGTGCCCGCCGGGTCGGCGCTGGCGGTGGACCGCGACGTGTTTTCCGCCGAGGTCGAGGCGCGGCTGGCCGCCCTACCCAACCTGACCGTGGTGCGCGAGCGGATCGACGTGCTGCCCCAGGCCGGCCTCACCATCGTCGCCACCGGACCGCTCACCGCCGAGGCGCTGGCCAGCAGCATCGGCGCGGCAACCGGGGCGGACAGCCTGGCCTTCTTCGATGCCATCGCCCCGATCGTCTACCGCGACTCCATCGACATGGACGTGGCCTGGATGGCCAGCCGCTGGGACAAGGGCGACAAGGACTACATCAACTGCCCGATGAACCAGGAGCAGTACCTGGCCTTCCACCAGGGCCTGCTCGACGGCGAGAAGACCGAGTTCCGCGAGTGGGAGGCCAATACCCCCTATTTCGAAGGCTGCATGCCGATCGAGGTGATGGCATCGCGCGGGATCGATACCCTGCGCTATGGCCCGATGAAGCCCGTGGGGCTCGACGACCCGCGCACCGGGCGCTGGCCATATGCCGTGGTCCAGCTGCGGCAGGACAACAAGCTGGGCACGATCTGGAACATGGTCGGCTTCCAGACCAAGCTGAAACACGCCGAACAGGTGCGCCTGTTCCGCACCATTCCGGGGCTGGAGAATGCGGAGTTCGCCCGGCTGGGCGGGCTGCACCGCAACACCTTCCTCAATTCGCCCGAACTGCTCGACCGGCAGCTGCGGCTGAAGAACGCGCCCCACATCCGCTTTGCCGGGCAGGTGACTGGCTGCGAGGGCTATGTCGAAAGCAGCGCTGTGGGCCTGATCGCGGGGCTGATGACGGCGACCGAGTTGGCGGGGCGCGAATGGACTTCCCCGCCGCGCACCACGGCGCTGGGCGCGCTGCTGTCGCACATTACCGGCGATGCCGAGGCGGACAGCTACCAGCCGATGAACGTCAACTTCGGGCTGTTCCCGCCGGTTGAGGGCAAGATGAAGAAGGCCTCGCGCAAGCAGGTCTACACCGCCCGCGCCAAGGCTGATTTTGCGGAGTGGACCGCCTCGGCGCCGCTGTGAAGTCCTAGCAGCGGCAGGCCGGTTTCTTCGCGGGCTTCGGCTTCGTGGTGGCGAATTCGGGGCGGGTCAGCTGACCGTCCCCGTTGGCGTCCGCGCCCTTGAACCGGTTGGACGTGGCGACCGCCCACTCCTCGAAGCTCAGCAGGTTGTTGCCGTCCGTATCGAGCTTGCGGAACGCGGCGACGCGCGGCGAGAGCGCCTCGCTACGCGAAATCAGGCTGTCGCGGTTGCGGTCGAGCCGGTTGAAGCGCCGCTCCTCGCGGGTGGCTTCGCTCGCCTGGGGCAGGTCGGCGCCGATCAGGCCATCGCCGTCCTCGGTCGGGATCTCGTCGGGCGGAGGGCCGGCGAAATCCTGGGCCGGCACGGCAACGGGCGGCGCGGCGGCCTCGGTCGCGGCCTTGCCCTGCCACCAGAACAGCCCCGCCCCCACCAGCAGCAATGCGGATACCGCGCCCAGCACGATCCGGTTCATAGGCCAGGTCTCCTTCCCTCAGCGATCATCGCCTAACGCCCCAGCAGGCCAAGCCGCAATGCGGCGACCATCGATCCGCCGCCGTCCAGCAGCGGCTCCTGCCCGCGCGAGCGGCGGGCCAAGCCGTGCAGCACGAGCAGCGGGCGCAGGTCGCGCGGCAGGCGGGGCCGGCGCCAGTCATGCGCGGCAGCCAGGTCCAGCACCGCGGCGCGCTCGTCCGGATGGCTGAGCCGGGGCGCCAGGTCGGCCAGCGCCCAGCCCTGCCCGGCGCGCAATGCTTCATGCGGATCGTGGCCCAGCAGCTGTGCCAGCACCGCCCAGGGCGCCGCGCGCGCGGCCGCGCAGGCCGCCAGCGCGGCGGGATCGAGCGGCGCTTCACCGATCATCTCTTCCCAGCCTTCGGTCAGCCGCGCCAGCGCCGCGCGCTGCTCTCCCCATGGGGCAAGCGCGGCGAGCAGCGGTTCGCCCCGGTCCGCCGCTCCGCCCGGCGTTTCCAGCTGTTCGCGCCACCACGCCAGCCTGATCTGCGCCAGGACCGGTTCGCGCACCGACCGAATCGTATCGCCGAGACGCTGGTCGAGCGCGAGCAGGCCCAGCGTCAGCGGCCGCGTTCGCGCCGGGGCATAGGCCAGCGCAAGGCGCGCCGCCGGCCCCAGCAGATCAACAAGCGAAAGGGAATCAGTCATCGTCGCGCCCAGACTAGGCGTGTGCCCGCCACTTTGAAACCGGGCGTAAATCGAGCGCTCTAACAGGGCGTTAACCTTGCTCCTTCAATGACTGCAAACCACCACTGTCTATTGGCAGGCTGTTCATCAACTCATTCGAGGGCGCCATGCTCGCATCCATTCGACGCAAGCTCGGCCAGTTGAAGGCCAACACCAGCGGCAACGCGACCCTGCTTGTCGCGCTGGGCCTGCCCGCGCTGGTGGGCGGGTCAGGGCTCGCCGTGGATACCGCCCAATGGTACATGTAGAAGCGCGAGCTGCAGTTCGCGGTCGACCAGGCGGCGCTCGCCGGTGCCTGGGCCCGCACCAGCAGCGCCACCAAGGACGCCTATTCCAACCGCGCCGAGCAGGAGCTTGCCTCCAACCTCGCCGCGACCAAGTCGATCATTTCCGACAAGGAAGTGAAGCTGGCCAACTATTCGGGCGGCACCAACAACAGCGTGATCGTCTCGATCGCGGCGCGGCGCAGCCTGCCCTTCTCCAGCATGCTGACCGGTCACACGACCACCGTCACCGCCTATGCCCAGGCCGCCTATTCGGAAGGCAAGACCTTCACCAGCTGCCTGCTGGCGGTGGACGAGGATGACAGCGGCGCGCTGATCGTCGGCGGGAGTTCGGTGCTGACCGCCAGTTGCGGCATGGCCGCATTGTCGAATTCGCCGACCTCGGTGATCGTCAATGGCAGTCCGACGATCGATGCCGGATGGGTGCTGTCGCGCGGCGGGATCGACGACTGGTTCGACACCCACACCGACGACGAGATCCACGAATACATGGACGGCCTCAAGGATCCGTTCGTAAACCTTAACCCGCCCAATCCCTATGAAAGCCAGACCGCGCGGACCTATACCTGCGTCAAGGGCAAGAAGACCACCAAGGCCAACGTGACGACCAATACCCAGACGGTCTATACCTACTGGAAGGGTTCGAATTACGAGACGGCGGTCCAGGCCAATTACAACAAGAACAAGAACCCGACCAGTTCGAGCACGGCGCAGCAGTACACCATCGTTTCCAACGAAACGGTGGCGGGTACGGTCTACACCACGACGGACGTCTGGAGGGCGGTGAACGGCAGTTCCAGCAACACGATCTGGGAAAGGGCGCGGACGACTGTCGCGACGACCTATACCGACATCAGTTCATGGACCGATCCCGATCTGGCCAACACCTTCCCCGGCACCTACACCGGCGGGATCAAGGTCGGCTGCCAGACCACCTTCGCCAAGGGGGTCTACATCATCGACGGCGGCGGGCTGGAAATCTCTGGCCAGTACGAAGTGTCAGGATCGGGCGTGATGTTCGTGCTGAAGAACGGCGCCTATGTGAAGATCAACGGCGGCAGCAACGTCAACCTCACCGCGATCCAGGCCTCCGACCTGATCGCGCGCGGGATCAGCGAGGCCGAGGCCAACAAGCTGGCCGGCATGCTGGTGTTCGAGGATCGCAACTCACCCGGATCGACCAACAAGAACAACATCAACGGCAACGCCTCGACCGTGCTCAACGGCACCATCTACCTGCCCAAGAGCTCGGTCGATTTCATGGGCACGGCCACTGTCACCAGCCAGTGCCTGATGATCGCCGCGGCCAACATCAGGATCACGGGCACGGCCAACATGACCACCTTCTGCCCCGGCGGCTCGGTGCTCGACGATGTCGTTGCCACTGAAATCTCCAAGGTCAAGCTGGTCGTATGATGCGCCCCGCGCCCATTCTGCGCCGCCTGGCCCGCGACACGCGGGGCGCGATGCTGGTGGAGACGGCAATCGTCGCCCCGGTGCTGATTCTGCTCAGCCTGGGGGCGTTCCAGGTCAGCACCCTGGTGGCGCGGCAGAGCGAATTGCAGAGCGCTGCCGCCGAGGCAGAGGCGATTGCCTTGGCCTCTGCCCCCGACACCGCCGAGAAGATGACGACCCTGCAGCAGGTGGTGATGGCTTCCACCGGACTGACCGCCGAGCAGGTGGCGATCAGCAACACCTATCGCTGCAACGCTGCAAGCAGCTTCGTCGCCAGCAAGACCGGATGCGCGGCCGACGCCCGCGTATCGACCTATTTGAGGCTGCAGATCCAGGACACCTACACGCCCACCTGGACCCAGTTCGGGGTCGGCAGTCCGATCCAGTTCAACGTGGTTCGCTTCGTGCTGGTCTCGCAGGGGAGCAATACGTGAGGATCGGCCGCCAGCTTCGCCGCGCCGCCGGGCTTCTGCGCTCCACCCGGGGCGCGGTCGTGGTGGAATTCGCGCTCATCGCCCCCGCCCTGCTGGCCATGCTGTTCGGCGTGCTGCAACTGGGACTGGGCATGCAGAACTACAACGCGCTGCGCAGCATTTCCGCCGATGTCGCGCGCCACGCGGTGGTCAACTACCAGACCGCGAACAAGCTGAGCACCAGCCAGCTCCAGGCCTATGCGCGAACGGTGGCCAGCGCGCCGCCCTATGGGCTGCAGGCTGATCGGCTGATCGCCACCGTCGATCTGGCACCGACCCAGCGCGTTACCGGGGCCAGGGAATTCACGGTGCGCCTGCAATACGATGTCCCCAGCTTCCTGGGGGTGATCGGGATCAATTCGATTCCGATCGACTACAGTCGGCCGATTTTCGTCATCCCCTGACGCGGGCCGGCGCCCTGCCCCGATTGCTGAATTTGTTAACCATGTTCCTTCGCCAAGGGCTTACTCCGCCATGGCATTGGGAAGGCAAGGAAAACTCGCCAGCATGACCAGCAAGCATCCCTTCCCCGCCGCCACGGCCCCCGCTGCGCAGTTTCTGCACCGGCTGGCGCACGATCGCAGCGGCAACACCCTGGCCATGATTGCCGCCGGGCTGGTGCCGCTTCTGGCGATGGTCGGCGGCGGGATCGACATGGGCCGCAGCTACCTGTCGCAGACCCGCCTGCAACAGGCCTGCGATGCCGGGGTGCTGGCCGCGCGCAAGCGGCTGGGCTCGGCCGTGGCCGCCACCGGCGAAGTGCCCGGCGACGTCGAGACCGTGGGCGACCGGTTCTTCAACCTCAATTTCCGCGACGGCAGCTTCGGCACGCGCAACCGCGTCTTCCAGATGACGCTGGAGGAAGACTATTCGATCAGCGGCGTTGCCGATGTCGACGTGCCGACAACGATCATGAACCTGTTCGGCTATACCAAGGTGCCGATCCATGTCGAATGCGGGGCAAAGCTCAACTTCTCGAACACCGACATCATGTTCGTGCTGGATACCACCGGCTCGATGGCCTCGACCAATGCCGGGGATTCCAAACCGCGGATCGACGTGCTGAAGGATGTGGTGAAGGGATTCCACGCCCAGCTGGAAGGCAGCAAATCGCCCGGCACGCGCCTGCGCTATGGTTTCCTGCCCTATTCCACCAACGTCAACGTCGGATTCCTGCTCAAGTCCGACTGGGTGGTCGACAAGTGGACCTATAATGGCCGCGAGAACAAGGACACCGGCCGCACGGTCACGTATGACACCTACGATACGACCTACACCTACATCAGCGGCAGCACGGCGACCATCGCCACCCAGACCGTGGCAAGCTGCCCGGCCAATACCTATAGCTATACCGATCTGGGCTATTGGGTCGATCCGGATGGGACCGAACACGGCCGGGTGATGCTCAATGGTACCTATAACTGGTGCGACACCAATGTCGATAACGGCGCGATCAACGTCAATGGCACCATGTACAACAATTACACCTATGAATGGACCCGCAGAAAGACCGGTACTGTTACGCGGCCCATCTACAACTGGCATTACAAGCCGATGCAGTTCGATGTCCGCTTCCTCAAGGGCGCCAGCGGCGAAGACACGCTGAAGGGCGGTTCGCTGGACGTCCTGATGGAGGGCTATCCTTCGCCCAGCCCGGAAATCATCACCGCCTGGTTTCGCGGCTGCATGGAAGAACGCGATACCTACGAGATCAAGGATTGGGACAACGTCGACCTGACCCGCGCGCTGGACCTCGACATCGATCTTGTCCCGACCCCGGGCGACCGCAAGACGCAGTGGCGCCCGATGCTGAACGAGATTTCCTATGAACCGGAAATCTGGTGGGACGGCAGTGGCACTTTCAAGTCACCGGTCATGACCGAGAACGCCTATCTCCAGGCGCAGTGGGCCGGCCTGTCGGCCTGTCCGGCGCAGGCCCGCAAGCTGGACGAGATGAGCACGGCGGACGTGGCTGCCTATGTGGACAGCCTGTTTCCCGATGGCAGCACCTATCACGACATCGGGATGATCTGGGGCGGGCGCCTGCTTTCCCCGACCGGGATTTTCGCGGGCGATAATGCCGACGTTTCGGGCAAACCGACTAGCCGCCACATGATCTTCCTGACCGATGGCGAAACCTCGCCGCTTGATCTCAGCTATGGCAGCTACGGGATCGAGCCGCTTGATCAGCGCCGCTGGTCACGAAAGTCGGGCGAAACCCTGACCCAGGTGGTCGAAGGTCGCTTCGCCGTCGCCTGCAAGGAAGTGAAGAAGCGCAACATCACCGTCTGGGTGATCGGCTTCGGCACCTCGCTGAACCCGGTGATGACCGAATGCGCCGGGCCCGGCCACTCTTTCGAAGCGCAGGATTCGGCGGAACTCAACGACGTGTTCAGCAAGATTGCCGCGCAGCTGGGCGATCTCAGGGTCTCGAAGTGATGCGGCGCCGGATCGCCAGCCTGGTCCGCGACGCCGAGGGCGCGACGATCGTCGAGTTCGCCCTGATCCTGCCGGTGCTGATGGTCACGCTGATGGGGCTCTTCGACCTGTCGTACAACATGTACACCTCGCAGATGCTGCAGGGGGCGATCCAGAACGCCGCGCGCAGCTCGACGATCGAGGGGGCGTCAGGCGACCAGGCGGGGATCGATGGAATCGTGACCCGCGCCGTCCATGCCATCTCCCCCGCTGCCACCCTGCAGTTCGACCGCCGCGCCTATGCCAGCTTCGCCGACGTGGCCCGGCCCGAGGACTTCACCGACGTCAACGGCAACGGTTCGTGCGACAACGGCGAACCCTTTGAAGACGTCAACGCCAACGGCAGCTGGGACGCGGACCGCGCGGCGGCGGGCTTTGGCGGCGCACGCGATGCGGTGCTCTACAGCGTCACCGTCAACTACCCGCGCCCCTTCCCGATCGCGAAGTTCATACCCGGCCAGACCAGCGATTTCACGCTGCGCACCCAGACCGTACTGCGCAACCAGCCATACGGCGCCCAGGAAAAGGGCGCGCCCAGCATGGGGAACTGCTCGTGATCGCCGCGCTTCGCGCGCTCCGCCGCAGCTGTTCGGGCGTGGCGATGACCGAGTTCGCGATGGGCGCGCCGTTCCTGCTGGTGGCGGGCCTGTGGGGCACGGAAATGGCCAACTATGCGCTGGTCAACATGAAGATCGGCCAGCTGGCCGTGCACATCGCCGACAACGCCTCGCGGATCGGCGACACTTCGATGCTGCAGGATCGCAAGATCTACGAAGCGGACATCAATGACGTGATCTATGGCGCGCACATGCAGGCCGGGCCGGGGATCAACCTCTACGACAACGGCCGGGTCATCATCTCCAGCCTCGAGGTCAAGGCGAGCGCGGCCGGCGGCGCGGGGCAGCAATACATCCACTGGCAGCGCTGCCGGGGCAAGAAGATGTCGACCTCGAGCTACGGCAAGCAGGGCGATGTCCTGACGGCCGGGATGGGGCCGGCGGGGCAGGAAGTGCTGGCGATGGACGGGGATGCGGTGATCTTCGTGCAGATCTCCTACACCTACCAGCCGCTCATTTCCGCGCAGTTCATGGGCAGCCTCGACATGCACTCCATCGCCGCGTTTAACGTGCGCGATGACCGCGACCTGTCGCAGATCTACCAGCGCGAGCCGGGCAGCCCCGATGCAGTCCAGGGCTGCAGCGCCTTCACCGGCACGCCCTCGATCTCCCCCACCGGCAAGATGACCTGACGGGCGCGCGGCCCGCCAGTCCATTCTTCAGCCAGGCTCAGCGATAGCAGACCTTGCGCACGGCCTCGGCTATACGGCCGGCGTCGATCAGTGCGGCGCGTTCCAGGTTCGCGGCATAGGGCAGCGGCACGTCTTCGTTACACACGCGCAGCACCGGCGCGTCGAGGTTGTCAAAGCCCTCTTCCATGCAGATCGCCATGACTTCCGAGGCGATCGAGCACTGCGGCCAGCCTTCCTCGGCAATGACCAGGCGGTTGGTTTTCGCCAGCGAGGCCAGCACCGCCTCGCGGTCGAGCGGGCGCAGCGTGCGCAGGTCGAGCACTTCGGCCTCGATCCCCTCGCCCGCCAGCGCTTCCGCCGCTTCCAGCGCCAGCCCGACGCCGATCGAATAGGACACGATGGTCACGTCGCGGCCCTCGCGCATGATGCGCGCCTTGCCGATCGGCAGGACATGATCGTCAAGCTCGGGCAGTTCGAAGCTGCGGCCATAGATCAGCTCGTTCTCAAGGAAGACCACCGGATCCTCGCTGCGGATCGCGGCCTTGAGCAAGCCCTTGGCATCGGCCGCGTCATAGGGAGCGATCACCACCAGACCCGGCACGGCGGCATACCACGGCGCATAGTTCTGGCTGTGCTGCGCGCCAACGCGGCTGGCCGCGCCGTTGGGGCCGCGGAACACCACCGGGCAGCGCATCTGCCCGCCCGACATGTAATTGGTCTTGGCGGCCGAATTGATGACGTGATCGATCGCCTGCATCGCGAAGTTGAAGGTCATGAATTCGACGATCGGACGCAGGCCGCCCATCGCCGCGCCGGTCCCGATCCCGGCAAAGCCGTATTCGGTGATCGGCGTATCGATCACCCGCTTGGGCCCGAACTCGTCGAGCAGGCCCTGCGTCACCTTGTAGGCGCCCTGGTACTGCGCCACTTCCTCGCCCATCACGAAGACGCGGGAATCGCGGCGCATTTCCTCGGCCATGGCATCGCGCAGCGCCTCGCGGACCGTCACGACCTTCATGTTGGTTCCGGCCGGAACCACCGGATCGGCAGCGCGCGGCTGCGCCGCCGGCTTCACTGGCGCGGCGGCGGGTGCCTGGGCGGCGGCAGCGGGAGCCGCCGCCGGTTGCACTGCGGCCGCTTCGCCATCCTCGCCGATCACGGCGATTACCGTGCCGACCTTGACGTTTTCCGTGCCTTCCGGGACCAGGATCTTCCCGATCACGCCTTCGTCGACGGCTTCGAATTCCATCGTCGCCTTGTCGGTCTCGATCTCGGCCAGGATGTCGCCGGAACGCACCTCATCGCCTTCCTTGACCAGCCATTTGGCGAGCGTGCCCTCCTCCATCGTCGGGGAGAGCGCGGGCATCTTGAGTTCGACCGCCATCAGTAGCTCTCCACCAGGACGTCGGTGTAGAGTTCAGGCATGTCAGGCTCCGGTGAATTCTCCGCAAAGTCGGCGGCTTCGCCCACCGCTGCGCGGATGCGCTTGTCGATTTCCTTGATGCGATCCTCGGCCACGCCGCGCGCCAGCAGTTCGGCCTTGGCGGCGTCGATCGGATCGTGTTTCTCGCGCATTTCCTGCACTTCCTCGCGGCTGCGGTACTTGGCAGGGTCGGACATCGAGTGGCCGCGATAGCGATAGGTCTGCAACTCCATCAGCACCGGGCCCTTGCCCGCGCGAACGTGCGCCAGCGCCACTTCGGCAGCCGCGCGCACTTCCAGCACGTCCATCCCGTTGACGTGCATGCCGGGGATGCGGAACGCGGTGCCGCGGCGGTAAAAATGCGTCTCGGCCGAACCGCGCGTCACCGCCGTGCCCATCGCATAGCCGTTGTTCTCAACCACGAAGACGATCGGCAGCTGCCACAGCGCGGCCATGTTGAAGGCTTCGTAGACCTGGCCCTGGTTGGCCGCGCCGTCGCCGAAATAGGCCATGCAGACGCCGCCGTCCTCGCGGTACTTGTGCGCGAAGGCCAACCCGGTGCCCAGCGGCACCTGCGCGCCGACGATGCCGTGCCCGCCATAGAACTTGTGGTCGACGCTGAACATGTGCATCGACCCGCCCTTGCCCTTGGAGATACCCGCGCCGCGCCCGGTCAACTCGGCCATGATCACCTTGGGGTCGATGCCATAGGCCAGCATGTGGCCGTGGTCGCGGTAGCCGGTGATGACGCTGTCCCGTTCGGAATCGAGCGCGGACTGGAGGCCCACGGCGACCGCTTCCTGACCGATGTAGAGGTGGCAGAACCCGCCGATCAGACCCAGTCCGTAAAGCTGGCCGGCCTTTTCCTCGAACCGGCGGATCAGCACCATCTGTTCGTAGAACTTCAGCAGTTCCTCGTCCGATGCCGGATGGCGCGGATTGGCGGCATGGGCGTCCTGCAGGCTGCGCAGGGCGAAGCCTTCTTCAGCGGTCTCGCCGCCGTTTGCGGCGGCCTTTTTCGGCGTGGCGGTCTTGGCCAAGTTGTCGTCCCCCGGGGAAAGGATTTTGCACCCGCCCCTATAGGGACAAGCGTGCCGTAGGGGAACAGTTCCATACGTATTTTGTGATTGCGCCCGCGAACAAATGTTGCGCGCACCGAAAGCCGGGCTTGCCCCGCTCAGTCGAGCAGCATCACCATCTCGTCCGGGTGGACGACGTTGAGGTTGCTGCGCAGCAATTCGCCCGCCATGTCCGGATCGACGTGACGCGGATCGAGCAGCGCAACGCGGTTGCGCAGTTCGTCACGTTCAACCTGAAGCTGCTTCAGTTCGGCCTGGCGCTGGGCCAGCAAGCGGTTGTTCTCTGCCCAGGCGAGCAGCCCGCTCGGCCCGGCAAGCGCCATCCCGCCCATGAACAGCAGGCACACCAAGGCGATCGCCTGGGTCAGGCTTTCACGCTGGAGTTTCGGTTCGTTGCGATGGCCCCTCATGCGCCCTAAGAATCACAGTTAATTCAGGGTTTCAAGCGCTAATTCGCAGGAACCCTGGTAATTGCGCCGAAAGGATTCGGGCAATTCGCCGCACATCCATGTAACAGCTTGATGACACTGGAAAATGGTGCGCCCGACGGGATTCGAACCCATGGCCCCCAGATTAGGAATCTGGTGCTCTATCCTGCTGAGCTACGGGCGCTCCGTCGGCGGCTTTAGGCGGCAAGGGCTGATCGTGCAACAGGCCCGACGGG
>CALMJG010000203.1 GCA_937864195.1 uncultured Novosphingobium sp.
GCGTTGGAGCCGGGGCGGTTGGAGAAACGCTGCACCCAGCCGCTGTTGCCCGGGTCCGATCCGTTGCCATGCGCCACCAGCATGGACGCGACGGTGCGCCCTGCTGCCACATCGACGATCTGCAGGCGCTCCAGCCGCGAATGGGCGGCGAAGTTGACCACGCCGATCAGGTCGCGGTGGGGAATCAGGCGGGAATGACGGTCAAGCGCGGCCATGGCCTGGGGAAGCAGGGCGGGTGCCTCGCCGCAGAGCGGTGTGGCAAACACACGCGGCGCGGCTAGCGCGCCCGCTGCTCCAGCCATGACGCCGAGAAAGCGGCGCCGGTCGAAATTCATGCTATGCGTATCCCGAAGTCTCTTTGAACCTTATCTGGGAAGGGTTCCGTGAAATGCAAATTTATATGAGCAAGTGGCGATGAAGCGGGCTCTTTTCGCGTTGGTCGCCGGAACTCTGGGTGTTTCCGCGCCGGCTCTGGCCGCAAGCTGGGATGCGGTCGGGTTGGCGGCGCTGCGCAGCGCAATCGATTCGGCCCCGGCCGATGCGCTGCCCAGGCCCGATATTGCCGTGCTCGACCAGGCGCAGCGGATCGGTGAGCCGGCAGGGATCGACGGCGCGGCCAATGCCCTGGCGCTGCAACTCGCCCGCCTGCACCTGCATGGCTCGTCCAGCGCGGCGCAGCGGCGGGGCTGGACCATTGCCGACGCGGCGGATTCGGCCGGGCTCGAATCGCGCCTGGCCTCAGCCGTGGCGGCGCGCCAGGTTCCGGCCTTCCTGGCCGACCTTGCCCCCCAGCATCCCGACTATGCCGGCCTGCGCGCGGCCTATGCGGTGGAGAAAGACCCGGCCAAGCGCGCCACGCTGGCCCGCAACATGGAACGCTGGCGCTGGATGCCGCGCGATCTGGGGGGCGACTACCTGCTGGTCAATGCCGCCAGCTATGAAGTGCGGCTGTGGCGCGGCGGCAAGCAGGCGGGGGCCTGGCGGGTGATCGTGGGCAAGCCGAAGACGCCGACCCCGGTGTTCGGCGCGACCGTGACCGGCGTCACGCTCAACCCCTGGTGGGACGTGCCCGCCTCGATCGTGCGGGAAAGCGTCGGATCGCTGGTGCGCCGCAGTCCGGCGACGGCGCGCGCGCGCGGATATGTGTGGAGCGGCGGACGCATCCGCCAGCGCCCGGGGCCGGGCAATTCGCTGGGCGAAATGAAGCTCGCCATGGCCAACCCGTGGAACGTCTATCTCCACGATACCCCCAGCAAGGCCCTGTTCGACAAGGAGGTGCGCGCGTTCAGCCACGGCTGCGTGCGGGTTGGGGACGCGCTGGGCTTTGCCCAGACCCTGCTCGAAGGCACCCGCACCCGCGCCCAGATCGATGCGCAGGTGGCAACGCGGGTGCCGGAAACGGTGCCGCTGGCCCGGCCGATCCCGGTCTACATCACCTATTTCACCGCCGGGATGCGGGGCGATGGCACTTTCGGCCAGTTTCCCGACGTTTACGCACGCGATAAAGGCGTGGCTCTGGCGCCGCAGGTCAACAAGGCCTGCGGCGTCTGAACGCCAGCAAAAAGTGAAGTGGTCGGGGAAAGAGGATTCGAACCTCCGGCCCCTGCCTCCCGAAGACAGTGCTCTACCAGGCTGAGCTATTCCCCGACCGTTCAAGGGTGCCTTTGAATTTCTTCAAGGGCGCCCGAGGCAGGAGCGGGCCTATAAGGGGCGATTGCCGGGGTGGCAAGCGGGCAATGTGAGGTTTAACGTCATTCCATGCTCAGTCCCGCGAATCCCCCCGTTTCTTCGCCCTCCAGCCACTGGGAATGGCAGTATCTGGACCTGATGCGGCGCATCTGGGAGGCGGGGGACCAGCGGATCGACCGCACCGGGGTGGGTACGCGATCGGTGTTCGGCGCGCAGATTCGCTTCGATCTGGCGGGCGGGGCCATGCCGCTGGTCACCACCAAGCGGGTCTACTGGAAGACCGCGACGCGCGAGTTCCTGTGGTTCCTGACCGGCGACACCAATATCCGCGCGCTCTGTGCGCAGGGTGTGGAAATCTGGACCGACTGGCCGCTGGACCGCTATCGCAAGGAAACGGGCGAGGACATTTCGCGCGCCGACTTTTCCGCGCGAATCGTCGCGGATGAAGCGTTCGCGGCCGAATGGGGCGATCTCGGCCCGGTCTACGGCAAGCAGTGGGTCGACTGGCCAGTCTATCAACCGGCGGGCGAGGGGCTGTTCCGCCGCGCCCCGCACGGGATCAACCAGGTCGCCGAAGTGGTGGAGAGCCTGCGCGGCAATCCCGGCAGCCGCCGCCACATCGTGGAAGGGTGGAACGTCGCCGAGCTGGGGCAGATGGCCCTGCCGCCCTGTCACAAGACCTACCAGTTCCACGTGGCGGACGGGCGGCTGTCGTGCCTGCTCTACCAGCGCAGCTGCGACGTTGCGCTGGGCCTGCCGTTCAACCTGTGGGGTGCGGCGCTGTTTACGCGAATGCTGGCGCAGCAGTGCGATCTGGAACCGGGCGAACTGGTGTGGATGGGCGGCGATACGCACCTTTATCTCAACCACGCGGACCTGGTGGAAGCACAGCTGGCGCGCGAGCCGCAGGGGACGCCAACACTGGCGATCCTGCGCCGACCGGACAGCGTGTTCGGCTACCGGATCGAGGATTTCGAGGTGCGAGACTACGCCCCGCAGGCGCCGATCAGCGCGCCGGTGGCGGTATGACACACCGGTCGTCATTGCGAGCGGCCGCAGGCCGCGCGGCGATCCGGGGCGTCACGCACACGCACTGGATTGCCGCGGGGCTGCGCCCCTCGCAATGACGAATGGAGCAGGGCGCGGCGTGATTGACTCGGAAAGGCGTTTGAAATAAAATAACGCGCATCGATAATTTGCTTCCAGAGGCGCATGGTGCGCCGGCGAAGCGGGAGAGCGCACCATGGCCGATCGGCCCGCCAGTTCCCACGGCAATCGCGGCAACCTGCCGCCGCTGTCGCTGCACGTTCCCGAACCGCCCTATCGCCCCGGCGACCCGGTGGACTATTCCTGGCTCGACATTCCCCCGGCGGGCGCCGCGCCGCGCCCTGACGAGGCCTGCGAGGCGGCGGAAACCCACCCCCTGTGCCACGGCCTGATCCGCGTGCTGGACGAGGATCACCGCGCCGTCGGGCCGTGGGATCCCCGGCTCGATCCCGAAACGCTGCGGCGGATGCTGCGCGTCATGGCGCTGACCCGCGCCTTCGACGATCGGATGTATCGCGGCCAGCGGCAGGGCAAGACCAGCTTCTACATGAAGTGCACCGGCGAGGAGGCGACCAGCGTCGCCTCGGCCTTCGCGCTGGCCGATGACGACATGGTGTTCCCCAGCTACCGCCAGCAGGGCATCCTGATTGCGCGTGGCTATCCGATCGTCGAGATGATCAACCAGATCTACTCGAACCGGGCGGACAAGCTGAAGGGCCGCCAGCTGCCGATCATGTATTCCAGCCGCGAACACAGCTTTTTCACCATCAGCGGCAACCTTGCCACGCAGTATCCACAGGCGGCGGGCTGGGCGATGGCTTCGGCGATCAAGGGTGACACCCGCATCGCCGCCAGCTGGATCGGTGAGGGTTCGAGCGCGGAAGGCGATGCCCACGCCGCCTTCACCTTTGCCACCGTGTTCAACGCGCCGGTCGTGTTCAACGTGGTTAACAACCAGTGGGCGATTTCCAGCTTTTCGGGCTTTGCCGGCGGCGAGCGGGCGACCTTCGCGGCGCGCGCGGTGGGCTATGGTCTGGCGGGCCTGCGGGTTGACGGCAACGATGCGCTGGCGGTCTATGCCGCCGTGCGCTGGGCGGCGAACCGGGCGCGGGCCAACAAGGGGCCAACGCTGATCGAGCACTTCACCTACCGCGCGGAAGGGCATTCGACTTCCGACGATCCCAGTCAGTACCGCTCCGCGCAGGAGCGCGAGGAATGGCCGCTGGGCGATCCAGTCATGCGGCTCAAGCGCCACCTGATTTCGCTGGGCGAATGGTCGGTCGAGGCGCACCAGGCGATGGACCGCGAGCTGGTCGAAGAGGTCAAGGCCGCGACCAAGGAGGCCGAGAAGAACGGCATCCTCGGCCATGGGCTGCACCACCCGTTCCACACCATGTTCGAGGACGTCTACGAGGAACTGCCCTGGCATCTGCGCGACCAGTCCGAGCAGGCGATGCACGAACGCCGGGTCAAGTGGCCCGACTGGAGGGAATCATGAGCGAGCTTGAGGAAGGCCCGGTGACCCTGGCGGAAGCCCCCGTCCGCCGCCTCAACATGATCGAGGCGATCAACGAGGCGCTGCACCTGATGATGGCGCGCGACGACAACGTAGTCGTGTTCGGTGAAGACGTCGGCTATTTCGGCGGCGTGTTCCGCGCGACGGCGGGCCTGCAGAAGACCTTCGGCAAGAGCCGGGTGTTCGATACCCCGATCAACGAATGCGGGATCATCGGCGCGGCGGTGGGCATGGCCGCCTATGGCCTGCGCCCGGTGCCGGAAATCCAGTTCGCCGACTATATCTACCCCGGTTACGACCAGCTCGTCTCCGAGGCGGCACGGCTGCGCTATCGTTCGGCGGGGGAATTCATCGCGCCGATCACCGTGCGCTCGCCGTTCGGCGGCGGCATCTTCGGCGGGCAGACCCACAGCCAGAGCCCCGAGGCGCTGTTTACCCATGTCGCGGGCCTGAAAGTGGTGATCCCCAGCACCCCGCACGATGCCAAGGGCCTGCTGATCGCCGCGATCGAAGACAACGATCCGGTGATCTTCTTCGAGCCGAAGCGGATCTACAATGGCCCGTTCAACGGCTATTACGACAAGCCGGTCGAACCCTGGGCCAGGCACCCGGATTCCGAGGTGCCGGAAGGGTATTACTCGATCCCGCTCGGCAAGGCGCGGATCGTGCGCGAGGGCGAGGCGCTGACCGTGCTGGCCTATGGCACGATGATCCACGTTGCCGAGGCGGTGCTGGCCGAAAAGGGCGTCGATGCCGAAATCATCGACCTGCGCACCCTGGTGCCGCTCGACATCGAGACTGTGAAGAAGTCTGTGGAAAAGACCGGCAAATGCCTGATCGTCCACGAGGCGACCCGCACCGGCGGGTTCGGCGGGGAACTGTCCGCGCTGGTCCAGGAACACTGCTTCTACCACCTCGAAGCGCCGATCGAGCGCGTGACCGGGTTCGACACGCCGTACCCGCACAGCCTTGAATGGGCCTATTTCCCCGGTCCCGTCCGCATTGGCGAGGCGGTGGACCGCTTGCTGAAAGACTGACCGCATGGGCCGCTACACCTTCAACCTCCCCGACATCGGCGAAGGCATCGCCGAGGCTGAAATCGTCGCCTGGCACGTCAAGGTGGGCGACCGGGTCGAGGAAGACGACAAGCTGGCGGATGTCATGACCGACAAGGCCACCGTCGAAATGGAGAGCCCGGTTTCGGGCGTGGTCGTCTCGGTCGCCGGGGCCGAGGGGGATATGCTCGCCATTGGCGCGCCGCTGGTGGTGATCGAGACCGACGGGGAAGGGGAGGCGGAAGAAGCCGCTGCGCCGGCTCCGACTCCCGCTCCCGCACCCCAAACCCCACCTCCGTTCGTGTCGAGCGAAGTCGAGACACCGCAAGCGGCGCCTGCCCCTGCCAAGGCCGAACCAGCGCCTGAACCCCGTGTCGCGACGAAGCCCGACACGAACGGGGAGGCCAAGGGCCATGCGGCCAAAGTGCTGGCCAGCCCTGCCGTGCGTGCCCGCGCCGCCGAACTCGGGATCGATCTTGGCGAAGTGAAGCCCGCCGAGGATGGCCGCGTGCGCCACGCCGATCTCGACGCCTTCCTGGCCTACAACGCCGACGGCGGTTTCCGCGCCGCCGGCAAGCGCCGCGCGGACGAGGACGTGCGGGTGATCGGCCTGCGCCGCCGGATCGCCGAGAACATGGCGGCGTCAAAGCGCCACATCCCGCACTTCTCCTATGTCGAGGAATGCGATGCGACCGCGCTGGAAACCATGCGCGCTCAGTTGAACCAGGCGCGCGGCAATCGTCCCAAGCTGACCATGCTGCCGCTGCTGATCAGCGCGATGTGCAAGGCGCTGGCCCAGTTCCCGATGCTCAACGCGCGTTATGACGACGAGGCGGGGGTGGTGCACCGCTCGGGCGCAGTCCACCTTGGCCTGGCGACTCAGACGCCGGGCGGGCTGATGGTGCCGGTGATCCGCGATGCGCAGGACCGCAACCTGTGGCAGCTGGCCGCCGAGATCGTCCGGCTGGCCGAGGCCGCGCGCACTGGCACGGCGAAAAGCGAGGAACTTTCGGGCTCCACCATCACCCTGACTTCGCTGGGTGCGCTGGGCGGTGTGGCGCACACGCCGGTGATCAACCGTCCGGAAGTGGCGATCCTTGGCCCCAACCGGATCGTCGAGCGACCGATGTTCGTGCCCGATGGCCTGGGCGGGGAGCGCATCGAGAAGCGCAAGCTGATGAACCTGTCGATCAGTTGCGACCACCGCGTGGTCGACGGCCACGACGCGGCGAGTTTCGTCCAGGCGGTCAGGCGGCTGATCGAAACGCCGGTGCTGCTGCTGGCGGATTGAGTTACCGCGCCGCCGGCTTGGTCGCGGCCTGACTTCAGCGCACGATCGCGCTGTAGGCGATCCGGCCCTGGCCCTGCGCGGCGGTGGCCGGGGCAACCCGCCAGCGCACGTGGGTCACGTCCTCTGGCGTTGCGCTGCGGCTGCCCAGGCGCAGCGCGCCAAGCTTGCCCCAGGTCCTGCCGCCGTCGACCGAGACTTCCTCGTCCCCGTTGGCGCTGGCCTGGTAATAGACGCTGCGGGGCAGGGGGTTGGTGACGGTGAAACCGCCCTGGCCGCCCATCCGATACCAGCTGACCACATAGACCACCCGGTCCCCGCGGGCGAGCCGTGCAGCCGGCTCCAGCATCCGCCCCGCGCGAGGGCTGGTTTTCTCGACGAAGACCGCGCTGTCCAGCGCGACGGCAGGAGATGCCTGCGCGGCAAGCGGCGCGGCTAGAGCAAGACAGCTGCCGATAATCGCAGCGGCGCGAAGCATGGTCACGTGGTTAAGCCCCCGGTTCGTCCATTGACGGACATCGACGCGGTTTGTCGCAAAGGGGGGCAAAGGAATGGTTAACGCGCGCACTACGGAACAGTCCGCCAGACCCGCAGCGCAAATCGGCGCATCTGACGGCAGCGGACCGGCCGCCCGGCATGCCCCGAAAAGCGCGTTTCCGGGGCCTGCCGAAACGAATTTTCACCAAGCCGGAAAAACCACGCTCGATGGCTGTTGACAGCCACGATTCGGTCTCCTAGAGGCGCGTCTCCCAAGTGGCTGCGCGGGTGTAGCTCAGTTGGTTAGAGTGCCGGCCTGTCACGCCGGAGGTCGCGGGTTCGAGCCCCGTCACTCGCGCCACTTGGGAATTATCTCCTAGAAAACGTTACTGATTTTCACGTCCTGCCCTCCGGCGGGCAGGCTGATCATCATGCCGTCCTGGGCCAGCCGCAGCGTGCCGGAGAACTCCTTTGGCGCATCCCCCAGAAACAGCGGCTCGATCAGCTTTGCGGGCGGCGCGGGGACAAGGTGGTAGAGCACCAGAGCCCTGACCCCCGCCTCGCGCGCGGTGCGCGCCGCTTCCTCGGGGCTGGCGTGATAGCCCTGGATATCGTGCATGATCCTGGCCGCGTCGCTCCGCCCGCGCTTTTCCAGCTGCGCGCCCAGCGCGGCGACCATCTTGCGGTTCAGCGCCTCGTGCAGCAGCAGGTCGCTGCCCCTGGCGGCGCGGGCCAGCACGGGCGAATAGGCCGTGTCGCCCGAGATCGTGATCGAGCGGCCCTTGTAGTCCACGCGGTAGCCGAAGGCGGGTTTGACCGGATCGTGCACCACCCGGATCACCGTGATCCGCACACCATCCCGGTCATAGGCGACCTGCGCATCCGCGCCTTCGGGCAGGGCGATGACCTGGGCCGTGCCGCCAAAGCCGCCGGGGCGGGCCACCGCTTCGCCGTGGTGGGCAATGCGAAAGCCCTTGTCGATTTCATACAGCGCGGATTCGGCGGCGATCACCTTGTCGGTGCCCTCAGGCCCATAGACCGGGAGCGGCACGCCGCGCGAGCCGCCGATCCAGGCCTGCAGCAGCAGTTCGCCCAGACCGTCGATATGGTCGCTGTGGAGGTGGGTGAGGAAGCCTGCCTGGATCTTTTCCATCGGGAAGCCCATCCGCATCAGCTTGCGGATCGAACCGGACCCGGCATCGAATACGAAGGCCTGATTGCCGGCCAGCACCCCGATGCACGGCCCCGCGCGGGTGGCATCGGGCATGGGCGAGCCCGAGCCGCAGACATAGGCGTGCAGGCCGTCACCCAGCGCCGCCGACTGGTCCACGCCCACGCTGGTGTCGAGCGCCCGGTCGAATGCGCGCTGGGCCAGCCAGGTATTGCCGGAATTGAGGAACAGCACTGCGCCGATGGCGATCGCTGCCGCGGCAAGGCCAAGTTTGCGCCGTCTTGTCATGATTTTTCCCCCGCTGCCGGTTCGTGCCGGTCAATTGTCGGGGGAGTGTGCTGCAAGACGAATGCTGAAACAAGGTCAGCATCTCGCAATGAAGCACGGCGGGCGGTCGTCTCTACAGCCGCGCAACCCGGCGCGCCTTCAGCCCCAGCGGCCGGTTTCCATCCAGATCAGGAAGCGCCGCAGCGGCAGCAGCCAGATCACGCCGAGCACCACGTAGACCGGCAGTTGCCCCAGCGCCGGCCAGCCTTCGATCAGCGGCGCGACATAGCGCGCGACCAGCCCGCCATAGACCAGCAGCACGGCCAGCAGGCCAAGCACGCCAAGGGGGATCCGCAGGGTAGGCTGTTCGCGCATTCAGAAAGGTCCGTAGAGGCGGGTGGGGGTTACCACGGCGTGAAGCGGCACGTCATGTGGCTCTGTGGGCAGATCGTCGACCAGCTGGCAATCCCAGGCCAGCCCGATCGCAAGGCGCGGCGGGTGGGCGACCAGCCAGCGGTCGTAATGCCCCGCGCCATAGCCGATCCGCGCGCCGCCGGCGGTAAAGCCCAGCAGCGGACAGAAGACCACGTCGGGCACCAGCAGCGGCGCATCGGCGCCAGGTTGCAGCGCCTTGAAGGGATCGGGCACCAGCAGGTCATCGACGAAGGGATTGGTCCATTCGCGGAACGCCATCGGCGCGGCGCGCGAGGCGAACCACGGCAGGGCGACGCGGTGGCCCGCTTCGAAGAACCACCGGGCGTAGTTGGAGGCCGGTACTTCGCCCGCCATCTCGTGAAAGACCGAGATCACGGCGCCTTCCGGCACCAGCGCCTGCAGGGCTTCCGGGGGGCGGCGGAACATCAGGCCGCGCATGGCGCCCGGGATGCTGGCCACGAAATCCGCGCGGCGGCGCTTCAGTTCGGCGCGCAGGGCCTGCTTGTCGGTCAAACCACTTATCCCCTGACAGGCTCGCAATGACGATGACTGTTGATGAGCCGCTCCGCTCAGGAATTGGGTGACGGGACCACCATGGGTCGTTGCCGGGGAAATCCTCTGACGCGTTGACGTCAGGTGGGGACCATGTGCATCGGACCTCTATGCGAAATAGCGGACCGGGCAGGGACAGCCCCCAATCGGATTGCTTATAGCCTCAGGGATGTTCTGTCGGTTCGTACCGGGCAGTACCCGTCGCCCACCTATCTAGAGCAGCCGGCCCTGACCCTCAAGGGCACTGGCGCAATTTTCCAGGCGCTGGGCCAGGGCTTCCAGTCGGGCCGGGTCGGGTTTGGGCCGGGCAGCGGCGCGTTCGCGCAGTTCGTGGAGTTCGTCGGCCAGCAGCAGGGCCGCGAACAGCAGCTGGCGCGGCTCGCTGTGGGTGCCGCCCATCTGGTCCACCTTGTCGGCAATCAGGTTGCCCAGGGCCTGGACGTGCTTTTCCTCGCCCGCGGCGCAAGCCACTGCATAGGAGCGTCCACCGATCCGCAGCGTCACGTCGCTCATGCCGCCATCATCCTTGCGCGCTTTCGATCAGGGCATCGAGCTGGCCCAGCGAATCCTGCACCGCGGCGCGCAGCCGATCATGCCGCGCCTGCAGCGCTGCAAGCTCTGCCGCGCCCGATGGAGCTGCCGGAGCGCGCGTTACCGCCTCGATCCGGGCAAGTGCCGCTTCGATCCGGGCGAGCGCCGTGCTGATTGGATCCCCGTCCATCACTGCTGGCTAGCGCATTTCGTCATCAAGGCAAAGCGTTGCACCGGGGTTTTGCCACAGTCTCGAATGGAGTGCCGGGCAAAGCGACTACGCTACGGCTTGACAGGCGCGCTTGACGGGGGGCGGTCCCTTCGCAAAGGAGACCACGCATCGAATCGCCCGGATTCGCGCGTCCAAATTCCGCTCCTGCCCGGAGAATTCAGCAATGAGCCTCGATCCCGCCCGCCTCGCGCCCATGGCCAACGCCATCCGCGCGCTTTCGATGGACGCGGTCCAGGCGGCCAACAGCGGCCACCCGGGCATGCCGATGGGCATGGCCGATGTCGCCACCGTGCTGTTCAGCCAGTTCCTGAAGTTCGATCCCGCCGCGCCGAAGTGGCCGGATCGCGACCGGTTCGTGCTGTCGGCGGGCCACGGCTCGATGCTGATCTACTCGCTGCTGCATCTGACCGGTTATGCGGCGCCGACGATGGATGACATCCGCAATTTCCGCCAGCTCCACAGCCCCTGTGCGGGCCACCCGGAAAACACCGAACTGCCGGGCGTGGAATGCACCACCGGCCCGCTGGGCCAGGGGCTGGCCATGGCGGTCGGCATGGCGATGGCCGAACGCCACCTCAATGCGGGGTTTGGCGACGCACTGGTCGACCACAAGACCTGGGTGATCGCGGGAGACGGCTGCCTGATGGAAGGCGTGAACCACGAAGCCATCGGCCTGGCCGGCAACCTCAAGCTTGGCCGCCTCAATGTGCTGTGGGACGACAACCAGATCACCATCGACGGCGATACCTCGCTGTCGACCTGCGAGGACATTGCCGCGCGCTTTGCCGCGACCGGCTGGCACGTCACCCGCTGCGACGGGCATGACTTTGCCGACATCGCCCGCGCCCTGGCCGAGGCGGAGGCCGATCCGCGCCCATCGCTGGTCGCCTGCAACACCGTGATCGGCAAGGGTGCGCCCAACAAGCAGGGCAGCCACAACGTCCATGGCAGCCCGCTGGGCGGCGATGAAGTGGCCGCCACGCGCGAGGCGCTGGGCTGGACTGCCGCTCCGTTTGAAGTCCCCGCCGATATTTTGGCCGACTGGCGTTCGCTCGGTGCAAAGGGCGCCGCCGCCCGTGCCGATTGGGAAGGCCGCCTTGCCGCCTCCGCCAAGCGTGCCGATTTCGAGGCGCGGATGGCCGGCGTCGTTGGCCTCGCCGGGCCTGCGCTGGAAGACTACATCGCCGGTCTGCTCGCCAATCCGCAGAAGGTCGCGACCCGCAAGGCCTCGGAAATGGCGCTGGGTCCGCTGACCGAAAAGCTGCCGGAGCTGGTCGGCGGTTCGGCTGACCTCACCGGTTCCAACCTCACCAAGACCAAGTCGACCACGCCGTTCGGTGCGGACGATTACGCGGGCCGCCACGTCTATTACGGCATCCGCGAATTCGGCATGGCCGCGGCGATGAACGGCATGGCGCTGCACGGCGGGGTCGTGCCCTATGGCGGCACCTTCCTGGTATTCTCCGACTATTGCCGCAACGCGATCCGCCTGTCCGCGCTGCAGCACGCGCAGGTCGTCTACGTGCTGACCCACGATTCGATCGGCCTTGGCGAAGACGGCCCGACCCACCAGCCGGTCGAGCACGTCATGTCGATGCGCCTGATCCCGAACCTCAACGTCTATCGCCCCGCCGATGTGATCGAGACGGCGGAATGCTGGGCGCTGGCGCTCGAATCCGCCGGAACCCCCTCGGTCCTCGCGCTGTCGCGCCAGAACCTGCCGCAGTTGCGGTCTGAAGGCGGGATGCTCTCGGCCAAGGGTGCCTACCGCCTCAAGGCCGCAGCGGCTCCGCGCCAGGTCGTGCTGGTCGCTACCGGCTCGGAAGTCGAGATCGCGCTTGCCAGCGCCGCCGCGCTGGAAGCCGAAGGGATCGGCGCCGATGTCGTCTCGATGCCCTGCGCCGAACTGTTCGACGCGCAGGATGCCGCCTACCGCGCCGAAGTCCTGCCCGCCGATGTCCTCAAGGTCTCGGTCGAGGCCGGGGTGACGTGGGGCTGGCAGAAGTATGTCGGCGACGGCCTTACCATCGGCATCGACCGCTTCGGCGCTTCGGCCCCGGCGGACGAGCTCTACAAGTATTTCGGCCTCAGCGTTGAGGCGATTGTCCCGCAGATCAAGGCCCGTCTGGGCAGCTAAAGGAGTTACGGACATGGCGATCAAGGTTGCTATCAATGGCTTCGGCCGCATCGGCCGCAACGTCGCGCGCGCGATCCTCGAACGGTCCGACCACGACCTCGAACTGGTCTCGATCAACGACCTGGCCTCGGCCCAGGCCAACGCCATGCTGTTCCAGCGCGACAGCG
Source organism: uncultured Novosphingobium sp. (assembly GCA_937864195.1). Lineage (GTDB taxonomy): Bacteria > Pseudomonadota > Alphaproteobacteria > Sphingomonadales > Sphingomonadaceae > Novosphingobium. The sequence continues at coordinate 12,565 of CALMJG010000203.1, forward strand.
TCCACGGGCCGTTCTCGGGCACCGTCGAAGTCGATGGCAACGACCTGATCATCAACGGCAAGCGCATCCACGTGACCGCCGAACGCGATCCCGCCAACCTGCCGCACGCCGCCAACGGCGTCGACATCGCGCTGGAATGCACCGGCTTCTTCACCGACCGCGCGAGCTGCGAAAAGCACCTGGCCGCCGGCGCCAAGCGCGTGCTGATCTCGGCCCCGGGCAAGAATGTCGACCTCACGGTCGTGTTCGGCGTCAACCATGACAAGCTGACCGCCGATCACGTGATCGTCTCCAACGCCTCGTGCACCACCAACTGCCTGGCGCCCTTCGCCAAGGTGCTGAACGACGCCATCGGCATCGAGCGCGGCCTGATGACCACGGTCCACGCCTATACCAACGACCAGAAGATCCTCGACCAGATCCACGAAGATCCGCGCCGCGCCCGCGCTGCCGCGATGTCGATGATCCCGACCACCACCGGCGCCGCCCGCGCCGTGGGCGAAGTGCTGCCCGAACTGAAGGGCAAGCTCGACGGCTCGGCGATCCGCGTGCCGACCCCGAACGTCTCGGTCGTCGACCTGACCTTCACGCCGAAGCGCGACACCACCAAGGATGAAGTCAACGCCCTGCTCAAGGCCGCCTCGGAAGGCGCGCTCAAGGGCGTGCTGGGCTATTCGGACGAGCCGCTGGTCTCGATCGACTACAACCACTGCCCGAACAGCAGCACCATCGACAGCCTCGAAACCTCGGTGATCGACGGCAAGCTGGTGCGCGTGCTGTCCTGGTACGACAACGAGTGGGGCTTCTCCAACCGCATGGTCGACACCGCCGGCGCGATCGGCAAGCTCCTGTAATAGTGCGCGCCGCCCCGCAAGGGGCGGTGCACCCCATTCCCCCCTCCCGCCCGCGGTAGGGGCCGGGGGAGGGCCTGTTGCGGCCCACGACATCCCGGTAACCTTCGCCTTTCCTCGTCATGCTGAATGTGTTTCAGCATCCATCTTGCCCGCAAACCCCTGGTCGATGTGGAGAGATGGACCCTGAAGCAAGTTCAGGGTGACGGGAGCGGCTCCGGCCACAGACAACTGAGGCTCAACATGACCACTTTCCGCACGCTCGACGATCTCGGGGACCTCACCGGCAAGGTGGCGCTGGTCCGGGTCGACCTTAACCTGCCGATGCAGGACGGGGCCGTGACCGACGATACGCGCGTGCGGGCCTCTGCCCCCACCATCCTCGACCTCTGCGCCAAGGGCGCCAAGGTGCTGCTGCTGGCGCACTTCGGCCGCCCCAAGGGCGAGCGCGTCTCGACCATGTCGGTGTCGATGACGCTCGACGCGGTCCAGGCGGTGCTGGGCAGGGAAGTGATGTTCGTGCCCGAAGTCGCGGGTGACGTGGTCAGGCAGGCTGTGGGCATCCTGCGCCCCGGCGATGTTGCCATGCTGGAGAACACGCGCTTCTGGAAGGGCGAGGAAAAGAACGATCCGGAACTGGCAAGGGCGATTGCCGAGAACGGCGACATCTACGTCAACGACGCCTTTTCCGCCGCGCATCGCGCCCATGCCAGCACCGAGGGGCTGGCCCACCTGCTGCCCGCCTATGCCGGCCGCTCGATGGAAGCCGAACTCAAGGCGCTCGAAGCCGCGCTTGGCAATCCGGTCCGCCCGGTCGCGGCGGTGGTCGGGGGCGCCAAGGTGTCATCCAAGCTCGACGTGCTGACCCACCTCGTGACGCAGGTCGATCATCTGATCATCGGCGGCGGCATGGCCAACACCTTCCTCGCCGCCAAGGGCGTCGATGTCGGCAAGTCGCTGTGCGAGCATGATCTGGCCGACACGGCGCGCAGCATCCTTGAAGCCGCCGACAAGTCCGGCTGCACCGTCCACCTGCCCTATGACGTGGTGGTGGCGAAGGAATTCGCGGCAAACCCGGCGTCTTTGCGCACCTGCAACGTCCACGAAGTCGCGGCGGACGAGATGATCCTCGATGTCGGCCCGCAGGCTGCCGAGGCGCTGGCGGACGTGCTCAAGACCTGCCGCACGCTGGTGTGGAATGGCCCGCTCGGCGCGTTCGAGACGGTGCCCTTCGATGCCGCGACCGTCGCGCTCGCCCGCAGCGCCGCGGCGCTGACGGCCGAAGGCGCGCTGGTTTCCGTGGCGGGCGGGGGCGATACCGTCGCCGCGCTCAACCACGCCGGGGTGGCGGACGATTTCACTTACATTTCAACCGCTGGCGGCGCTTTCCTCGAATGGATGGAAGGCAAGGAACTGCCCGGCGTGAAGGCGCTGCAAGCCGCCTGATTTTCATGGTTGCCAAGGTTGCGGCGGACCTGATCCGCCGTTATCGGCGCATCAACGCATACGTATTTAGGACAGGGACCGCAGAGCTATGAACACCGCAGACATGACTGCCAAGATGGCCGCCGGCAACGGCTTTATCGCCGCGCTCGACCAGTCGGGCGGCTCGACCCCCAAGGCGCTGGCCGGCTATGGCATCAGCGAAGACGCCTGGTCGGATGAAGCCGGGATGTTCGACCTGATCCACGCCATGCGCGAACGCATCATCACCTCGCCCGTGTTCACCGGCGACAAGGTGATCGGCGCGATCCTGTTCGAGCGCACGATGGACGGCACCGCTGGCGGCAAGCCGGTCCCCGCCGCGCTGATCGAAAAGGGCATCGTGCCCTTCATCAAGATCGACAAGGGCCTTGAGGACGAAGTCAACGGCGTCCAGCTGATGAAGCCGATGCCGGAACTCGACGCGCTGCTGACCAAGTCGAAGGCGCTGGGCGTCTATGGCACCAAGGAGCGCTCGGTGATCAACTCGGCCAATGCCGAGGGCATCGCGGCGGTCGTCAAGCAGCAGTTCGAAGTCGGCCAGCAGGTGCTGTCGCACGGCATGATGCCGATGATCGAGCCCGAAGTGAACATCAAGAGCGAGACCC
>CALMJG010000204.1 GCA_937864195.1 uncultured Novosphingobium sp.
CCCAGGGCCGCCTCGGGCCGGGCCGCATCCACCACTGCATGCGCACCATCGGCGTTGCCGAGGAAGCGCTGGCCAAGATGGTCAAGCGGCTCCAGTCGCGCGTCGCCTTCGGCAAGCCGCTCTCTTCGCACTCGGTGTGGGAACAGCGCATTGCCGAGGCGCGGATCGACATCGAATGCTCGCGCCTGCTGTGCCTCAAGGCCGCTGACATGATGGACAAGGTTGGCAACAAGGCCGCCCAGGCCGAGATCGCGATGATCAAGGTCCAGGCGCCGCGCATGGCGCTGAAGATCATCGACGACGCAATCCAGGCCCACGGTGGCGGCGGCGTGTCCGAAGACTTCGGCCTGGCCAAGGCCTATGCCTCGATCCGCACCCTGCGCATCGCCGACGGTCCGGACGAAGTCCACGCCCGCTCGATCGCGCGCGCCGAATTCGGCAAGCACGCACCCAGCCCGAACCCGGCCAACCCGGGCTTCAGCTCGGGCGACCTGGGCGTGGCGCGGTAAGCAACACTGCGGCGTCCGGCATGGGCCGGACGCCGCGTCATCAATCACCCCTCCCGCTGGCGGGAGGGGCCGGGGGAGGGCCTGTTACCATCAGCGGTAACGGCCCGCCTCTTCCGCCGCAGGGCGGCCCATAATCGGAGCGAGGAAGCATGAAAGCCGCAGTCCTTATCGAACCCAACAAGCCGCTGGAAATCGAGCAGCTGCAGATCAGCAAGCCCGGCCCGCATGAAGTGCTGATCCGCACCGCGGCCTGCGGCCTGTGCCATTCCGACCTCCACTTCATCGAAGGCATCTATCCCCATGCCCTGCCCGCCGTGCCGGGCCACGAGGCGGCGGGGATCGTCGAGGCGGTCGGCAGCGAAGTGCGCACGGTCAAGGTTGGCGATGCGGTCGTCACCTGCCTGTCGGCCTTCTGCGGTCACTGCGAATTCTGCGTCACGGGCCGCATGGCGCTGTGCCTGGGCGGGGACACCCGCCGCGCGCCGGGAGCCGAACCGCGCCTGTCGCGCCTTGATGGCACCCCGATCAACCAGATGCTCAACCTGTCGGCCTTTGCCGAGATGATGGTGGTGCACGAACACGCCTGCACCGCGATCGATCCCGAAATGCCGCTCGACCGCGCCTCGGTGATCGGCTGTGCGGTGACCACTGGCGCGGGCGCGATCTTCAACGCCTGCAAGCTCACCCCGGGCGAGACCGTGGCCGTGGTCGGCTGTGGCGGCGTCGGCCTCGCGGCGGTCAACGCGGCCAAGATCGCCGGTGCGGGGCGGATCATCGCCGCCGACCCGATGCCGGAAAAGCGCGAACTGGCACTCAAGCTGGGCGCGACCGACGTGGTCGATGCCCTGGCTCCCGATGCCGCCGCGCAGATCCTGGAGCTGACCAAGGGCGGCGTCGACCACGCGGTGGAAGCCGTTGGCCGTCCGGCCTCGGGCGAACTCGCGGTCAAGTCGCTGCGCCGTGGCGGCACCGCGACGATCCTTGGCATGATGCCCCTCAATCATTCGGTCGGCCTTGCCGCGATGGACCTGCTTTCGGGCAAGAAGCTGCAGGGCGCGATCATGGGCATGAACCGCTTCCCGGTCGACATGCCGCGCCTGGTCGATTTCTACATGCGCGGCCTGCTCGATCTCGACACCATCATTGCCGAGCGGATTCCGCTGGAAGGCATCAACGAGGGATTTGAAAAGATGAAGGCCGGTCATTCCGCCCGCAGCGTGATCGTGTTCGACCAATGAGCGAGCTTGAACTCAACGCCGAAGAAGCCTTCGTCGGCACGGTCGAACCCGAAGGCGCGGACCGGCTCGACACCGCGAAGCTGACCGAGTGGATGGAGGCCAATGTCGCCGGTTTCCAGGGTCCGCTGGTCCTCACCAAGTTCAAGGGCGGGCAGTCCAACCCGACCTACAAGATCGAGGCGCCCAGCGGAAACTACGTGCTGCGCCGCAAGCCGTTCGGGCCGCTGCTGCCCTCGGCCCATGCGGTTGACCGCGAATACAAGGTCCAGGCCGCGCTGGCCCGGGCCGGGTGGACCGTGGCGCCGCAATACGGCCTGTGCACCGACGATTCGGTGGTCGGCAGCTGGTTCTACGTGATGGGCATGGTCGATGGCCGGACCATCTGGAACGGCGCCATGCCCGGCGACACGCCGGAATACCGCCGCGCCACCTACTTCGCGATGATCGAGACGCTGGCCAAGCTGCACCAGGTCGATGTCGATGCGGTGGGGCTGTCGGACTATGGCAAGCCGGGCAACTACTTCGGCCGCCAGGTCGATCGCTGGACCAAGCAGTACAAGCTGTCCGAGACCGAGCTGATGCCCGACATGGAGCGGCTGATCGAGTGGCTGCCCGCCACCCTGCCCGACCAGACGCGCACCGGCGTGGTCCACGGCGACTACCGGATCGACAACATGATCTGGGCCAAGGACCGCCCCGAAGTGCTGGCCGTGCTCGACTGGGAACTATCGACCCTGGGCGACCCGCTGGGCGATTTCTCCTATGTCGCGATGGCCTGGGTGACCGACAACGGCGGGCGTTCGGGCGTGCAGGATCTTGACCGCAAGGCGCTCGGCATTCCGGAACTCGACGAAGTGGTCGAATGCTACTGCAAGGCCACGGGCCGCGATTCGGTGCCGGACATGAACTGGTACTTCGCCTACAACTTCTTCCGCCTTGCCGGGATCATGCAGGGCATCAAGAAGCGGGTGATCGACGGCACCGCCAGCTCGGCCCATGCGAAGGCGATGTCCGAGCGGGTCCAGCCGCTGGTCGACCGCGCGACCGAGTTCGCGAAGCTTGCGGGGATGTGATCGCGGCGTCCCGGGTTCGCCCGGGACGCCCGTTCCTGCCAGCGATCAGCCCTGGACGATCACGCCCTGCGCTTCGAGCGCGGCGATTTCATCCGCGCCCATGTCCAGCCAGTCGGCCAGCATCTGCCGCGTCTGCTCGCCCACGCGCGGTGGCAGGTGGCGGTAGTCGGCCGGAGTGCGTGACAGCTTGCCCGGATAGGCGACGCTGGGCACCTCGACCCCGTCCTCGCGGCGGAAACGGTGAACCGTCTGGCGCGCCTCGACGAAGGGATCGGCGAAGACATCCTCCAGCGTGTTGACCGGGCCGACCGGCACGCCCGCCGCTTCCAGCCGCGCGATCAGCGCCTCGCGCGGTTCATGCCGCAGCAGTTCGGCGATCAGGCGTTCCAGCTCGTCGCGGTTGGTGACGCGCGCCGGACCGGTGGCAAAGCGCGGGTCTTCGCCCCATTCGCTCCGCCCCATCTCGTTGCAGAACGCGCGGAACTGGCTGTCGTTGCCCACGGCCAGGATCACTGTCCCGCCAACCACCTCGAAAGTGGTATAGGGCACCACCGTCGGGTGGCGGTTGCCGAGCCGCTGCGGCACCTTGCCCGAAACGAGATAGCTGGAGGCCTGGTTGGCCATCATCGCGATCTGGGTGTCGAGCAGCGAAACGTCGATCTGCTGCCCCTCGCCGGTGCGCTCGGCATGGCGCAAGGCCATCAGGATCGAGACGGTCGCGTACATCCCGGTCGAAAGGTCGGCGATCGCGACGCCGACCTTCATGGGCGGGCCCTCGGGAGTGCCGGTCACGCTCATCAGGCCGCCCATGCCTTGCGCGAGATAGTCATAGCCGCCGCGCTTCGCATAGGGCCCGGTCTGGCCGAAGCCGGTGATCGAGCAGTAGACGATGCGCGGATTGATCGCGGCGATGCTGGCGTAGTCCAGCCCGTATTTCGCCAGCCCGCCGACCTTGAAGTTTTCCACCAGCACGTCGGCCTCGGCGGCGAGGCGGCGGATCAGCGCCGCGCCCTCGGGCCGGGCAATGTCGATCGCGGCGGAGCGCTTGTTGCGGTTGGTGCAGAGGTAATAGGCGCTTTCCCGGGCGTCGTCGCTGCCATCGGGCAATTGCAGGAACGGCGGGCCCCAGGCGCGGGTATCGTCGCCGCGCCCCGGCTGCTCCACCTTGAACACGTCAGCGCCGAAATCGGCGAGAATCTGGGTCGACCAGGGTCCGGCGAGGACCCGCGAAAGGTCCAGCACCTTGACCCCGTCGAGCGCGCGCGGGCTGTCATTCATGGCGCCGCCATGCCGGGAGCTTGGCGACCTGTCCAGCCGCTGGGGGTCGCAATTTCTTCGGCGCCCCGCGCCGACTCGCCCTTGCCCCCGGCGCGGGCAGGCGATAGGCGCGCTGCATCCGCTTTTGACTGGATTGGAGTGCTGCCATGACCGCCCAACTCGCCGCCGGAATCGAAGCCGCCTGGGAAGCGCGCGATGGTGTCACTCCCGCCAGCAGCGACGTGCGCGCGCTGGTCGACCAGGCGCTGAACCTGCTCGACGGTGGTCAGGCCCGCGTGGCCGAGCCGGACGGGCAGGGCGGCTGGCAGGTCAACCAGTGGCTCAAGAAGGCCGTGCTGCTCTCGTTCCGGCTCAACGACAACGCGTTGGTCCCCGGCGGCGCGGGCGGCGCTCCGGCGTTCGACAAGGTGCCTTCCAAGTTCGACGGCTGGGACGAGGCCCGCTTCCGCGAGGCCGGTTTCCGCGTCGTTCCCGGCGCCGTGGCGCGGCGCGGGGCCTATATCGCCAAGGGCGCGGTGCTGATGCCCAGCTTCGTCAACATCGGCGCCTATGTCGGCGAAGGCACGATGGTCGATACCTGGGCGACGGTCGGTTCCTGCGCGCAGATCGGCAAGGGCGTGCACATTTCGGGCGGCGTCGGGATCGGCGGCGTGCTGGAGCCGCTCCAGGCCGGACCGGTGGTGATCGAGGACAACTGCTTCATCGGCGCGCGCAGCGAAGTGGCCGAAGGCGTGGTCGTGGGTGAAGGCGCGGTCCTGTCGATGGGTGTGTTCCTGGGCGCTTCGACCAAGATCGTCGACCGCGCGACCGGCGAAGTCCACATCGGCCGCGTGCCGCCCTATGCGGTGGTGGTCCCCGGATCGCTGCCGGGCAAGCCGCTGCCCGATGGCACTCCGGGGCCGTCGCTCTACTGCGCGGTGATCGTCAAGACGGTCGACGCCCAGACCCGTTCGAAGACCGGAATCAACGAACTGCTGCGCGACTGAGCGCCGCCGTGGCGCCGATGATCGAACAGTTCGCCGTGTCTGCGGTGATGGTGATCGTCTGCGTCGTGATTCACGGATCGGGGCTGTTCGCGCTGGCCCGCGCACTGCGCACCGAGGCGGCGGAGGAGCGCCTGCGCCGGGTCAATGCGCTCAGCCCGCGCGGGGTGGCATTCACCCTGGCGATCGTGGTCGCCATGCTGGTGCTTCACGGTCTTGAAATCTGGGCCTTCACCTTCGTCTACCTGGCGACCGGCGCGGTGAGCGGGCTTGAACAGTCGCTCTACTTCTCCACCATCAGCTATTCGACCGTGGGCTACAACGATACCCACATCGCCGAGCAGTGGCGGCTGCTCGGCGCGTTCGAGAGCATCCTTGGCATGGTCCTGCTCGGCTGGTCGACCGCGTTCTTCTTCCGCATGCTCGGCCGCATGGAAGCGCACTGACCGCCTTGCTCCCTCAGAACGTGGTCGGATTCTCGTAGGCGGGCTTGCCGCGCTGGCTGGCGGCATAGGCCTCCGCCGCTTTCAGCACCCGCAGCATGTTGCGGCTGGATAGCTTCTCCAGATCGGCCTGGCTCCAGCCGCGCCGCGCGAGTTCGGTGAACAGCGCGGGATAGGCGGAGACATCGTCCAGCCCCTGGACCGAAACCTCGATTCCGTCGAAATCGCCGCCCAGCCCGACATGGTCCACGCCGGCCAGCTTGCGGATGTGGTCAAGGTGATCGGCCACCTCGGCAATGCCGCCGCGCGGTGCGGGATTGGCCTTTTCCCAGGCGGCGAGGGCGCTTGCCGCGCCATCCGGGTTGCCATTGAAGACCACGTCGAGCCGGCCCTTCTCGGCGGCGCGGGCGGCCTGCCATTCCCAGGTCGGGCGGTTGACGAACGGCGGGTAGAAATTGACCATCACGATCCCGCCGTTTGCCTTGATCCGGGCGAGCACGCTGTCCGGCACGTTGCGGGGGTGGCCGTTGAGCGTGCGGGCGTTGGAATGGCTGAAGATCACCGGCGCCGCCGCAACGTCGAGCGCGTCCATCATGGTCTTCTCGCTGACGTGGCTGAGATCGACCAGCATGCCCAGACGCTGCATTTCGCGCACCATGTCCTTGCCCAGCGGGGTCAGGCCATTGTGGACGGGCTTGTCGGTGCTGGCATCGGCCCAGGCGTTGTTCTTCGAATGGGTCAGGGTCATGTAACGCGCGCCCAGCGCGTACATCTGACGCAGCACGGCGAGCGAGCCGCCGATCGAATGGCCGCCCTCCATGCCCAGCAGCGAGGCGATGCGCCCCTGCTTCATCGCGCTCTCGACGCAGGCGGAATCGGTGCAGAACTGCATGTCCCTGGGATTGGCGGCGATCAGCCGCTTCATCACGTCGATCTGTTCCAGCGTGGCCTGCACCGCCTGCGGCTCCGGCAGGCTGGCCGAGACGTAGACCGACCAGAACTGCGCCCCCACCCGGCCCTTGCGCAGCCGCGCAAGATCGGTGTGCATGGCGATCAGGTTCTTTGCCGGGTCGGCCGTTGCGGTGGTGTCGGTGAAGTCGAACCCGGCGATCACGTTGCTGCGGCGGTCGCGCAGCTGCTCCGGCACGTCGTTGTGCCCGTCCCACACCGGCGCGGCCTTCAGCGCGGCGGCAGCCACCGCTTCCGGGCTTGCGGTGGGCGCGGCGGCCAGGGCGGGTCCGGCAAGCGCGAAGAGGGCCAGGGCCAGGGCAGCGCGGGTGGTCGGCAGGTTCATCGGTTTCTCCAGTCTTGCAGGCGGTTGCTTAGCCCGCCCGGCGCGCTTCCGGCAATGGCTGGCGCTCGCGTTTTGCCGAAGTCAGCTCCATCGTGCCGTCGAGCTTGCTCCACACCACCAGCCGCCAGCGCTTGCCATCCTTCAGCACGACCAGCATCCGGTAATTGGTGCCCGCCACCACTTGCCGCTCCGCCCCGACGATCCGCTTCAACGGAGCATGGGGGCGCGGCAGCCGCGACACGGCGAAGCGCGCCGCCGGGCCGGCTGCGGCCTGAAGCTCTGCGGCTGGAATCTCGCTCCATCCTCCCACGATCCGGGGTGCCGGCGCATCGGCCAGCACGGGTGCGGGCGCCAGGATCAGGGCGGACAGCAGGATGGACGGCTTCATGGATGCTCCGGGGCGGGGTTCAGGGAGTGGTCGGGTCCGGCTCGGCCGGGCGGGTCATGGTCCAGAAGTGCGGCCCGCCGCCCGCGACGTCCCATTCGCTGCGGGTCGCAAAGCCCAGCCGCTGGTACAGCCCGACATTGGCGGGGGTCGCGGTTTCGAGGACGGCGGGAACACCAAGCCGCGCCGCCTCGGCAAGGCCCGCGCGGATCGCCTGTCCGCCCAGCCCCTTGCCCTGGCAGTCGGGCCGGACCCCGGCCATCTTGAGGTACATCCAGCGCTCGTCGGGGGGAAGGTGGCGGCGGATGCCGTCGTCCACCCGCAGCGCGCGCGGCAGGTGGCGGCGGAAGATCGGCACGAAGCGCAGCGCACCCGGATGCCACAGCGGCTCGTGGAAATGGACCTTGCCCGGAGCGCGCCACAGCGTGACGACCTCGCACCCCGGCGTGCCCAGTACCATGCCGATGCTCAGGTGCTCCCGCACCATCCACCCGCACAGCGCGGTCAGGCGGCGCGCGCGGGTTTCGGCAGCGGGCAGCATCCAGCACATCGCCGGATCATCATGGAACGCGGCGGCCAGCGTTGCGGTTGCTGCCGCGTGATGGCCCGGGCCAAGCTGGACGATGCTGCGATCCATGCCCGCTTGTCCCGGCTGGAGCGCGCGCGGTCAAGCCGTCCCCGCGCGAATGCCGCTCTGGCCAAACGGGCCCCCGCCTGCCATGGCTGGCACTGAAATGGAGGACACGATGGCCGGCGACGACGAGGACTATGTCTATGACGAGGAAAGCGGCGAATGGCTGCCGGCCTCGCAGCTTGCGGCCAAGCAGGCGGCGGCCAACACGGTCGAGGTCCGCGATGCGGTGGGCAACCTGCTGGCCGATGGCGACCAGGTGACGCTGATCAAGGATCTTGAGGTCAAGGGCGCGGGCCAGACGCTGAAGCAGGGCACGCTGATCAAGTCGATCCGCCTGACCGGCGACCCGCAGGAGATCGACTGCAAGTATCCGGCCATCAAGGGCCTGGTGCTGCGCGCCGAGTTCGTCCGCAAGCGCTGAGGTCTGCCGCCATGGAACGTGTTGCCACGATCACGCTCAACCCCGCGATCGATTCCGCCTGCGAAGCCGAGCACGTTTCCGCGACCGACAAGATCCGCACCTTTGCCGAACGCTACGATCCGGGCGGCGGCGGGCTGAACGTGGCGCGGGTGCTGCACCGTTTCGGCGTGCCGGTGGAGGCGATCTACCTGTCGGGCGGGCCGACCGGCGCGCTGCTCGACGGGCTGCTGGACGAGGCGGGGCTGCCCCGCCGGGCGATCCATATTGCCGACCACACCCGGATGAGCCTGGCGGTGTTCGAACGCTCCACGGGCCACGAATACCGCTTCATCCCCGAAGGCCCGGACGTGGCAGAGCACGAATGGCGGGCGCTGCTGGGCGCCTGCTTCGCCAGTCCCGCCGAATGGGTGGTAGCCAGCGGATCGCTGCCGCGCGGCGTGCCGGAGGATTTCTTCGCCCGGCTTGCCGCGCCGCTCGCCGCGCAGGGGCGCAAGCTGGTGCTCGATACTTCGGGCACCGCACTGAAGGCCGCGCTGGCGGCGGGCGGGCTCTACCTCGTCAAGCCGAGCATCGGTGAATTCGAAGCCTGGGCGGGCCACAAGTTTGCCTCTCACGAGGATGTCGCCAGGGCGGCGGGCGAACTGGTCGCATCCGGCAAGGCGCAGATGGTGGCGGTCACCATGGGCGAGGATGGCGGCGTGCTGGCCCATGGCGGGGGGGCGGAAATCCACCGGGGCACGGGCATCGTCGCGCGTTCCACCACCGGGGCGGGCGACAGTTTCGTCGCCGGGATGGTCCACGGCCTGCTGCTGGGCGAAACCCCGCGCGAGGCGTTCCATCGCGGCATCGCGGCGGGAACGGCGGCGGTGCTGCATCCGGGCACCGGCCTGTGCCACCCGGAAGACCTCGAGCGCCTGCTGACGGAGATCGACTGGAGCTAGCCGCGCCCCGGATCACCAGGGCGAGGGCCGGTTTCCGTGCCATGTTCCGGCGAGAGCTTGACGGAAGTCAAGGCGGGCGGCGCATCCAGCCGCCACCCTGCACCGATGCAGACCGCGCTCCTCCCGCCGC
>CALMJG010000205.1 GCA_937864195.1 uncultured Novosphingobium sp.
ATCGCCTTGGCGATGTTCTGCAGCAGCACGGTCTTGCCGGTGCGCGGCGGGGCGACGATCAGCGCGCGCTGGCCCTTGCCCTGGGGGCTGATGATGTCGATCACCCGCGCCGACTTGTCCTTGACGGTCGGGTCAAGCGTATCGAGGCTGAGCTTCTCGTCCGGATAGAGCGGGGTCAGGTTGTCGAAGTTGACCCGGTGGCGGACCACATCGGGATCGTCGAAGTTGACGCTGATCAGCTTGGTGATCGCGAAATAGCGCTCACCGTCCTTGGGCGCGCGGATTTCGCCTTCCACGGTATCGCCAGTGCGCAGGCCCCATTTGCGGACCTGGTTGGGCGAGACATAGATGTCGTCGGGACCGGCGAGATAGTTCGCTTCCGGGCTGCGCAGGAAGCCGAAACCGTCGGCCAGCACTTCGATCGTGCCGATGCCAAGGATCTGCTCGCCGTCCTCGGCCAGTTCCTTGAGGATGCCGAACATCAGGTCCTGGCGGCGCATGGTCGATGCGCTTTCGACGCCCAGTTCCTCGGCCATTTCGACCAGTTCGGCGGAAGTCTTTTTCTTGAGTTCTTTCAGGTGCATGTGAATCGTCCATCCATGGGATGCGTCAGTCTGGAAATGGCCGGCCGATCGAAGGGCTTGGAGAAAGCGGATCGCCGCGCAAGACGCGCGGCCATGTGCCGGTCACGGCCGCGAATAGGCCCGGCGCAGGCCAAGGTCAACGATAAGCGTGAAAGCGCTCAGAACGGTTTGACGATCACCAATATGACGATCACCGCAGCGGTTACGCCCGGAATCTCGTTGATCATCCGCAGCGCCTTGCCCGAAAGCCGCCGCTCACCGCGCGTCAGGGCCTTGTGATAGCCCGCCATCCAGACGTGATAGGCCGTCAGCACCAGCACCAGGGCCAGCTTGACGTGGAACCAGAAGCTGCCGGGGAAGAAGTCCATCGACCAAGCCATGGCCAGCCCCAGCACCCACAGCGCGACCAGGGACGGCCACATGATGATCCGCAGCAGCTTGCGCTCACGGTCGGTCCACACCGCGTTCTCGGGCGAATCCGGCGCGGCTTCCTGGTGGTAGACGAAGAAGCGCGGCAGCATGAACAGGCCCGACATCCAGAAGATCACGAAGATCAGGTGGCCGGCCTTGAGCCAGAGGTAAGTCATCGCGAGCGCCCATTCCATTCAGGGATCATAGCCTATCGGCTCCAGCCGCGCACTACCCCGAGAAGCTGCGCAACATGCTCGACCGGGGTGGTCTGGCCGATGCCGTGGCCCAGGTTGAAAACGTGCGGACGGTCGGCAAAGGCATCGAGGATGCGCAGCGTCTCGCGCTCCATCTCGTCGCCGCCCGACAGCAGCAGCAATGGATCGAGATTGCCCTGCACCGGCAGGCCCGCCGGCAGTTCGCGCGCCGCCCAGACCGGATCGATGGTCTCGTCGATGCCGACCGCGTGGACCCCGGTTTCGCGGGCATAGGCGGGAAGCTTTTCGCCCGCGCCCTTGGGGAAGCCGATCACCGGCAGCTCCGGGAAGCGCTTTTTCAGCGCCGAAACGATGGCTGCATTGGGCGCGATCACCCAGCGCTCGAACTCGCTGGGGGCAAGGCTGCCGGCCCAGGAATCGAACAGCTGCACCGCCTCGGCCCCGGCCAGCACCTGGCCTGCCAGATAGTCGACCGTGACGGTAACGATGGCATCGATGATCGCCTGAAAGCCCTCGCGGTCGCGATAGGCCATGGCCCGCGTCTCGTGCTGGTCGCGGCTGCCTTCGCCGTTGACCATGTAGGTGGCCACGGTCCAGGGTGATCCGGCAAAGCCCAGCATGGTCTTGTCGGCGGGCAACTGCGCGCGAACCAGCTTGACCGTTTCGTAGATCGGCGCGAGGCGCTGCGGCACCGCGTGGAGGCTGGAGAGCGCCGCATCGGCAAGGCGCGGGGAAAGGTGCGGCCCTTCCCCGGCAAGGAACTCCAGATCCTGCCCCATGGCATAGGGCACGATCAGGATGTCGGAAAACAGGATAGCCCCGTCCAGCCCATAACGCCGGATCGGCTGAAGCGTGATCTCGGCGGCCGCCTCTGCATCGTATACCAGCGGCAGGAATCCGCCCTTCTGTGCCCGCAGCGCGCGATATTCGGGCAGGTAGCGGCCTGCCTGGCGCATCAGCCAGACCGGCCGATGATCGCCATTTTCACCGCGCAAGGTACGAAGGAGCAAACCGGGCATCGTGCGGATTCCAATCAAATACAAATAAGATTCTATAGGATGTTGATAGTAGTTGGGCTGTGGATAGCGGGAATAGCCGCGCCTTGCCCGAATTGTCCCGCGCTGAACAGGGGAAAGCCGCATCCGACTCTGCATGGGCCCGCGTCAAGCAAGGGTTGTCCCCTCTATCCCCAGCCTGTGGGTAAGGCTTTCGACATGTCCACAAGTCGCCCAGAGCGATGCCGTTTGCGGGGAGCGAAAGCGGCCCTGAACTTGTGCCCATGCCTGTCCCGTGGTTTATGCCGCAAATCATCCACAGGGCGGCCTTGAACACCTGATATGCCCCGGCTTCACCTTCACCTGCTGTCGGATTCCACCGGCGAAACGCTTGAAATGCTCGCCAAGGCGGCGCTGGCCCAGTTCGAGGGGGCAGAGGTGATCCGTCACTTCTGGCCGATGGTCCGATCCCAGCAGCATCTCGACCGGATCATGCGCGAGATCGCGGCCAATCCGGGCCTCGTGTTCTACACCCTGGTCAATTCCGATACCCGCGCCCGGCTGGAGGAACACTGCCGCACGCTGGCCTTGCCGGTCGTGCCGGTGCTCGATGCCGCCGTCCATGCGCTGGAGGCCGCATTGGGGCAGATCCCGCGTGCCCGCCCGGGCCGGCAGCACGCGATGGACGATGCCTATTTCGCGCGGGTCGATGCGGTCCACTATACCATTGCCCACGATGACGGGGTGGGGTGGGAGGACTGGGAAGAGGCCGACATCGTGCTGGCCGGGGTGTCGCGCAGTTCCAAGACGCCGACCTCGATCTATCTTGCGCAGCGCGGCTACAAGGTGGCGAACATACCCATCGTTGTGGAAAGCCCCCCGCCCCCGGCGCTCTATGGGCTGAGGCATCCGCTGGTCGTCGGCCTTACCACCGCGCCGGAACGGCTGGTCCAGGTGCGGCGCAACCGCCTGCTGACCCTCGGCCAGGCGCCGGAGACTGCCTATGTCGATCAGGACCGGGTCAATGCAGAGCTGCAATTCGCGCGGCGGATGTTCGCGGACAATGGCTGGCCGGTGATCGATGTCACCCGCCGCTCGATCGAGGAAGCCGCCGCCGCGATCATCAACCTCTACAACGAGCACCGCGCACCCAAGGAAGGAGGGCCGGCCTGATGCTGGTGCTTGCATCGCAAAGCGCCTCTCGCAAGGCCATGCTGGAGGCTGCCGGGGTGGAGTTCGAACCCTGCCCCGCGCATGTCGACGAACGCGCGATCGAAGCGGCGCTGGGCGACGTATCGCCCGATACGGTGGCCCTTGCCCTTGCCGAAGCCAAGGCCGTCGCTGTCAGCCGCGAACGAGCGGGGCGACTGGTACTGGGGAGCGATTCCCTTGTCGAAGTCGAAGGCCAGCGGTTCGACAAGCCCGCCAGCCGCGACAATGCGGCCGAGCATCTTCGGTTCTTTTCCGGTCGGACGATGCGGCTCCATTCGGCCGCGGCGCTGGCACGCGGCGGCGTGGTGGTCTGGCGTCACCACGCCGTGGCAGAACTGGCCGTGCGCCCCCTATCCGAAGCGTTCATCGCCAGCTATCTCGCCGCCGAATGGCCGGCGGTGGCGGGCTGCGTGGGTGTTTTCCGGATCGAGGGGCTGGGCGTGCAATTGTTCGAATCTATCGCGGGCGACAATTTCACCGTCCTGGGCATGCCGCTGCTGGCCGTGCTGGGCGCACTGCGCGAACAGGGGGAACTGGCCGCATGAGCCGCGAGGAACGCCCCCTCCCCCTGCTTGCCGGACTGATCGGCTGGCCGGTGGCGCAATCGAAATCGCAGCTGATCCACGAATTCTGGCTCAGGCGGCTGGGGATCGACGGGCACTATATCCGCCTGCCGGTCCGCCCGGGCGAAGTGGCCCGCGCCTTTCGGGGCATGGTCGCGCTCGGCTTTGCCGGGGTCCAGGCGACCATGCCGCACAAGCGCGCCTGCTATGATCTGGTCGATCACCACACCCCGGCGGCGCGGGCGCTGGGCGCGGTCAATACCGTGATCGTCGAGGACGATGGTTCGCTGACCGGAGAGAATACCGACCTGCCCGGCTTCGTCGAGCCGCTGCAGGGACTGGACCTTGCCGGCGAACAGGTGACGGTGCTGGGCGCGGGCGGCGCGGCGGCGGCAGTGATCGCCGGACTGGTCTCGCTCGGCGCGCGGCGGCTGGCCGTGGTCAACCGCACGGCAGAGGGCACCGCGCGCCTGCTCGACGACCTGGTCGATACGGTCAGTGACTGCGAGATCGTGGCTGCGGACTGGGGCGATGCCCAGCGCCTTGCCAACGACAGCCGCCTGATCGCCAATGCGACCTCGCTCGGCATGGCGGGAATGCCGCCGCTGCCGCTCATCGTGGAGTCGCTGCGCGATGACGCGATCGTCTACGATATCGTCACCCATCCTCATGACACCCCGCTGCTGCGCGCCGCCGCCGCGCGGGGCCTGCGCACGCACGACGGGCTGGAAATGCTCGTCGGCCAGGCGCGCGAGGCCTTCCGCCGGTTCTACGGCGCCGAGGCACCCAAGGATGCCGACACTGACCTGAGGAGCCTGTTGCTGGCATGACCCGTCCCTACATTCTTGGCCTCACGGGATCGATCGGCATGGGCAAGTCGGCCGTCGCGGCGATGTTCCAGGGGCTCGGCGTGCCGGTGTTCGATGCTGACGCGGCAGTGCATGAACTGCAGGGCCCTGACGGCGCCCTGCTGGAACCGATCGAGCGCGCCTTTCCCGGTACGACCGGCCCACTGGGGGTCGACCGGCAGAAGCTGGGCGCGGCCGTGTTCGGCAATCCCGAGGCGCTGGCCCGGCTGGAAGCCATCGTCCACCCCGAAGTCGGCGAAATGCGCCGCGCCTTCCTGGCCGATAATGCGGGGCAGCCGCTGATCGTGTTCGACATTCCCCTGCTCTACGAAAAGACCGGCCAGCACGGGCTGGATGCGGTCGTGGTCGTTTCAGCCCCGGCTGAAATGCAGCGCCAGCGCGTGCTCGCCCGGCCCGGCATGACCGAGGAAAAGTTCGAGCGGATTCTCGCGCTGCAGGTGCCGGACGCGGAAAAGCGGCGGCTGGCCGATCACGTGATCGACACCGGCACCTCGCTGGCCGAAACGCGCCACGCCGTGCAGCGACTGGTCCACGCGATCATTGCCGAAAAGCAGCAAGCCTAGGGGATTCGCCCTCTTGCCAGCGGGGGGCAAGAGGCCCATGTCTACAGTGTAATGCGCGAGATTATCTTCGACACGGAAACCACCGGGCTCGATCCTCGCACTGGCGACCGGCTGGTGGAAATCGGCTGCATCGAGATGGTCAACCGGGTGACCACCGGCGAAACTTTCCATTGCTACTTCAACCCCGACCGCGACATGCCCGCCGCTGCAGAGGCGGTACACGGCCTGTCCGCGACCTTCCTGGCCGACAAGCCGCGTTTCCACGAAAAGGCGGCGGAATTCCTCGAATTCATCGGCGATTCGATGCTGGTTGCGCATAACGCCGGTTTCGACTTCGGCTTCATCAACATGGAGCTGGAAGCCTGCGGGCTCGATCCGGTCGACCGCAGCCGCATGATCGATACGGTCGCTCTCGCCCGGGTGCGCCATCCCGGCGCCAAGCTCAGCCTCGATGCGCTCTGCACCCGCTACGGGATCGATCGCAGCCACCGCACCATGCACGGTGCGTTGCTCGACGCCGAACTGCTGGCGCAGGTCTATGTCGAGCTGACCGGAGGCCGCCAGATCGGCCTCTCGCTGGTGGCCGACACTATCGAAACACTCGTGCAGCCGGTTGCCGCACCGCTGCGCGAGCGGACATTCCGTCCCGCCCGCCCGCATCAGGCGAGCGAGGCGGAACTGGCGGCGCATGCCGCCTTTCTGGAAACGGTGAAGGCTCCGCTCTGGAGCAATTGAGCCGTTTCCCTCGACTGCGACAGGAGAAGGCTAAAGATGGACATTCGCGTTTCCGGCCACCAGATCGAAACCGGCGGAGCCCTGCAGACCCACGCTCAGGAACGGCTTTCGGCCATCGTCGAGAAGTATTTCGGCCAGGCGCTGTCATCGAGCGTGACTTTCAACCGCGCCCCTGCCGGCGCCTTCCGCTGCGACATCGTGACCCATCCGATGCAGGGACTGGTGCTCAAGGGCGCGGGGATTGCCCATGATGCCCACGCGGCGCTGGACCAGGCGGCCGAGAAGATCGACAAGCAGCTGCGCCGCTACAAGCGCCGGATCAAGGATCGCCACGCGGAAACAAGCCATGCGATGCGCGCGGAAGAAGCGGCCTACACCGTTTTCGTCGAACCTGACGAAGCGGTGGAGGAAGTCACCATCGATGCTCCCGTGGTCATCGCGGAGACCCGCGTCGACGTGCCCGAGGCGACCGTTTCCGACGCAGTGATGATGCTTGATCTGCGCAATACCAACGCGCTGCTGTTCAAAAACGCTGGCACGGGCAAGCACAATATGGTCTACCGGCGCGGTGACGGTTCGATCGGCTGGGTTGAACCTTCCTGACAGCCGCTGTAAAGGCGCGCTCAATCTCCAGGTAAGGCGCAGGGGGCTTGGAAGCGGTTATTGGCCGCTCCAGGTCCCACTGCGTTCATGCCTGGTGCAATTATTGGACACAGCGCTTGCCCATGACCGCACTTTTCACTCTCCAGCCCGAAGCTGTCGGCACGATTGATGCAGACAGCAAGCAGGCAATCCTTGAACAGCTCGCCCAGCGCTTCGCCTCGGTCTACGGACTGAATCCGGTGCTGGTGCTCGAACGAATCGAGGAGCGTGAGAAGCTGGGCAGCACTGGCTTTGGCCGCGGGGTCGCCATTCCCCACGCGCGGATTCCCGAACTCAACCGACCGGTCGCCGCCTTCTTCCGGCTGGAATCGCCGGTGGCGTTCGACGCGGCGGACGGCATGCCGGTCGACATGGTGTTCGGCCTGCTTTCTCCAGAGCAGGCGGGCGCCGCGCATCTCCACGCGCTTGCCGCGATCAGCCGGATGATGCGGGACGAGGCGCTGCACGTCGCGCTCGGCGAAGCTCCGGGAGCCGAGGCGCTTTACGCGCTGCTCGCCAATGGCATCGATCGCGACGCGGCCTGATCCGCGCGCTGCGCGCGCCGGCTGAACGATGGACGCGCGGCTTCCCGCTCACCTTGAAGTGGCCGCCTTGCGCCGCCTGGTGGAAGCTGCCGGCGGTTTCGCAACGGTCCTGCGCAAAGGTGAACGCGATAGCGGCACCATCCTTGCCGTATTGGCCGAAAACGGCGCAAACCTGCGGCTGTTCGAACGTATGCCGGATGCCGGAGGCACCCGGAAATGGGTGCTCGCGCGGACACAAATCCCTGATGATCCAATGGAATTCCAGGAATATCTGAAGCGGCGCCAGGACCGTGATCCCGATCTGTGGATCATCGAACTGGATATCGCGGATGGTGAACGGCTCATCGCCTCGGTCTAGCGCGCGGGTTGACTTTTGTGCGTTGCCGCACGAAAGGCGCGCCACTCAAGTTTGTGCGCAGGCGGCGAAGGTGGCGTTTCGGCCTCAATCGCTAGCACGCAGACGGGGGATAGCCGGCAGGTTTTCCGGCTGGGGGCAAGGATCTGTTCTGCAGTTTCCGCCTTCGGTCCAGCCTGCGCCTGGTGCGTCCACCGCCCAGTAAGTTTGATTGATGAGCCCCAAGTTGAAGAACGCCAGCATCCTTGCGACTGGCGCAATGATCCTTTCCATTCTTGCCGGCGCCGGCGGTTCGGGCGCAGCCGCGGAGAGTCTTTCTCCGGTGGTGATAAACCAGGAACCGACTCCCCAGATCATCATCCAGCCGGTCGAAACCGACACCGTGCCCGCACCCAAGGCCGATTCCGCCGATGTGCAGCTGCCGGTGACCGAGCCCAGGGCAACCAACCTTGCCGCGCTGGTTTCCGCCCAGCCCCAACCCGCAGAGCTCTCGCGCGAGCTGACCTGCCTGGCCGGGGCAGTCTATTTCGAAGCCAAGAGCGAATCGCTGGTCGGCCAGCTGGCCGTTGGCCGCGTCGTCGTTGCCCGCTCGAAGTCCGGTCGCTTCCCTGAAAGCTATTGCGGCGTCGTCTACCAGCCCTCGCAGTTCTCCTTTGTGCGCGGCGGCGGCATGCCCGCGATCCCGAAGGCCTCGCGCGACTGGAAGGAAGCCGTGGCGATCGCCCAGATCGCCCATGCCGGCACCTGGCAGAGCCCGGCCGAAGGCGCGCTGTTCTTCCATGCGGCCTATGTCTCGCCCGGCTGGCGCCTCAAGCGCCTTGCCCGGATCGACAACCACGTCTTCTATCGCTGATGCTGCAAGGGGCGGGACCAGTCCCGCCCTTTCAGGCCCCGATGCTGCTCAGGCGCGTCGGAAGGTGACCCAGACCGGCGCGTGGTCGCTGGCCTTCTCACGTCCGCGATAGGCCTTGTCGACGCCGCAGGTCTCCAGCCGGTCGGCCAGGTCCGGCGAGAGCAGCGCATGGTCGATGCGAAAGCCATGGTCGCGCTGCCAGGCACCGGCCTGGTAATCCCAGAAGGTCCAGATCCCGCCCGCCGGATGGTGCGTGGCGATCGCGTCGGTCCAGCCGTCGGCCAGCAGGCGGGCATAGGCGTTACGCGATTCAGGCTGCATCAGCGCGTCGTCGGCCATAGCGCGGGGCGACCACACGTCGTGATCGTGCGGAATGACGTTGAAATCGCCGATCACCAGCGCCGGCACTTCCTCGGCCGCAAGACCGCGCATCCGCTCGCGCAGGCGCTCCATCCAGGCCAGCTTGTAATCGAACTTCGGCCCCGGATGGGGATTGCCGTTGGGCAGGTAGATGCAGGCGACGCGGGTGTCGAACACCTCGGCTTCCAGATAGCGGGCCTGTTCGTCCTCCGGGTCGCCCGGCAGGCCGCGCATAACCTCGATCGGCTTCGTGCCATCGGCCAGGATGGCGACGCCATTGAAGCCCTTCTGGCCGTGCCAGATCGCGTGATATCCGATCTTCTCGAATTCGGCGGTGGGGAAGCCCTCGTCCTGGGTCTTGATCTCCTGCAGGCAGGCGACCGCCGGGCGGGTTTCCTCAAGCCATTCGAGCAGGCGCGGCAGGCGCGCCTTGATCCCGTTGATATTGAACGTGGCGATCTTCATCAGATCGCGAACGACGAACCGCACCCGCAGCCCGAGGCCGCGTTGGGATTTTCCACCTTGAAAGCCGCTCCGCCGAGCGATTCGACATAATCGACCACGCTGCCGGCGACGAGATCGAGGCTGACCGGATCGACTACCAGGGTGGCTCCGTCCTGTTCGACCACCAGGTCATCCGCTTCCGGGCCGTCTGCCAGGCCGAAACGGTACTGGAAACCCGAGCAGCCACCGCCCTCTACCGACAGGCGCAGCACCGCAGGCTTGCCTTGTCTGGCGGCAATCGCCGCAACGCGCGCGGCGGCGGAGGGGCTGAAGTTCATCGTTGGCGCATCCATGCCGCAGATGTAGGCGCTGGCGCGCTGCGCGGCAAGGCGCGGCCGGTGCTGGTCAGGCGGTCTGGATGTAACTGCGCATCGCCTCAGCCTCGGATTCGATCCGTTCGATCCGGTATTTCACGAGGTCGCCGATCGAAACGAAGCCGATCACGCTGCCCGCCTCGACCACCGGCAGGTGGCGGATGCGGCGGCGGGTCATCAGGCCCAGTGCCTCCAGGATGCCGGTCGCGCGCTCGACAGTGATTGCGGGGGCCGTCATCACCTCGCCCACGCTGCGATCCAGGATGGCAGGCCCTCCGGCGGCCAGCTGGGAGACGACATCGCGCTCGGAAAAGATGCCCGCGATACTGCCACCCGCATAGACCGGCATGGCGCCGATCCGCCGCTCTGCCAGGATCCGGACCGCATCGCGCACGCTGGTTGCGGCCTCGCAGCTCACGATGTCAGTGGTCCGCCCCTCGATCAGTCGCGCAATAGTCACGGCGCTTCTCCCGGCTGTTCTCCCGCGCCGGAGGATGACACGAACCCGCAGCCTTGGCGAGTCCATTGGCACGTCCATTGGCATGGGGCGATTCGGGACTTGCCTCTGCCGCCTCTGGCGCCCATGTCGGCCCCATGTCCCGCATCCCCCTCGATGAGAGTCCCGCTTCGCGCTTCGCCTGGGCGCGCTACAAGGGTTTCCTGCGCTGGTCGGCGATCGCCGCGCTGGCGACGGTGGTTGTTTCCATGGTGGTCGTCTGGCAGTCATTCGGTGCCGACTGGCTGCACATGTACATCGCCGTGGCGCTGGCCGCCGGGTTCATCGTGCTGCTGACCGGTGCGTTGATGGGGCTGGTGTTCCTGTCCAGCGGAGCCGGCCATGACGAGGCCGTCCAGGACCTGACCGACCAGCGGGACTGAGCGGGCTCAGTCTTCGGGATAGAGCCGGAAGTCTTCCACCGGGACGCCGCCGACCAGGTGCTCCTGGATGATCCGTTCCAGCACGTCCTCGCGGCAGGAATGATACCAGACGCCTTCGGGCCAGACGACTGCGACCGGCCCCGCCGCGCAGATCCGCAGGCAATCGGCCTTGGACCGTGCGATCCCGCCATCGCGGTCCAGCTTCAGCTCCTTGAGCCGTTTCTTGAGGTACTTCCATGCGGGAGTGCCAACCTCGCGGCTGCAGCATTCGCCCTTTTCCGGCTCGGCGCAGAGGAAGATGTGGCGGCGGATGCCGTTTCCGCCGCCGGTCTTCAGCGCGGCCCGGGCTCGGGCCAGTTCGGCAGCATCGGTGCTCATGGCCTCAGGCCCCAGGTGCCGGTGAGTTCGGCGCGGAAGTCATCCGGAACCGGGGCGGGTCGGCCGTCCGCGATCGAGACGATGACCGAGCGCGCGAAAGCGACTGCGCGCTCCTCCTGCATCAGCACCTGGATGATGGTCCAGCTGGTCCTGCCGACCGCCTCGATCGCGCAGAACACCTCGACCGGGCCGGGGAAGTGGCCTTCGGAAAGATACTCGATTCCCATGCTGGCGACCATCGCCCGGCGCTGGCCGAGCGTAACCCGCATGCCCATGCCGACGTTGAAGCGCACCCGCCCGTCCTCCATCATCGCCGCCAGCGCGACGTTGTTGAGGTGCTGGTTGGGATCCATGTCGGAAAAGCGCGTCGTGATCTGGTGGCGGAACGGATAGCGCGCCGGGTTCAGCAGCGAAGGGTCGGGTCTGGCCATGGCCCCGCTACTTCCCTTGCCGCAGCCAGCGGTCAAGCCAGCCCAGCACGGTTTCGTGCCATTGCTGCGAATTCTTCGGCTTGAGCACCCAGTGGTTCTCGTCCGGGAAGACCAGCAATTCGCTCGGCACGCCGCGCCGCTGCAGCGCGGCAAAGGCGGCGAGGCCCTGGGTATAGGGGATGCGGAAGTCCTTTTCGCTGGTGATCACCAGCATCGGCGTCTGCCACTTGTCGACGTGGTGGACCGGGTTCCACTTCTCATACTCTTCCGGCGCCTCGTGATACGGCTTGCCGCCGTGTTCCCATTCGTCGAACCACAGCTCTTCGGTTTCGTAGGCCATGGCGCGGGCATCGAACACGCCGTCGTGCTGGACCAGGCACTTGAACCGGTCAGGCCATTTCCCGGCGATCCAGTTCATCATGTAGCCGCCATAGGAGGCGCCCAGCGCGCAGGCATTGCCGCCATCGAGCGCGGGATCGCGTTGCAGCGCGGCGGCGAGGCCATTCTGGAGGTCCTCCAGCGGCTTGCCGCCCCAGTCGCGGTTGATCGAATCGGTGAAGGCCTGGCCGTATCCGGTCGACCCGTGGAAATCGACCGTCACCACGGCGTAGCCCTGGCTCGCGAAGACACGCGGGTTCCAGCGGAACGACCAGCCATCGCCAAAACTACCCTGCGGCCCGCCGTGGACGAACAGCAACACCGGCAACTTGCCGGTGGTTCCGGCGGGCTTGATGATCTGGCCCCAGACCGTGTCCCCGCCCGCGCCGGCAAAGCTGAAGCGGCTCGCCTCGATGGGTTGGAGGGCGCTCAGTTGGGCGGCGTTGACCCTGGACAGCTGGCGGCCGGGCTTGCCGCGCGGTGCCATGTAGACCTCCGCCGGGCTCGAGAGCGAATCGCGGGTGTAGAGCAGGCCGCCGTCCTTCAGCACCGCGACGTTGCCGACATGGCCTTCGCTGGCCCCCGTAGGCGCGAGCCTGAGCCGCGTGACCTTGCCTGTCGCCAGTTCCACGCGGAAGGCCGGGGTATCGAGCACGTCTTCCGCCGTGACGATCAGCGCCCGCGAATCCGGCGTCCAGGCAATCGAGCCGACCGAGCGGTCCCAGCCCTGCGTCAGCGCGCGCCGTTCCTTGGTCTTGAGGTTGAGCAATTGCACGACTAGCCGGTCGGACTCGTAGCCGGGCCGCTCCATCGCCGCCCAGGCCAGCCACTGCCCGTCGGGCGAAGGCGCGGGCAGGGTGTCGCTGCCCTTGTTCGCCAGCGTCGGGCTGTGCGGCGGCTTGCCGTCCAGCATCGAGTGCCAGACGTTGGTATCGGTCGAGAGCGGTTCGCCCCGATCGGCCTGCCGCGCGACGAAGAACACGCTTTGCGAATCGGGCGCCCAGGCCAGTTCCTCGGCCCCGCCCATCGGCTTGGTCGGGGTGTCGCCGGTCAGGGTGCCCGCGGGTCCATCCAGCGCGGCGGCATCGCCGGTCACCTTGCCCGCGCCGTCCAGCGCGAAGGCGAAGCCTCGGCTGTAATTGCCGGGCGTTTCCCACGCGTCCCAGTGCCGCACGAAGCCCGCGCCGTCGCGGTAATGGCGGCCCGTTCCAGGTCCGGGCTTGCTCGTATCGCCGTCCTGCGCGCAGCCGAGCGTCGTGCAATCGCGGGCGGTATCGCCCCAGACCAGCACCCGCTTGCCATCGGGGGAGAGCAGGAACCCGGCGATATCGGTCTTGAAGTCGCTGGCCTGCACCGGGCTTGCCCCCGGAGTCTTGAGATCGAGCACCCACAGCTGGTCGGAACCGGATTTGCCGGACAGGAAGTAGAGCCGCTGCCCGTCCGGGCTGAAGGCTGGCGCGCTTTCGCCAGCATCCGGCAGGTCGGCAATGCGCTCCGCCGCGCCGCCCTTCAGCGGCATCCGCCACAGGCCCGGCGTGCGCTTGAGAGTCGCGGGATCGGTATCGGTCTGCTGCCAGACGACCCACGCACCGTCAGGCGAGGCGACCGGGGCGGCCACTCGCTTGAGAGTGAGGAGGTCCTGGACGTTCATCGCGCGCGGCGCCTGGGCCAGCACGGGAGCGGAACAGAGCGACAGGGCGAGCGCCCCGAGGGCGGGGGCGGTCCATGCAGTGAGGGAAAGCTTCATGCCGGCGGAGTTACCGCCAGACAGGCCTGGCTCCTAGCCCTTCTTGCCGACGATCCGCGCGATTTCGGCGGCGACCATCCGTTCGACCAGCGGCGGCAGGTTCTTGTCGAGCCATTCGGCAAGCGCCGGGCGCAGCAGTTCGCGCGTCAGCCCTTCGAGCGAGGTTTCGCCCGAGCGGACGATCTGCGGCGCGGCGCCTGGTTCTGCCAGCATGGCGAGGGCGGCGAGCGAGTCGCGCATCGAACTGGCGGTCTGTTCCGGGATCAGCGGCGATTCCGGGGCGGGTTCGCTGTCGAGATATTGGCCGGCTTCGGCAAGGTCGAGCACCTCTTCCGCCGGACGCGGCGCGGCGATCCCCAGGCTGCGCTCTTCGCGCTCGGGCCGGTCGTCGGCGGCAATCGCGCGATTGTCGCGCGCGATCACTTTCTTGATCGATTCAAGGATTTCCTCGACCGAAGGTTCGCCCGCCTGCCGCATGTGTTGCCCCGCTTCCAGTGCCGATTCGCTGTCCCGGATCGAGACGGAATCACTCTCCGGTTACTGAACCGTCCTGCGCTTTGCTGTCAACGGTGCGGGTGGACCTGGCGGTCGGGGCCGGGTCGCTAGACCAGTCCCAGATCGCGCCCTGCACGCGGCGGTAATTGACGTCGGGATCGTAGAGCACCCCGCCATCGAGCCCGAGATCGCGCGATTCGGCCTTGCCCATGGCCGAGAGCAGGTTGAAGCCCGCGACATAGGCATTGCGGCGCGCCGTCACCAGCTGGACCTGCGCGTTCAGCAGTTCGTTCTCGGCATTGAGGATGTCGAGGATCGTGCGGTTGCCCACGGTGTTTTCCGCCCGCACGCCTTCGAGGCTGAGCGAGGCGGCATCGACTGCCGATTGCGACGAGGTGATCAGCCCCTGCGCGGCCTGCCACTGGGCATAGGCGGCGCGGACCGAGGCGATCACTTCACGCTCGGCGCCGATTTCCTGTTCGAGCGCCACGTTCTCGCGGGCCTGGGCCTGGCGGCGCTGTGCCGCGGGCAGGCCGCCCTGGAACAGCGGGATCGTCGCCCGCACGCCCGCGACCGCGCTGGTCGAGCTCTGGTCGGCGCCGGGAACCTTGTTCGAGCCGAGGTAATCGCCGTAGTCGCCGCCGGCGAAGACGCTGACCTTGGGCAGGCGTCCGGCGCTGGCGACATTGACGTCATAGCCCGCGGCCTTCGACCGTTCGCGCGCGGCGATCAGGTCGGGATTGCTGTCGAGCGCAACCGTGACCGCCTCGTCGGCGCTGGCCGGAAGGCCGGGCAGCGGCGGCGGCGGTTCGAGCGTGCCGGGGGCCTTGCCGACCACCTGGATGTACCGTTCGCGCGCCGCGATCAGGCTGGCCTCGGCCGAGCGGGTCTGGCCCTGGGCCAGCGCCAGGCGCGACTGCGACTGGGCAACGTCGGTGCGGGTGAGGTCGCCGATCTCGAACCGGTCGCGGGTTGCCTGGAGGTTGACTTCCAGTCGTCCCACGTTCGCGCGGTTGAGCCGCACGGTAGCTTCGCCCAGAATCACGTCCATGTAGGCGGCGACGGTCTGGGTGAAGACCAGCGATTCGACCCCGCGCAGGTCGGCCTGTCCGGCCTCGACCCGGGTGCGCGCGGCGCGGACCGAGTTCCTGATCGCCCCGCCGGCATAGATCGGCACGCCGGCATCGACACTGACGCCGAGGTTGCGGTTGGGCGCAAGCGGGCTCGACGTGCTGTCGTGCAGGAATTCGGTGTAGGTCGCCGTGGCGCTGACCGAAGGCAGGGCGGAGGACCGCGCGATCGGCACGCCTTCATCGACTGCGCGCTGCTGGGCGCGGGCCGACTGGAGCGTGGGGTTGGTGGTATAGGCCATGACCAGCGCACTGCGCAGGTCATCCGCCATGGCGGGAACGGCGGCGAGAACCAGACCTGCCGCGAATCCTGCGCCAAGTGTCAGCCGTGCCATGCTGCTACCCCGCCTTTTCCCCACGATCAGAAGCTCCAGCGCTTGGGCGCGGCGAATTCGCGCAGCACCGGGATGCCGATTTCGGCCAGCGGCAGCAGCGCCACTTCGCCGCCCTGCTTGCGCCCGGCGGCCAGGCGCGTCACGCCGCGCTCGACCAGGCCGGTGATGATCCGGCCGCCTTCGGCCAGTTCCCCGGCGAGGCCCGCCGGCAGGTGTTCGATCGCGCCGTCGACCAGGATCAGGCTGTACTGGCCCATGCCCTTGGCCTGCGCGGCGGCATCGGCGGCGGACACGGTGTCGAGCACCTCAACCTGCGGGCGCAGCAGTTCGCCCAGGTAACCACTGCCGCAGCTGACCAGCAGCACGCGGTCATCGGCCTGGGGTGCGGCTTCGACCAGCATCATGCCCGCGACCAGCGGGGCGGGCAGCGCATGGGCACCGTCCAGCGGGATTGCGCGGTCGATATAGGCATGGCCACGCGCCGATTCGGGCACGAAATCCTCGCGCGGGACGCGGGCCATGGCGGCCAGCACCCATTCCTCGTTCACGCCGCTGACGCGCAGCTGGCTGTCGATCATGGCGCGGCGGGCGGTTGCCTGGGTGTTGGCGGTATCGGCGGAAGCGGGTCGGGTGGCGGTCAGGGTCATGGTCTCATTAGCTTTCGCGGCACTGTATTGCACGGACAACACAGCAAGGCAATCGCCTCGCTTCTAGGCGAAGGCACCCGCTGCGCCAAGCGCTTTGACGGCAGGCAGAGGCGGGCCTATGGGCGGGCGCACGACTGTTCTGGCCCATGGGAGCAAGCAATGACCGGCATGGTGACAATCCGCGAGGAAGACCTGATCGCAAGCGTGGCCGACGCGCTGCAGTACATCAGCTATTTCCACCCGATGGACTACATCCGCGCGCTCGGCGACGCCTACGAGGCGGAGCAGGGCCCGGCGGCGAAGGACGCCATCGCCCAGATCCTCACCAACAGCCGGATGTGCGCCGAAGGGCACCGCCCGATCTGCCAGGACACCGGCATCGTCAACGTGTTCATCGAATGGGGCCAGGACTGCCGGCTCGAATCGAGCCGTTCGCTGCAGGACGTGGTCGATGAAGGCGTGCGCCGCGCCTATCTCAACCCGGAAAACAAGCTGCGCGCCTCGGTGCTGGCCGATCCGGCCTTCACCCGCCGCAACACTCGCGACAACACCCCCTGCGTGCTGTCGGTGACCATGATTCCGGGGAGCAAGATCTCGGTCGATGTCGCGGCCAAGGGCGGCGGGAGCGAGAACAAGTCGAAGTTCAAGATGATGAACCCCAGCGACAACATCGTCGACTGGGTGCTGGAAATGCTCCCCCAGATGGGCGCCGGCTGGTGCCCGCCGGGCATGCTGGGGATCGGCATCGGCGGCACGGCGGAACACTGCATGGCGCTGGCCAAGAAGAGCCTGATGGAGCCGATCGACATGGCCCAGCTCAAGGCGCGCGGGGCGCAGAACGATATCGAGGCGCTGCGGATCGAGATCTTCGACAAGGTCAATGCGCTGGGCATCGGCGCGCAGGGTCTGGGCGGGCTTTCGACCATCCTTGACGTCAAGATCCTCGACTGGCCGTGCCATGCCGCGGGCAAGCCGGTGGCGATGATCCCCAATTGTGCCGCTACCCGCCACGCGCACTTCACGCTGGACGGTTCGGGGCCGAGCTTCCTCGAAACGCCGAAGCTGGATGAATGGCCCAAGGTCAACTGGGCGCCCGATGCGGCGGCCAAGCGGGTCAACCTCGATACCCTGACGGCCGAGGAAGTGCGCAGCTGGAAGCAGGGCGACCGCCTGCTGCTCAACGGCAAGATGCTGACCGGGCGCGACGCCGCGCACAAGCGCATCCAGGACATGCTGGCCAAGGGCGAGGAACTGCCGGTCGATTTCAAGGGCCGCGCGATCTACTACGTCGGCCCGGTCGATCCGGTGCTGGGCGAAGTCGTCGGCCCGGCCGGTCCGACCACCGCCACGCGGATGGACAAGTTCACTGACATGATGCTCGACCTGGGCCTGCTGACCATGATCGGCAAGGCCGAGCGCGGGCAGGGCGCGGTGGACTGCATCGCCAAGCACAAGGTCGCCTACCTGATGGCGGTCGGCGGCGCGGCCTATCTGGTGGCGCGCGCGATCCGCGAGGCCAAGGTCGTCGCTTTCGAGGACCTGGGCATGGAAGCGATCTACGAATTCGCGGTGGAAGACATGCCGGTGACCGTTGCGGTCGATAGCGAGGGCAACAACGTCCACAAGCTGGCCCCGCTGGTCTGGCAGGAAAAGATCGCGCGCGAGGGGCTGCTGGCAAAGTAACGGCGGTTCATCGACCAAGGTCGCCTGACGCTCGACGAAGCAACTGGCCCTGGCCGGTTGCTTCGGGCTAAGCCCTGCGACAATGGATTCCGCCGAAGCCCCTGATCCTGCCGCCAGCCAGCGCGTGCCCGCGCGGATCGTGCTCGCCTCGATTGCGGCGCTGTGGCTTTGCTACTTCGGACTTGCCACCCTGCGCGGCTGGCTGGTCGGGCTGGGCATGTTCGACGAACTGCTGTGGCGGCGCGCGGTGGTCATCCTTGCCTCGATGGCGGTAACGGTTGCGCTTTGGCCACTGCTGCGCCTGCTCGATCGGCGCCGGCTGTGGATCAAGAGCCTGGCAGTGATCGTGATCGCCCTGCCGGCCTCGCTCCTGCTGGCGGCGATCAACCAGCGCGTCTTTGCGCCGGTCGAGAACTCGGTCACCACCAAGATCGGCGAGCGCGAGGGGCTGAGGATCCGCAGCGACGAGGCGGGCAACCTGATGGTCGATCCGCTGGAACGGGAAGCGGAACAGGCATCGGACGCCCAGGCCACCGGTGCACCTGGCAAGCCCGCCGCGATCACCATCGCCGCCGAGATCCGCGAAGACAATCGCCTGCGCCAGCTCGCCGACCTGGCCTTCGGGCGGTATTTCCTGCTGCTTGCCTGGGGTGCGCTCTACTTCGCGCTGGTCGCGGCCGAGCAGGCCCGCATCGCGGAACGACGCGAGGGCACCTATCGCCGTGCAGCCAAGGCGGCGGAGCTGCGTTCGCTGCGCTATCAGGTCAATCCGCACTTCCTGTTCAACACGCTCAATTCGCTGTCCGCGCTGGTGATCACCGGCAAGACGAGCGAGGCGGAACAGATGATCCAGACGCTGTCCGGGTTCTATCGCCGCAGCCTGGCCGGCGATCCGACCGGCGATGTGGTGCTGGAGCAGGAAGTGGCGCTGCAGCGGCTGTACCTCGAGATCGAGGCGGTGCGTTTCCCCGAGCGGCTGGTGGTCCGGTTCGACATTCCGGAGGCGCTGGGCGAGGTCAGGGTGCCCGGCATGATCCTTCAGCCGCTGGTCGAGAACGCGGTGAAATACGCCGTAGCCCCGACTGCCCGGGCCGTGACGCTGCGGATCGCCGCGCGCGAGGAGCGGGGCAGGCTGGTGATCGAAGTCGCCGACGACGGGCCGGGCAAGAGCGCCGGGTGCAACGGCGGCTTCGGGATCGGCCTCGCCAATGTCCGCGACCGGCTTGCCGCCCGCTATGGCGACAGCGCAAGCCTCACCGCCGGTCCGGCCCAGGGTGGCGGCTGGCTGGCCACGATCCGCATGCCATTGGTGGCCCATGACTGAAACGAACCCGACCCTGCGCACCCTGATCGTCGATGACGAGCCGCTCGCTATCGAACGCCTCAAGGTCATTTGCCGCGACCTGCCCGCCATCGAAGTCGCGGGCACCGCGCTGGACGGAGCCGAGGCGCTGCGGCTGGCGGGAGCGCTCGCGCCCGACCTGGTCCTGCTCGATATGACCATGCCCGAGCTTGACGGCCTGTCGGTCGCCCGCAGCCTGGCCCGGGCGGACAATCCCCCGGCGGTGATCTTCGTCACCGCGCACGACAATTTCGCGGTTGAGGCCTTCGACCTGGATGCCGTCGACTATGTGCTGAAGCCGGTAACGCCCGAGCGCCTTGAACGCGCGGTGGCGCGCGCCGTGGCACGCCGCGGCAAGCGGGCGGAGGGCGGCACCGATTGGCTGGGCGAATTCTGGGTGCCCTACCGGTCCGAACTGCTGCGCATCGCCGCCGCCGATGTCGACCGCATCGATGCCGAGCGCGACTATGTCCGCCTGCACGTGGGGCCGCGCAGCTACCTCCTGCTCCAGACCGTGTCGGGGTTGGAGGCGCGGCTCGATCCCGAACGGTTCATCCGCCTCCATCGCTCCACCATCCTGCGCCGCGACCGGATCACGGGCCTGCGCCACGACGGACTGGGGGTCTGGTCGGCCGAGCTTGACGATGGCAGCGCGGTGCGGATCGGGCGGACCTATCTGGCCCGGGCCAAGGCCATGGCTGGCCGCTGATCCCTGGCCCCGATGGCGCGGCTGATGTTTTCGCCGCACGGCAATTGAAAGCGGCCCGGACCGGGGGCTACTCCGGTCCGGGCCTGCCCGGTCCTGCGTCACTGGAGCGGGCTGTCGCGCTCAGCCCCGCTGGTCGAGCTGGGCGGTAACCTGGTTGCGGACCTGCGCCTTGCAGCTGCGGAGCCAGGAATGATCGGGAATGTTGCTGCCCGTGCGCTTGCCATCTCCGCAGAGCTTGCGGGTGGCAGCGTCGATCCGGCGGTCGAGCACCGCCTTGCCGGACGCGTTGGAAAGATCGAGGTCGGAAACGCGGATCTCGCTGGTCTCTTCCGCCTGCCGGGCCAGTGCGGCGGTGCTGCCGGCGGCCAGAGTGCCCGCGAGGGCCAGCGCGAGGGTAAAGGTCCTGATCATGTTCTTGCTCCCATCCTGTGGTGCGGGACGCGGCCGGGTCGGGGGGTGTTTGACCGCGTCCTCGCAGCCTTCATCGCAGCTTGCCGGGCGCCGCGCAGCTCGGGCTCGACTTGCGCGGCTTGTGCGCCGACCAAGCGCAGGAAAGTCCGACGAGCCGCACTCCCGGCCGGACGAATACAATCTGGACTGGCGCAACTCAGCACTGGCAAGCCGGGGGGGAAGCGCTAGAGTCGGCCTGCCATGGCGCTGATCCTCACCTTCCTGCTCGGTATCGGCAATTTCACCGTCCACAAGGCGGTGCTGGAGAGCCACCACCCGTTTCTGGGGCAGATGCCGTGGTTTTTCCACATGCTGGGCGGGCGGTTCAGCCTGTTCGTCGAATTCGCGATGCTGCTGGGCGCGCTGCTGATGGTGCAGGATGGCTCGCCCACCTGGGGCTGGCTCTATGCCGGCTACAGCGCGATCAACTGCCTGTCGGCCTGGTTGATCCTGACGAGGCGCGTATGACCGCCGCGCCGCGCCTGCTGTTCCACGTCAGCGACCTCCACTTCGGCAACGAGGACCGCGCCGCGCTTGACTGGTTCGCGCAGGAAGTGGCGCGCGAGCGGCCGGACGCGGTGATCTGCACCGGCGATCTCACCATGCGGGGCTCGGCGCGCGAATTTGCCGCCGCGCAGGATTACCTTGCATCGCTTGGGGTGCCGCTGTGGGTGGTGCCGGGGAACCACGACGTGCCCTATTACCATCACATGCTGCGCCGCCTGACCCGGCCGTACAGCCGGTTTCGCGTGCTCGACGCCGCAGTTGGCGGCGCCCTGGCGCCAGAGGGGCTTGCCATCGTCCCGCTCAAGACCGTGGCGCGCGCGCAGCTGCGGCTGAACTGGTCAAAGGGGCGGGTCAGCGGGACTGACCTCGATGCCGCGCTGCACGATCTGGGCCATCACGGCGATGCGGCGCTCAAACTGGTGGCCTGCCACCATCCGCTGATCGGGGAGCCGGGCGGAAAATCGCCGTCAACCCGGGGCGGGGGGCGGGCGCTGGCGGCCCTGGCTCGGGCCGGGGCCGGGGTGGTCCTGTCGGGGCACGTCCACGACCCCTTCGATATCACGGTCGATTGCGAAGGGCAGGCGGTGAGGCTGATCGGTGCCGGAACGCTATCGCAGCGGCTGCGCAGTTCGCGCCCCTCGTTCAACCGGCTGGAGCTGGACGGCCTGGGGAACCTTTCGCTGGCGGTGCGCTCGCTCTAGTCTCGGCTTCGCGCCGGGTACGGACCTTGTCTTCCACCGCATGGACCAGGGCCGCCAGGTCTTCGCGGCTGACATCCAGCACTTCGTCCCATTCGGCCAGCACCGCATCGAGGTCGCTATCCTCGATATGGCCGATCCAGTCCGGTTGGGGAACCTGCGGCGCGGGCCGGTGGGGATAGGAATGGCCAGTCAGCCGGTTCCACACGATCCCACTGCCAAGCAGCACCAGCACGTTGACCGCCAGCGGCGTCACCAGGAACTTGAAGCCCACCGCGGCTACGGCCGGACCCGACAGCGCGGTCAGCAGGACCGTGCCTCCCGCAGGCGGATGCAGGCAGCGCAGCAGGCCCATCGCGGCGATCGCGAGGCCAAGCGACAATGCGGCTGAAAGCCAGGTCGCGCCGAGCATTGCATAGGCCGCCAGGCCAATGGCTCCGGCCACGAGGTGGCTGCCGAATACCGGCCACGGCTGGGCGAGCGGACTAGCGGGCAGAACGAAAACAAGTACCGCAGAGGCCCCCATCGACGCGATCAGCCACGGCAGAGCCGGGTTGCTGCCCAGCGCCAGCCGCCCGATCAGCGCGGTCACGGCAATCGCCAGGCCGGCGCCTACGGCACCGCGCAGCCAGCCGATCCGGCCTGCAAACATCATCCCCGTCGGGGTGGCAGCCAAGGGGGCGTGCCGTTCCATGAGCAGTCGGTCCGTGGGTGGGCGGGAATGAAAAAGGGGCCGACCTTGCGGTCGACCCCATTCTTTTCGAATCCGTGGCGAGCCGGATCAGCGCTTCGAGAACTGGAAGCTGCGACGCGCCTTGGCGCGGCCGTACTTCTTGCGCTCGACCACGCGAGGGTCGCGGGTCAGGAAGCCGGCGGCCTTGACCGCACCGCGCAGCGCGGGCTCGAACTTGGCGAGCGCCTGCGAAATGCCGTGCTTGACCGCGCCGGCCTGGCCAGAGAGACCGCCGCCCTTGACGGTGGCGATCACGTCGTACTGGCCTTCGCGCTCGGCGACCTGGAACGGCTGGTTCAGCACCAGGCGCAGGGTCGGACGGGCAAAGTAGACTTCCTGGTCACGGCCATTGACCACGACCTTGCCCGAGCCGGGCTTGATCCAGACGCGGGCGACCGCGTCCTTGCGGCGGCCGGTGGCATAGGCACGGCCCTGGGCGTCGACCTCACGCTCGCGCAGCGGCGCGGCGGGGGCGGCAGGAGTGGCGGGAACGTCGGCGGCAGCGCCGAGATCGGCCAGATCGGTGAGAGTGGTTTCAGACATCAGGCACCCACCTTGTTCTTGCGGTTCATGGCAGCAACATCGAGCGACTGGGGCTGGGTGCCCGCATGCGGATGCTCGGCGCCGGCGTAGAGGTGGAGGGCACGCATCTGCGCCCGGCCCAGCGGACCGCGCGGGATCATGCGCTCAACCGCCTTTTCAAGCACGCGCTCGGGGAAGCGGCTGCCCAGCACCTTGTCGGCGGTGACTTCCTTGATCCCGCCGGCATAGCCGGTGTGCTTGTAATAGGTCTTCTGCTTCAGCTTGTTGCCGGTCAGCTTGACCTTGTCCGCGTTGATCACGACGACGTGATCGCCGCAGTCCACGTGGGGGGTGAAGCTCGGCTTGTGCTTGCCGCGCAGATGATTGGCGATGACCACGGCGAGACGCCCGACCACCAGTCCATCGGCATCAATCAGATGCCACTTCTTTTCCACCTCGGCCGGCTTGATCGACCGGGTGATCTTGCTGAGCGCCTTCATGGCCCTCCCTTTCCAGAAAAAAGGGTTCGAAATCCCTTGTTGCGAATCCCCTCCGGTCCAGCAGGACGTCCGGGAATGCGGCCCTTTCGTGCAACGTGCCGCTCAAGTCAAGGTTTGCGGCGGGTTTGCGGAGAGGTAAAATAATACCGTGGAGGCGGCAGCCGTCAAATTCCGGCCCCCGGCGGCGCCAGCGTCCAGACCTCGCGCGAGAGGCGGGCGCTGCCGTCAACTTCGGTCGACACGCGGCGTTCGACCATTTGCGGAAGGCCATGGTCCCCGGCATGGCGCACGTCCAGGATGACCTCGATCGCGCCGCGCTGGCCGCCGCCCAGGGCGAGTTCGCGCCGTTCGCTGCGCGACCGGGCTGCGGGGCTGAACAGGTCGCTGGGCCAGGACGTGGCTCCGACCGCTCCCTCAAGGATGCTGCGCGCCAGTTGTTCCGATCGCCGGAGGGATTCGCCGTCCATCGACGCCCCGGCCAGGATCGTGCGGGCCCGGTCCACCGCCGCATGGTGCAGATCGGCCTGCGTGATCCTGTCCTGCTGTGCGATGATCTGCCCGTGGACGTCGAGCTGCAGCGGAAAGACACCCGTGTCCGGCCGGTTGCGCTCGATGTCAGCCAGCAGGTTCAGGGCGGCCGGTGCATCGACCGCGACGTCGATCAGGTGCCCGTCCAGCCGATAGCCGCGATCGTTGCGGCTGAACTGCACTTCATAGCTTCGCCGCACCATGATCTCCCGCCCATCGCGCAGGCTGCGCCACAGGGTGCGGGTCAGGACCAGCGGGGTCGCCGGTGGCTGGAAGGCCGGAAGCTCTGCCCCCGGGGCGGCTTCGGCCAGTAGCGGTGCAAGCTGGGCTGGCAGCAGCGAGGCCACGCCGGCCAACAGGAGCGAGGTTCGTTTCACGCGCCAAGCCCGGCAAGCCAGGCCGCGGTCGCCGGGTGCGCCGCATCGCAGCGCCAGGCGAGGATCGCGGGCGATTCATAAGGATGCAGCTCGGCCAGCCGGACGACCACGCGTTCAAACAGTGCGGCGTCGGTCTTGAACAACACGCCGGTTTCCTCCGCTTCGCCGCGCTCGCCGTTCCACGTGAACAACGAGAGCATCGACCCAAGGATATTGGCGCAGGCTACAAGCCCTTCGTCAAGCATTGTTCCGGCAACGGCCCGTGCGCTTGGCGCATCGGGGAACGGGCACCAGACCAGCCCCGGGCCGCCTGCCGGGCCAGTCACCCGCGCTGGCGCCCCAGCGCATGGACGCCCCAGGCGGTCGCCGCGACGAGCAGCGCGCCGGTCAACTGGTGAAGCACGGCCAGCCACAGCGCCACGCCGCTCCAGACCGTGGCGATGCCGAGCAGGATCTGGACGCCGAAGGCCGAATGAACGGCGATAGAGGCCGGGCGATGCTCGCTCCGCACCCTGCGGGCCAGCACGACCAGCACGGCAACAGCCACCCAGGCCCACCAGCGGTGGATGAAATGGGTGAGGTAGGGATCGTTGATCGCGGCGTGGAGCGCGCCGCGCGCCCAGTCGATCCCGGCGGGGAACAGGCGGTCCTGCATCAGCGGCCAGGCGCCCCATTCGAACCAGCCGGCCCCGGCGACGTATCCCGCGCGCATGCCGGCCACCAGGGCACCGAAGAACAGCTGCACGAACAATACGCCGACCACCAGGGCACCGAACCGGGTGATCCGGGCCGGTTGCCCGCCCCGCGCCAGCGCACGCATGTCGAGCGCGGTCCAGACCAGGCCGAACAGCGTGGCCAGCGCCACCAGCAGATGGGTGGCGAGGCGGTAATGGGCCACCCTGACGTCGGCCCCCGCGTCGAGCCCGGAGGTGACCATCCACCAGCCGACCACCCCCTGCATCCCGCCCAGCGCAAGCAGCCCCACCAGGCGCGGCTTGAAGCCTTGCGGAATCGCGCCGCGCAGCCAGAACCAGGCGAGCGGCAGGGCGAAGGCCAGCCCGATCACGCGGGCGATCAGGCGGTGGACCCATTCCCAGAAGTAGATGAACTTGTATTCCTCAAGCGTCATCCCCGCCGGACCGTTCATCTTGGTATATTGCGGAATCTGCTTGTAGGCTGCGAATTCGGCCTGCCACTGCGCTTCATTGAGCGGCGGGAGCGCGCCGGTGACGGGTTTCCATTCGGTGATCGAAAGCCCGCTTTCGGTCAGGCGGGTGATTCCCCCCACCGCGACGATCGCGACGACCAGCGCGGCCACCATGAACAGCCAGCGGGCAAGGGCGAGGGGACGGGCGCGGCCCGAGATGCGGGCCTGCGATTCGAGCGATGCGGTGGTGCCAGTCATTGCCCGCGCTTCCTGCGTCGGACCCGCGCAAATCGCAAGGGCCGGCTTGCATGATGTTACACCATAACATAGATGGGTCGACAGATGCGCAACGCAATCCTCTCGATTCGCGACCGGCTCGACCGTGTCGGCGTGCTGCTTTCCGGGCTGTGCGCGCTGCATTGCCTGGCCGGGCTGATGCTTGTCGCCGGTCTGGGGTTTGGCGGCGAAGTGCTGCTGGCCCCGGCCATCCACCGCGTCGGCCTGGCGCTGGCGATCGTCGTCGGCGCCATCACCCTGGTCATTGGCGTTGTCCGCCACCGCGATCCCCGCCCGCTGCAACTGGGCGGGGCCGGAATTGCGCTGATGAGCATCGCGCTGATGGTTGGCCATGGCGCGGCCGAGGCGCTGTTCACCATTGCCGGGGTCGCGCTGCTGGGCTGGGCGCATATCCGCAACTTGCGCCATTCGTGCTGATCGCTATCTGCGCTTGGCATGACCGCCACGCTCAACCTGACCGTCAACGGCGAACCGCGCCGCGCTGAAGCCGGCTCGATCGCCGATCTCGTCCGCAGCCTCGATCTCGATCCGGCCAAGGTCGCGGTCGAGCGCAATGGCGAGATTGTCCCGCGCTCGACCCTTGGCGACACCCTGCTGGCCGATGGCGACGTGCTGGAAATCGTCCACTTCGTGGGCGGCGGGGATCACGCGGACGATACCTGGACCGTGGCGGGCCGCACCTTCCGCTCGCGCCTGATCGTCGGTACGGGCAAGTATAGGGACTTCGCGCAGAACGCCGCCGCGGTCGAGGCATCGGGCGCCGAGATCGTCACCGTGGCGGTGCGCCGGGTCAACATCAGCGATCGCGGCGCCCCGATGCTGACCGATTTCATCGACCCGAAGAAGATCACCTACCTGCCCAACACCGCCGGGTGCTTTACGGCCGAGGACGCGATCCGCACCCTGCGCCTGGCGCGGGAAGCGGGCGGCTGGGACCTGGTCAAGCTGGAAGTGCTGGGCGAGGCACGCACGCTGTACCCCGACATGCGCGAAACGCTGAAGGCCTGCGAGGTTCTGGCGAACGAGGGCTTCCTGCCGATGGTCTACTGCGTCGATGATCCGATCGCCGCCAAGCAGTTGGAAAGTGCCGGCGCGGTCGCGGTCATGCCGCTGGGCGCGCCGATCGGTTCGGGGCTGGGCATCCAGAACCGGGTGACCATCCGCCTGATCGTCGAGGGCGCCTCGGTGCCGGTGCTGGTCGATGCCGGGGTCGGCACGGCCAGCGATGCCGCCGTGGCCATGGAACTGGGCTGCGACGGCGTGTTGATGAACACCGCGATTGCCGAGGCCAAAGACCCGCTCCGCATGGCCCGCGCCATGCGCCTGGCAGTAGAAGGCGGGCGCGAAGCTTACCTCGCCGGTCGCATGGGCACCCGCAAGTACGCCGATCCGTCCAGCCCGCTCGCCGGGCTGATCTGAGTCGGCAGGCCGCCCACACTTGTCGCGTTTCGTCACCCTGAACTTGGTTTAGGGCCCATCTCCCGTTCCGTTCCGTGCTTTCGGGCCAGGGCGCGTGACGCCCGATGGATGCTGAACCAGGTCCAGCATGACGGATGACGGCAGGGGGCGCATTATCCCCCGGAACCACTCCCGGCCCGCGTGGTTAACCCGTTTATAACCCTATTCTGGTGATCTGTCCTGGCAACAAGGGACTCCCGCAATGGCCAAGACCGGAACCGCATCGCTCACCATCGCCGAACTGCGCGAATTCGCCAGTTTCACCCCTTGCGAGCAGCGCTATATCAAGCGCAGCCTTGATGTCGGGCTGGGGCGGCAGGACGCCTTCAAGCTGTGGGCGCGCGATGCGGCGGAAATGGCCGCGATCCGCAGCCAGTACGTGATCTATCAGGATCTCAAGACCCTGCGCGGCTGCGTGCCAGCCGAATCCGCGCTGGAAGGGATCGAGGCGTTCCTCGGCAAGCTGATCCGCCTCGCCGCCTTCGACCTGGC
Organism: uncultured Novosphingobium sp.; assembly: GCA_937864195.1. Taxonomy (GTDB): domain Bacteria; phylum Pseudomonadota; class Alphaproteobacteria; order Sphingomonadales; family Sphingomonadaceae; genus Novosphingobium. The sequence continues at coordinate 27,584 of CALMJG010000205.1, forward strand.
GCAAGAGAAGATCGACGGGTTCTCGGCCTTCCGCTTCCTTTACGAACGCCTGCTCGGCGCCGAAGTGCGGCCCTTCCTGCCCTCGGCCTTCTGCGCCGCCGCTGCCCTGCCGCAGATCCGCCCGCAGCGCCGCAAGCACCTGCTCCAGTCGATCAGCGAAGCCGCCGCGACGGCCCCGGGCTGGTCGCAGCGCGAACCGAGCTTCTATCCGGAGTGGGTGGAGAAGGAAGCGGCGTAATACTCCGCCTCACGGCGGTGCGGGAAGCCCACCCGGGCTTCCCTTGCAACACCAGCCCGCTCCCCCGGCCCGACCACCCACAAGGTACCATAAATGGGTGGTCGGGCCGGGGGAGCGGGCTGGTGTTGCAAGCCAATCGCGGAGGCGAT
>CALMJG010000206.1 GCA_937864195.1 uncultured Novosphingobium sp.
CGCCTTCTTGGCCGGAGCCTTCTTGCGGCCCTTGCCCTTCGCAGGCCCCCGCGCGGCGCGCTCGGTGATCAGCGCGGCGGCTTCCTCGACCGTCAGGTCCTCGGGCGCCTTGTCGCGCGGCAGGGTGGCGTTGGTGGTGCCGTCGGTGACGTAGGGGCCATAGCGGCCCGCCATCAGCTTCATCTCGCCGCCGCTTTCGGGGTGCGGACCGAAGGTATTGAGCGGTTCGGCCGCCGTGCGCGTTCCGCCGCGGTTGGCCGCCTCGGCCAGCTTGGCGACCGCGCTGTTCATGCCGGTTTCGAACACTTCGGCGGTGCCGCGCAGCTTGGCGTACTTGCCGTTATGGGCAAGGTAGGGGCCGTACCGACCGATGCTGGCGGTGATCATCTCGCCCGTTTCGGGGTGCGCGCCGATCGTGCGCGGCAGGTCCACCAGCTTGACCGCCCAGTCGAGCGTCATTTCGCCGATATCCTTGGGGATCGAGGCGCGCTTGGCCTCCTTGCCGGTGCCCATCTGGATATAGGGACCGAACCGCCCGGAATGGCGGGTGATCGGCTCGCCCGTTTCGGGGTGCTTGCCAAGCTCGCCCTCCTCGCCCGCACCAGCCGCGCCGCCAGCTTGCGCGAACTTGCGGGTGAACTTGCACTCCGGATAGTTCGAGCAGGCGATGAAGGCACCATAGCGCCCGCCGCGCAGGGACAGGCGCCCCGCTTCGCACTGCGGGCATTTGCGCGGATCGCCGCCGTCCTCGCGCGGCGGGAACAGATAGTCGCCCAGGAACTCGTCCAGCGCCTCGGTCACTTCCGAGGGCTTCTTTTCCATGACTTCGTCGGATTTTGGCTTGAAGTCCTTCCAGAACTTCTCAAGCAGTTCCTTCCACGCGCCGCGCCCGCCGGAGACCTCGTCCAGCTCGTCCTCCATCCCTGCGGTAAAGTCGTAGCCGACATAGCGCGGGAAGAAGCGTTCAAGGAACGCGGTCAGCAGTCGCCCGCTCTCTTCGGCAAAGAAGCGGTTCTTCTCGGTGCGGACATAGGCGCGGTCCTTCAGCACCTGGATCGTCGCGGCATAGGTCGAAGGCCGCCCGATGCCGAGCTCTTCCAACCGCTTGACCAAGGTTGCCTCGGAGTAACGCGGCGGCGGCTGGGTGAAGTGCTGGCTGGCCTCCACGCCCTGCTTTGCGGGTGTATCGCCCGCATTGAGCATCGGCAGCAGGCTGCTGTCCTCCTCGTCCTCGCCGGGCTTGGTGTCCAGCGTCTCGTCATAGACCGCCAGGAATCCGGGGAACTTGACCACCTGACCGCTGGCACGCAGCTCGTGCTTGCCGGTCCCTTCGCGAAGGGTGACGGTGGTACGCTCGATCACGGCGGAGGCCATCTGGCTGGCGATCGCGCGCTTCCAGACCAGCTCGTAGAGCTTGCCCTCGTCGCCGTGGCCATAGTGATCCTTGCCGAAATCGGTCGGGCGGATCGCTTCGTGCGCTTCCTGCGCGTTCTTGGCCTTGGTTTCATAATGGCGCGGCTTTTCGGGCAGGTAGTGGCCGTTGTTGTAGCGCTCCGAAATCGCCAGCCTCGCCGCCGAAATCGCGCTGGGGTCCATCTGCACCCCATCGGTCCGCATATAGGTGATCGCGCCCGCCTCGTAGAGCGTCTGCGCCACGCGCATGGTGTGCGCGGCGGAGAAACCCAGCTTGCGCGCAGCTTCCATCTGCAGGGTGGAGGTGGTGAACGGCGGATAAGGGTTGCGGCGGGTCGGGCGGGTATCGACCTCTTCCACGCGGAAAGTCGCGGCCTCGACCGCTGCCCTGGCGCGTTCGGCGCTGCCGGCGTCCCCCAGGCTCAGCTTCTCCAGCTTCTGCCCGTCGAACTTGACCAGCCGCGCGGGGAACTGGGTGCCAAGGTGCTCCAGCCGGGCCAGGACCGACCAGTATTCCTGCGGGCGGAACACCTCGATCTCGCGCTCGCGCTCGACGATCAGGCGCAGCGCGACCGACTGGACGCGGCCCGCGCTCTTCGCACCGGGCAACTTGCGCCACAGCACCGGCGAAAGGGTGAAACCGAACAGGTAATCGAGCGCGCGGCGGGCGAGATAAGCGTCGATCAGATCCTGGTCGAGCTCGCGCGGGCGCTTCATCGCCTCGGTCACGGTCTGCTTGGTGATCGCGTTGAACGTCACGCGCTGGACGTCCTTGGGCAGCACCCGGCGCTTGGCCAGCAGTTCGCGCACATGCCACGAAATCGCCTCGCCCTCGCGGTCAGGGTCGGTGGCGAGGATCAGGCGGTCGGCCCCCTTGGCGGCGTCGGCAATGGCCTTCACCTGGCGCTGCTTGTCGCCATACAGCTCCCAGTCCATGGCGAAGTCCTCGTCCGGGCGGACCGAGCCGTCCTTTGGCGGCAGGTCGCGGACATGGCCGTAGCTGGCCAGAACCTTGTAGTCCTTGCCGAGGTACTTCTCGATCGTCTTGGCCTTGGCCGGGGATTCCACGATGACCAGTTGCATGATGCTCTGAGCAGTCCTTCTACGCGTATGTACACGCGCGAGGGTGGAAGCGGGAGCGGCGCGCCGTCAAGGGCTTCACGAAAAGTCCCGGGCAGCAGTCCGCCGCCAGGCCAGGAAGAAGCCCAGGCCCAGCAGCAGGTCGATGGCCGCGAAGAGGGCGACCGGCGGTGCCAGCGGATAACCCTGCGCGAACAGCGCCAGCGCGGGCAGGCCGAACACCAGCTTTTCCGCCACCGCTACCGGCATCAGCGCCCGGTAGCGCAGCGGATCGCCGCCAATGATCCAGAACATCGCCTGGAACACCAGCGCCAGCCCGACGAAGCCCAGGAACACTTCCGCGCCCTGCGGCGGCAGGGGCGCAAAGTACATCGGCGTCAGCACGATCACGCCGTAGATCGCCGCCCAGCGGAACATCCGGCGCGCGAACATGTGGTCGCCCTGGTATGCAACGTCGCCCTTCATGGTCCGGTCCTTTCGCTGTGCTGGATCAGCCGGCAAGGCTGACCCGCCCACCGGCGTGGCGCACCAGCCGCCCGCCGAGTTCCAGTTCCAGCAACGCCAGCTGAACCGCTGCCGCGCTTTCGCCGCTCTGGCGGATGAGTTCGTCCACCGCGACCGGCGCGGTGGTCAGCAGGCCGGCGACATCGGCGGGCTCGTCGCCAAGCTCGTCCGGCAAGGTGTAAGGCTCGGCGCTCTCGCGCAGCATGGAGCGCGGCTGGCCATCGAAAGAGCTGAGCAGTTCGGCCACGTCGGCCGCGCACTGGACCAGCACCGCGCCTTCGCGGATCAGCTGGTTGCACCCCTGCGAGCGCGATTCCAGCGGCGAGCCGGGAATCGCCATCACCTCGCGCCCCGCCTCTGCCGCCAGCCGCGCGGTGATCAGCGAGCCGGAGCGCGGCGCGGCCTCCACCACCAGCGTGCCTGCGGCGAGGCCGGCAATGATCCGGTTGCGCGAGGGGAAATGGCGGGCCAGCGGCTCGGTCCCCGGCGGCTGTTCGGCCAGCAGCAGGCCCTCTACCGCCACCTGCTCCTGCAAGTCGGCGTGTTCGGGCGGATAGGTGACGTCGATCCCGCTGGCGATCACGCCGATGGTCCCGCCCGGCAGCGCGGCGCGGTGGGCGGCCCCGTCGATCCCCCGCGCCAGGCCCGAAACCACGGTGAACCCCGCCTCGGCCAGATCGCCCGCAAACTGGCGCGCCAGCTTGACCGCCGCCGCCGAAGCATTGCGCGCGCCGACGATCGCCACGCAAGGCCGCTGCGCCAGCGCCGTATCGCCGCGCACGGTCAGGATCGGCGGGGCGCTGTCCAGCTCGGCCAGCAGCGGCGGATAGTCAGCCGCGTCATGGAACAGGTAGCGTGCACCGGCCGCGCGGACGGCGGAAACCTCCCGCGCCACGCGGTCCTCGGGCGCTATGCGATAGCCGCCCCCGCCCCGCCGCGCGAGGTCTGGCAAGGCTTCCAGCGCCGCGCGGGCATGGCCGAAGCGGCGCAGCAACTGGCGGTAGGACACCGGCCCGATATTGGGCGAGCGCAGCAGGCGAATGCGCGCGAAAGCCTCCTCCTGCGTCAGGGCGATCATCAGTCCTTCGATCCGACCCTGGGCTCGGTTCCCGTCAGCAGTCGCTGGATATTGGCGCGGTGCAGGACCAGCACGATCACGGCGATGGCGGCCAGCACCGGGGCCAGTTCCGGCTTGCCAAGCACCAGTGCCGCAACCGGTGCGGCCACGGCTGCCGTCATGCCCGATAGCGAGGAAATCCGCGTGATCGCCAGCATCCCCAGCCAGACTCCGGCATAGACCGCGCCGATCGGCCAGGCGAGGCCCAGGGTGACCCCCATGGTGGTCGCCACGCCCTTGCCGCCCTTGAACTTCAGCCAGACCGGGAAGCAATGCCCCACCACCGCGCCCAGCGCCGCCATGCCCGGAAAGTCCGGAAACCATTGCCAGGCCAGCCAGACCGCGAGCAGCCCCTTGCCCAGATCGAGCAGCAGGGTGGATGCCGCAATCCCCTTGCGCCCGGTGCGCAGCACGTTGGTCGCGCCGATATTGCCAGATCCGATCTCGCGCAGGTCGCCCGCACCCGACAGGCGCGTCAGGATCAGCCCGAACGGCACGCTGCCCAGCAGGTAGCCAAGCCCCAGCGCATAGAAACTATCCATTCCGGTCCCTCCCCGTTACGGGTGCAGACTAGCGGCCACTCACTGGCGGCGGCAAGTGCGAGCGGGAGGTTTGGAACGAAAATGGACGAAGCTGCCCCGCTGCTGCTGTTCGATTCAGGCCTCGGCGGGCTGACCGTGCTGGAGGAAGTGCGCCGCCAGCTCCCGCAAGCGCCGGTGATCTACGCGGCGGACAACGGCGGCCTGCCCTATGGCACCAAGACCGAGGCAGAGGTCGCGGCGCGCGTCTGCGGCCTGCTGGGGCGGATGTCGGAGCGGTTCCGCCCGCGCCTGATCTGCATCGCCTGCAACACCGCCTCCACCATCGCGCTGGGCATGGTGCGCGACGTGCTGGCGGTGCCGGTGGTCGGCACCGTCCCCGCCATCAAGCCAGCGGCAGAGCAGACCCGCAGCGGCGTGATCGGCCTGCTCGGCACGGCAGCTACGATCCGCCAGCCCTATGTCGATCGGCTGGAGGCGGAGTTCGCGGCGGGCAAGGTGTTGCTGCGCCACGGGGCGGGCGAACTGGTCGGCGCGGCAGAGGCCAAATTGCGCGGCCTGCCGGTGGACGCGCGCGTGATCGCGCGCGCGGTGGCGGGCCTGCGCGACCAGCCGCGCGGCGCCGAGATTGACACCGTGGTGCTGGCCTGCACCCACTTCCCATTGCTCGCAGAGGAACTCGGCCAGGCCTTCGGTCCCGGAGTCGCGCTGATCCACGGAGCGGCGGGAATTGCCCGGCGGATCGTCCATCTGACCGCCGGCCAGCCGTTTCGCCGGCTCCAGCCCGACCTCGCGCTGTTCACCCGTGCCGACGCGGGGCTTGACCTCGCCCGCCCGGCCCTGCAGCGCTATGGGCTTGAAAGGGTAGAGGTCCTATGACGCGGCGGCTCAACTGGTTCCTGCTGGTACTGGCGCTGCTGGTCGGCCTGCCGTTCTACTGGCTGCTGATCGACAATCGCCCCGGTGATGCGCCGGTCAAGCCGGTCAGCATCGCCCAGCTCCGCCAGCTTGCCTCCAGCATTCCCGGCACCGCGCCCTCCGACGTGGAAATGGAGCTGGTCGGCTGGCGACGGCTGCCCGGCGACCTGTTCGTCGCCGGCAGCGGGATCAAGCGCAAGCTGGTGGGCGTGGTGGCCTGGCGCCTCCCGGTCGAGGGCGGCAAGCCGGTGGTGATCGACAGCGGCCTGACCCGCGCCGATGCCAAGGCGATGGAGATGGAGGTCTACCTGCCCCATGTCCAGGACCGGATCGCTCGGGCGCTGGGCGAGGCCGGCCTGGTGCTGGTAACGCACGAACACCCCGACCATGAGGGCGCACTGGTGGCGCAGGGCGGACCGCCATTGCTGCAGGCGGCCCGGCTCAACGCGGGCCAGGTTCCCCCGGCATTGCTGGCCGCAGAGCTGGCCTGGCCAGCCGGCCCCGCCCCGGCGGCGCGGATCGATGGAACTGGTCCGCAGGCCGTCGCAACCGGCGTGGTGGTTATTCCGGCCCCCAGCCACACACCCGGATCACAGATGATCTACGTGCGTCTGGCCAATGGGCGGGAGTTCCTGTTTGCCGGCGATATCGCGACCTTTGCGCAAAGCTGGCTGGAAACGCGCGCCCGCTCGCGCCTGGTCGGCGACCACCTCGCCAGGGAGGACCGCCGCGAAGTCTTTTCGTGGCTCCGGACGATCACTGCGCTGAAGCGACAGGCGCCCGGGCTCGTGGTCCTGCCGGGTCACGATCCCGAATGGGTCACCGGCCCCGACCAACGGGCGCCGGTGCGCAGCGGTTTCAGTCTTGGCCCGGTTGATCCAGCGCAACGATAATCCGCTGGTTTTCAGCCATGCGATGCTTTAGATGCGCGCGCAGGAGGCCAGTCCCAAGTGAACTACGACCATATCTTCGACCAGGCGATCGAACGGCTTCACTCCGAAGGCCGTTACCGCGTGTTCATCGACATCCTGCGCAACAAGGGCCAGTACCCCAACGCGCGGTGCTTCGCCGGCCACAACGGCCCGAAGGACATCACGGTCTGGTGTTCCAACGATTACCTCGCCATGGGCCAGCACCCCAAGGTGATCGCCGCCATGGAAGAAGCGCTGCACGATGTCGGCGCAGGCTCTGGCGGCACCCGCAACATCGGCGGCAACACGCATTACCACGTCGATCTCGAAGCTGAACTGGCCGACCTTCACGGCAAGGACGGGGCGCTGCTGTTCACCTCGGGCTATGTCTCGAACGACGCGACGCTTTCCACGCTGGCCAAGGTGCTGCCGGGCTGCGTGATCTTCTCGGACGAACTCAACCACGCCAGCATGATCGCCGGCATTCGCAATTCGGGCGCCGAAAAGCGCGTGTTCCGTCACAACGACGTCGAACACCTCGAAGAACTGCTCGCCGCAGAAGACCCGGCGCTGCCCAAGCTGATCGCGTTCGAATCCGTCTATTCGATGGAAGGCGACGTCGCCCCAATCCACGCGATCTGCGACCTTGCGGAAAAGTACAATGCCCTGACCTATATCGACGAGGTCCACGCGGTCGGCATGTACGGCCCGCGCGGCGGCGGCATCACCGATCGTGACGAGGCCGCGCACCGCATCGACATCATCGAGGGTACGCTGGGCAAGGCCTTCGGCGTGATGGGCGGCTACATTGCTGCCGATACCCGCATCGTCGACGTGATCCGCAGCTACGCGCCGGGCTTCATCTTCACCACTTCGCTCTCGCCAGTGCTGGTCGCGGGCGTGCTGGCCAGCGTGCGCCATCTCAAGAGTTCCTCGGTCGAGCGCGAGGGCCAGCAGGCCGCCGCCGCTTTCCTGAAGGCCCGGTTCCGCGATGCGGGCCTGCCGGTGATGGATTCCACCACCCACATCGTTCCGCTGATGGTCGGCGATCCGGTCAAGGCGAAGAAGATCAGCGACATCCTGCTCGCCGAATACGGCGTCTACGTCCAGCCGATCAACTTCCCCACCGTCCCGCGCGGGACCGAGCGCCTGCGCTTCACGCCGGGCCCGGCCCACACCGAAGCCATGATGCAGGACCTGACCAAGGCGCTGGTCGAGATCTGGCAGCGCATGGACCTGCGCCTCGCCGCCTGAACAGGACGGCAGCTGTTACGGGCAGCTGCCGCCGCCCCCGGCAAAGGCAAGGCCCGCCCTCAAGTTGCGCCACACGGCCTTAACCGCGCAGTCCGGCTCCTTCAGGCGCCGCGGCTGAGGCGGCTAACACGTCATTCCCTGGCGCGCCCTGCTCTGCGGGCACAATCGCGGGGATCATTACCCGCCATTTCGGAACAGCGACCTCCCGCTCCCGAATGGAAAGTTGATTCGCAGCAGATGACCGGGGGGCGGCCGCTCGATGGCGGCAGACCCATCATCCCATTGCATCCCGCATTTCGGATTGCACGCAGGGCGTGCGCGGGTCGGCAGCGCGCCCCAAGGGCAAGCAAAGCCTTCCATCACCACGGGTTCAAGCCACCGATCGATCAAGTGCGCTCGTAACCGATGTACGCAAAGCTGATCTGTTTCGGGACATTGGAAGGCGCTGGTGTTCGATCGTCCCTTCGATCGACAGGCTGTCATCGGGCGCCCATTCCAGCCCGTAGGAGTATCCAGGCAGATTGCCCGCGCGTGAAACCTCACGCAGCGGTCCGGAAAAGCTTGCCGTCAGAGTGCCATAGGCTCCGCTGGTGACAGGCAGTTCCATGGTAGCAAGCAGGTTCGCCTCCTGGCGCCCGAAGCTGCGGGTCCGGGCTGCGCTGCCCACGGTCCAGTCACTGCGCGACCAGTCGCCCAGCACCCCGACGCGCAGCGAAGCAGTGACCGCCCCAGGCTGCCGCGGGCAAAGGCAGTCAGGCTGGAGCGCGCGGAGAGCTTGCCGTACCATGTCGCATTGAATGAAAAGCGATCGCCCGAAGGGATCAGGCTGGTGAGCTGCCCCATCGAGCTCGCGTTGCGGCGCCCCGCTCCGGGCAGGAAGTCACTCAGCCGAAGATTGGCCAGGCCCGGCGGGACCGCCGCCAGATCGACCGGCAGGCCTGCCAGCGCGTTCAACGCCGGGTCTATTTCGGCAGACCCGCCGCCGGGCACGACATTGCCGACCGGATCGAACGGCAGGCCGCCCTCTGCCTGCGAAATGACGCCGCGTTCCTGTTCAAACAGTTGTTCGCTATGCTGTGCGCGCAGCGTCAGGTTGAGACGTCGCCCCTTTGCGGCACGGGTCAGCGTTGCCTCGCCGGCGATCGTCTCGCCGCCGCCAGCCGTGGCCAGCGCTCCTTCCCCCAGCAACGAGGCTTGGCGGAAGTTCTGCTTGACCACCACGTTGACCACGGGCGTCCCTGCCCGCCCGCCATAGCGCATGGCGATGCGCGGCGGCAGCAGCTGGACCTTGCGCAGCGCCTCGGTAGGCAGGGCGGAGATGTCCTCGATCCCGTTGACAGGCTCGCCATTGACGAGGACCAGGGGTGAGCCCCGGCCCGAGAGGTTGGCAGTCAGGTCATTCAGGAATTCGCCGACATCGCGCGCTCCGTGCGCGGCGATATCCTCCTCGTTCAATTCATCGCGAGGCGAGACGCCCTCGTAGCTCCCGTCGAAGCGCAGTCCGAATACCACGATTTCGCGCGGTTCCCGGCATCCATGCCGCGAGCCACAGGCCCAGAAACCCCGGCCATAATGTCAGCTTCCCCCCACTCACCCCTAAGGGTTAGCAGAACGGCCGGGCATAAACCACAGGATCAGTTAAATGCGCGGCGGCAACTACGCCGCCGCGCATTTTCCGTTCAGCGCAGGCTGACCACGTTGTCGCTGTGGCGCGGATCGCGGCGATTTCCCATGTACTGGCTGGCCATGGGCTCGTCGGTGGCTTCCACCACCATTCCCTCACCGAACCCGTTGAATCGGGTCTTCATCGCCGCGCCATAGGCGCCCAGCATGCCGATCTCGATGTAATCGCCGGCGCGAATGTCGGCGGGCAGCAGGAAGGGGCCTTCCATGTAGTCCGCGTCATCGCAGGTCGGGCCGTAGAACGCGAACGGCGTCTGCACCGCACTGCGATCCTCGGTCAGGCAACGGACCGGGAAGCGCCAGCCGACGTGGGCCGCATCGTAGAGCGCGCCATAGGCGCCGTCGTTGATGTAAAGCTCGTCGCCCCGGCCCTTTTCCACCCGCACGACCAGCGAGTTGTATTCGGCGCAGAGCGCACGGCCCGGCTCGCACCACAGTTCGGACGAATAGGACACCGGCAGAGATTCCGCCGCGCGGTGGATCGCGCCGAAGTAGTCTTCGAGCGGCGGCGGTTCCATCCCCGGATAGATCGACGGGAAGCCCCCGCCGACATCGATGATGTCGACCGTGACCGAAGCGTCGACGATCGCCGCGCGCACGCGCTCCAGCGCCTGGACATAGGCGAAGGGCGTCATCGCCTGGCTACCGACGTGGAAGCAGATGCCCAGCGCATCGGCCACCTGGCGGGTCGCCTGGAGCAGCGGCGCGGCATCGGCCAGGTCGATTCCGAACTTGGCGGCGAGGCTAAGCTCCGAATAGTCCGACGAGACGCGCAGGCGCACGCACAGCGACAGGTCGGTGGCGCCATCGGTGGCGCGCACGATCTTGTCGAGCTCTTCCTGGGTATCCAGGCTGAACACGCGCACGCCGTGGACCTTGTAAGCCTCGGCAATCGCGCCGGCCGGCTTCACCGGGTGCATGAAGCACAGCACCGCCTGGGGCAGTACCGAACGGACCAGCCGGACCTCGGCGATCGAGGCCACGTCGTAATGAGTCACACCCGAAGCCCACAGGACCTGAAGCAGTTCAGGCGAGGGATTGGCCTTTACCGCATAGAGCGACTTGCCCGGGAACTTCTCGGCAAAGAAGCGGGCAGCGCGCGCGGCGGCGTGCGGGCGATTGATGATGACGGGTTCGTCGGGCGAGAGGGCGCGAACTACTGCCGATGCGTCTTGATAGCTGTGCAATTCAAGGGACCCCCAATAGGCCTTTCGGCCAGGTAACACGAAGACGAGGCTGCCTTGCGGTTATTGGAAGTCCCCATGGGGCAGCGGGGGGTCGCTATAGAGATTCGCCGCTTAACTGCAAGTGAAAATGGGGCCGGATCACCCCCGCATGAGGTGGTCCGCAAGCGCGCGATAGGCCGGCAGCGAAGTGGGATCGTTGCCGCTGCTGGCGGCAATCGGATGCGAGCCAAACCGTGCAATTACAAGCTCTGCGGCAGGATCGACATAGATCGCCTGGCCGTGGATTCCGCGTGCCGAAAATGCGCCGTGGTTGCCCGGCATCATCCACCACTGGCTGCGATAGGAACAATCGGGCAGGTAGGTGTAATTGGCCGGGGCAAAGGCGGCCTTGCTGCCACCGGCGCGGATCGAATCGACCACGGCGGACGCGATGGCCTGCCCGCCGCCGCCCTGCCCGCCGCAGCGCATTGCCTCGCCGAACCGGGCCATGTCGCGCAGCACCGGATTGAGCCCGCCGCCCGCAAACGGCATGCCGGTTCCGTCAAGCAGGAAATCGGCGTCCTGCTCCATCCCCAGTGGCTGCCAGATCCGGCGCGCAAGCACCCGGTCGAGCCGCTCGCCCTCGGTCCGGGCGACGATCCAGCCGAGCACTTCGGTGTTGCAGGTGCGGTAGGTGAAGCGCTCCCCATGCTCGCCGTTCTTGCGGATGGTGGGCAGGAATTCATAGACGTCCTGCGCCCCGCGATAGCCAGCAGGCCGGGGGGTGAGGCCCAGCGCCATGCTGAACGCGCCAATGCCGGAGGCGGGATCGGTATATTCCTCGGAGAAATCGAGCGCGGTGGTCATGTCCATGACCTGCCTCAGCGTCGCATCGCCGAAGCCGCTGCGGGCGAGTTCCGGGATCAGCTCCGCCACCGGCGCGGCGGGATCGAGCCGCCTTTCCGCCACCAGCATTTCTGCGATGGTGCCAACGAAGCTCTTGGTCACGGAAAAGGCGATGTGCGGCGTGTCGCGCCGGGTTACGCCGAGGTAGCGTTCGTAGACCACCGCGCCGCGATGCAACACGATCACGCCATCGGTGAAGTTGGCCGCCAGGGCCTGCTCCCAGGTAAGCTCGCGGCCATCGTCCAGAGTGGTGAAGCACACCGCGTCCAGATCGCCCCGCAGCGCCACGGGAAGATCCCATATTGGCCCCTGCCCCCGCGAAACCCGCGCGGTCGGCAGGAACTCACGCATATGCGAGAAGGCATGACGATGGGTGGGGAACCGCATATGATCCGCCCGCGTCCAGCTAAGGCGCTTGTCGGGCGGCGGGGGCAGCCCCTCCATCCAGCCCATGAGCGCGGGATCGGAGCCATGCGCGTCGAGCAGCGGCCCGGCCATGCCCCCCTCCCCCTACTGGAACCGGACTTGCGGAGCGCTGCCCATCGCCGGGCGTTCCTCGGCAGTCAGGGCATGGAAATCAGCTTCCTGGAAGCCCAGCGCGCCAGCGAACAGCACTGCCGGGAAACTTTCGCGGGCGGCGTTGTAGCGGGCCGTGGCCGCGTTGAGCGCACGGCGCGCGGCGGCCAACTTGTCCTCGATGTCGGCCAGTTCGCCCTGCAGCGCCTGGAAGTTGGCGCTGGCCTTGAGGTCCGGATAGGCCTCGCCCAGCGCCAGCAGATTGCCGATGGCCTTGCCCAGCGCGGCTTCCGCCTCCGGCGTGGCCGTGCCGCCCGCGCTGTTGCGCGCGGCGATCACCTGGCTGAATGTTTCCTGCTCATGGGCCGCATAGCCCTTCACCGTCTCGACCAGGTTCGGAACAAGGTCGTGCCGCTGGCGCAGCTGGGCGTCGATATCCCCCAGTCCCTGACGGCAGTTCTGGCGCAATGCGACCAGCCGGTTATAGATGCCGATCAGAACAATCGCGAGAATGACGATGATTGCCAGCAGGATAAGCATTCCCATCGCAGCCATTTCCTTGTGCGCAGTGGATTTCCTGCATGGCTATCATGTCCCGGCGGGCTGGCAAGCACGATGATCGAGAAGCCCGATGCCGATGCGCTGCTGGCTGGTGACCTGGGCCGCTGGCTGACCGCGCAGAACGTGGAGCGCGGCGAGGTCGCCCGCAAGGCCCGCAAGGCAAGAAGGACCGGCTTCATCGTTGCGGCGGGCGCATTTGTGGTGCTGGCGGCGTTTGGCAAGGTCGACTGGGCTTTCAAGGTCGGGTTCGGCTGCGCGATGATCGGCTTCGCCTGGGCCGAATGGTCGAAGCGGCCAATGCTCAACAAGCTCAAGGGCGGGATCAACGGCGCGATCGCGCAGGCGCTGGAGCTGGACTACAGCGTCGAATGCACACCCGGGCAGACTTTCGAGCGGGCGAAGACCTTCCAGCTGGTTCCGGGCTATGACAATTCAAGCTTCCAGGACCTGTGGTGGGGTGTGCTGGGCGCAAGCCCCTTCACCCTGCACGAGGCCTGCCTCACCGAGGAGCGCGGATCGGGGAAGAACCGGCGGACCGTAACCGTGTTCCAGGGCACGATCATGTCGCTCGGCTTCAACCGCGCCTTTACCAGCACCACGGTGATCGAACCCAACGGCGAGCGCACCCGCTTCTTCGGCGGCGAGCAGGAAAGCGCGACCATCGGCGGGATCGAAATGGGCCGGGTCGACATGGTCGATCCCCGCTTCGAGGATCGCTTCACCGTCTGGTCGAACGACCAGGTGGAAGCGCGCTATCTGGTCCACCCGGAATACATCGAGCGCCTGATCGCGGTGGAGCAGGCCTTCGCTGGATCAGACATCCGCGCGCTGTTCCACGGGGGCGACCTGCTGATCACGCTGAAGAGCGGCGACCTGTTCGAGAGCGGCTCGCTGGAGGCCGACCGCGACCGCGCCCTGCTGGAGCGGAGCATCACCCAGTTTGGCGCGCTGGCCGACCTTGCGATCAAGCTCAACGAGCGCGCGCGGATGCGGATGAGGGACTTGGCGGGAGGGAACCGCTAACCCCTCAGCTCAACCTTGCGCGGAAATCCTCGTACCCGAAGCGCTTGACGCATTCGAGGCTGTCGGTTTCGCTGTCCCACAGCCAGATCGACGGCAGCGGCACCCCGTTGAACGTGGTGGTCTTGACCATCGAATAGTGCGCCTGATCGAGGAAGGCGAAGCGCTGGCCGATTTCCGGCCCGGTGGCAAACCGGTAATCGCCGATCACGTCGCCCGCCAGGCACGATGGCCCGCCCAGCCGCACCGCCCCGCCCGCGCCTTCGTCGATGTCGGTATCGATCTGCGGCAGTTCGCCCAGCATTGCCGGGCGGTAGGGTGCCTCCAGCACATCTGGCATATGGCAGGTCGCGGAAATGTCGGTGATCGCCAGCGGCATCCCGTTCCAGTGGGTATCGAGCACCGTGCCGACGAGGATGCCAGCATCGAGCGCCACGGCCTCACCCGGTTCGAGGTACAGATCGCAACCGGTCCGTTCCTTCACCGCGATCAGGAAGTCGACCAGTTCACCCCGCTGGTAATCGGCCCGAGTGATGTGGTGGCCGCCACCGAAGTTCAGCCATTTCAGCTGCGGCAGGAACGGCTCGATCCGGGGCAGGACGGCTTCCCAGGTGCGCTTCAGCGGCTCGAAATCCTGCTCGCACAGGGTGTGGAAGTGGAGGCCCGTCACCCCTTCCAGATGTTCGGCCGTCAGCTGGTCAACCGGGAAGCCCAGCCGCGAATGCGGGGCGCAAGGGTCATAGCGCGGCACCTCGCCCTCGGCGTGGAGCGGGTTGATCCGCAGGCCGATGTCAAAATGCGGTTGCTGCGCCTCAAGCACGGACCGGAACCGCGCGATCTGGCCTGGCGTGTTGAAGATCACGTGATCGGACAGGCGGCAGATTTCCGGCAGGTCCTCCGCCTTGTAGGCCGCCGAGTAGGTCGCGATCTCGCCCTTGTAGTGTTCCGCCGCCAGCAGCGCTTCCCACAGGCCCGAAGTGCAGACCCCGTCGAGGTATTCGCCAACCAGCGGCGCGACCTTCCACATCGAGAAGGCTTTCAGCGCGGAGAGCAACTTGATCCCCGCCCGGTCGCGCACGTCGGCCAGCACCGCCAGATTGGCGCGCAGACGCGCGGCATCGACCACGAAGGACGGGCTGTCGACGCGCGACAGGTCGAAGTGGGCGAAGGCGCCCGGATCGCCGGCTCTGGTTTCCATCCTATTTCCCCGAAAAGACCAGCGCCGCGCCAGCCACGATCAATGCAAAGCCGCCGATCTGGTATAGCCCGGGTTTCTGATCCCAGGCCAGCCACGCAATCAGCAGGAAAGTGGTGGCCGACATGAACAGCTGGATCGTCTTGAGCTGGGGTAGCGAATAGACCGCCGCGCCGATCCGGGTGGCCGGAACCACCAGGCAGTATTCCGCGAAAGCCAGACCCCAGCTCAACACGATCGCCAGCCACAGGGCACGGTCAGGCACCCGCAAATGCCCGTACCACGCGACGTTCATTACCAGGTTGGACCCTGCCAGCATCACCACCGGCAGGACGAGCGACCAGTTCATCAGAACTCGACCGGCCCGGCCAGCTCCTTCACCTGCCACGGCAGCCCTTGAGTGTTCAGCATGTCCATGAAGGGATCGGGATCGAGCTGTTCGATGTTGAACACGCCCTCGCCCTTCCAGGCGCCGGTCAGCATCATCGCCGCGCCGATCATCGCCGGAACCCCGGTGGTATAGCTGATCGCCTGGTTGCCGGTTTCGTGGAACGCGTCCTCGTGGTCGCAGATGTTGTAGATGTAGAAGGTCTTCTCGCCGCTGCCGTCGAGCGCCTGGCCGGTGGCGATGTCACCGATGTTGGTCTTGCCCTTGGTGGTCGGCCCCAAGGTCTCCGGCTTGGGCAGCACGGCGGCGAGGAACTGCAGGGGCACGATTTCCTTGCCCTGGTAGGTCACCGGCTCGATTGAAGTCATCCCGACGTTCTGCAGCACGGTCAGGTGGTTGATGTAGGCATCGCCGAAGGTCATCCAGAACCGGCCGCGTTCCAGCTCGGGCAGGAACTTCGCGAGGCTTTCCAGTTCCTCGTGGTACATCAGGTACATGTTCTTGGGGCCGACGCCCTCGAAATCGAACTGGTGGCGGATGGTCATGGCCGGGGTTTCGACCCATTCGCCCTTGTTCCAGTGGCGCGCCGGGGCGGTCACTTCGCGGATGTTGATTTCCGGATTGAAATTGGTGGCAAAGGCCTGCCCGTGATCGCCGCCGTTGCAATCGAGGATGTCGAGGCTGCGGATGGTCTTCAGCTTGTGCTTCTTGAGCCACATCGCGAAGACGCTGGTGACGCCCGGATCGAAGCCCGATCCCAGCAGCGCCATCAGGCCCTTTTCACGGAAGCGGTCCTGATAGGCCCACTGCCACTTGTATTCGAACTTGGCCTCGTCCTTGGGCTCGTAGTTCGCGGTGTCGAGATAGTCGACGCCGGCAGCCAGGCAGGCGTCCATGATCGGCAGGTCCTGGTAGGGCAGCGCCAGGTTGACGACCAGCTTCGCGCCGGTCTGCTCGATCAGGCGGGTCAGCGCAGGCACTTCCTCCGCGTCGATCTCATAAGTGGCAACGTCGACGCCCGTGCGCTGCTTCACCGAGGCGGCGATGGCATCGCACTTGCTCTTGGTACGGCTGGCGAGATGAATCTCGCTGAAAATACCGGCGTTCATCGCCATCTTGTGCACGCAGACCGAGCTAACGCCGCCCGCGCCGATCACCAGAACCTTGCTCACGCCGAATCTCCTTTGCGGTCAGTCAGGGCGCATATAGATTTGTTTCATGACAGCACAACAAATGCACACACCCTCGCCGGAAGGCGTGGCCCGCGCCGCCGCGAAGATAGCGCAATTGCTGCCGAATACACCCCTGCTCGAAACGCAGGTCAATGGCGTGACAGTGTGGTGCAAGGCGGAAAGCCTGCAACCCATCGGCGCCTTCAAGATTCGCGGCGCCTGGCACCGTCTGACCGACCTGTCCGAGGAGCAACGCGCAGCAGGCGTGGTCGGCGTATCCAGCGGCAACCACGCGCAGGGCGTCGCCTGGGCAGCGCGGCGGCTGGGGATCGCCGCGACCATCGTGATGCCGGTCGATGCGCCCGCGATCAAGCTGGCCGCCACCCGCGCGCTGGGCGCGGAAGTCGTGCTCTATGACCGCCCCGGCGGGGAGGACCGCGACGCACTGGCCAGCCGCCTCTGCGCGGAACGCGGGGCCACGCTGGTCCACGCCTATGCCGACCGCTGGGTGATCGAGGGACAGGGCAGCGCCGGGCTGGAGATAACTGCGCAGCTGGCGGAGCGCGGTATTTCGCCGCCCACCCGGATCGTCGCGCCCTGCGGCGGCGGCGGGCTGACGGCAGGTCTCGCGCTCGCCTGCCCGGATGCGGAGATCGTGCCGGTCGAACCCGAAGGCTGGGACGACGTGCGGCTGAGCCTCGAGGCCGGAGAAATCCGCCGCGTGCCCGCCGATGCCCCGCCCACCGCCTGCGATGCCTTGCAGACACCCGCCACCTTCCCGATCAACTTCGCGGTGCTGCAGGAGCGCTGCGCCTTCGGCCTTGCCGTCAGTCCGGACGAGGTCCGCGCAGCGCAGCGCTTTGCCTTTGAAAAGCTGCATCTGGTGATCGAGCCCGGCGGAGCGGCGGCGCTGGCGGCGGCGCTGGCGGGCAAGGTGGCGCTGGACGGCCGCACCGTGCTGATCCTCAGCGGCGGCAACACCGATCCTGACAGTTTTGCCAAGGTGCTGGCGGGCTAAGTCCCCCGTCGTCCCGGGCTCGACCCGGGGCCGCTGGCAGTTGCGAAACCGAGAGGGTGCGGGACAGCGCCAGTCGGGCCACCGGTCCCGGATCAAGTCGGGGACGACGTCATGCCGCGCACCTGGTTGCATTTGACAATCGAACCGGCGCGCAGCAGCCTCTTCGCTTCGGGATAACACCGAAGGGGGAGAACACTCATGCAAGCGCAAATGCTCGCGCCAGCCGCCGTGCTGGTGCTGTGGTCGCTGATCATGCTGGTCTGGACCGGAGCGACCCGCTTTCCGGCGATGGCCAAACTGGGCGCCAACATCAAGACCGCACCGCCCGGCGGGCGCGGGCAGAACCTTGACGGGGTGCTGCCGGATTCCGTGCAGTGGAAATCGCACAACCACAGCCACCTGATGGAACAGCCGACGATCTTCTATCCCACGGTAGTAATCATCGCGCTTATGGGGCCAAACGCCGGGACGATCGCCATCGCCTGGGCTTATGTCGGCCTGCGCATCCTGCACTCGCTCTGGCAGGCAACGGTGAACACCATTCCGGTGCGCTTCACCTTGTTCCTGCTGTCGACGATCTGCCTGATCCTGCTGGCGATCCACGCCTTTGAACTGACCGCGCTTGCCAAGGGAGTTGCCGCATGACCACCGTTTCCCCGATCCTCCAGCCGATGGCAGTGCTCGCAGGCTGGACCATGCTTATGTGGCTGTGGATGTACGCCACCCGCATCCCGGCGATGGGCGCCGCCAAGATCGACAGCAAGACGCTGGTCGGCGGCACCGGCAAGGATCTTGACGGCAAGCTGCCGGACAAGATCCAGTGGATCGCCCACAACTACAACCATCTCCACGAAGCACCGACCGTGTTCTACGCGGTGGCGCTTGCGCTGGCGCTGATCGGCCAGGGCGACGGACTCAACGCCACGCTCGGCTGGGCCTATGTGGCGCTGCGCATTGTCCATTCGCTGGTGCAGGCCACGGTCAACCGGGTGATGATCCGCTTCCTGCTGTTCGCCCTGTCCAGTCTGACGCTGATCGCGCTGACGCTCCACCTGCTGCTGGCCGTATTCCAAGGCTGAGCGGACTGGCCGCCCCGGCACGGGCCGGGGCGGTTTTCAGAACATCTTGCGGAATTCCAGCTCGATCACCCGCCCGCGCGGATCGAGGTAGTCCGGCTGATAGCTCAGCGGCACCATGCCGCTGCCGTCCTTCACCTTCTGGCGGGCATCGAACAGGTTATCGACCCGCAGCGAAACCCGCGCGCCCTTGAAGAACGGCGCCTGCTTCGCCAGCCCGACCTGGCCAAGGTCGGCAAAGACCGACAGGTTGACTTTGGCGAGGCTGCCGAACCGGAGGTCGCTGGTGCCCGGCGCACCGCTGGCCTTCAGCGTGGTCGGCCCGCTCCATGTGCCCTGCCCGAACATGCCCAGTCCCTTGTGGAAGGCACCGAGGTTGAATTCGACCGAATGGCGCGGAGTCCCGCCGCCGCTCAGCGCATCGCCGTCCAGCAGATCGAGCGCGGGGCCACCGGGCGCAATCAGCACGCGGCTGGAGAACTGCACGGTGTGATAGACGCCCACGTTCCACCGGCCCTGCCCGCCGCCGCCGAACATGGCGCCCATCATGCCGCCGCCCGGTCCGCGACCGCCGCCCGCGCCCGCGCCCGCAGGACGGCCACTGCCGCCGCGCGGACCGCCGGGGCCACGTCCGCCGCCCATCATGCCCATCATTCCGCTGCCGCCTTCCGGCGCCTTGCCAATGGTGCCTGACAGGTTGAGCCCCCAGCGCAGCCGTGATCCGGTCTGCTCGGCCAGGGTCACCGGCCGCTGGTCGATTCCCGTCAGCCGTCCGCTGGCATCGCGCACTGCGCGGCCGGGAAAGGCCGCCTCGATCGCCGGGGTCAGCAGCGGGAAGCTGGCCGAGACGTCGTCCGACCGGTTGCGGAAGTATTCGACCAGCAGACTGGAGCCGCGCATCGGCAGCTCATAGTTCGCCCCCAGCTTGAGGTCGCGTTGGCTTTCCTTGCGCAGCGCCGGATTGCCGCCGCCGGTGACAGTGACCAGCACCGCCTCGCCGCGCGCGAAATCGTAGACGGGCACGTTGAAAGTCACATTGGCCGGACTGCCAAGCTGGGAGAGCGAGGGCGCCGCCTCGTTGACCAGATAGCTGGCCTGCAAGTTCAGCTTCTCGACCGGCGACCAGGTCAGCCCGGCGCTCCAGTCGGTCAGCGAGCCGAAGTCGGACAGGTGATTGTACCCGGCGCTGAAGTTGAGTGTAAGGTCGCCCAGCGCGGCGAGCGAGTTCTCGCGCCGGCTGGCGATCGGAATGCCCAGGTTGACGCCCGCCGACAGGTCGCCCCGCCGCAGGCTGACCGGCCCGGCGGTGCTGCGCGTGTCGCTGCTGTCGATGGCCGAGAAGGCGTAGCCCGCTTTGAACGTCGCCGCGACCTCGCCAGCGGGTAGCAGCAGCGGGCGGCCGATCATCGTCACCAGCGCGGTCGCTGTGTTGCTTTCGCTCCGCGCGGTATCGAACCCCGCCGACGGCAGAGCGGGCAGCGGTCCACTGATCGGCAGGCTGCCTGCCAGGGCCGCCGCGATCAGGCCCGAGGTATCGGCCCGCCGGTCGATCCGCGTGGTATTGACCGTGTGCCCCGCATCGAGCGTCGCGGAAAGCTGCCAGCGGCCCGGAAACAGGTTGAGCCCCGCCCCGCCCTGCAGCGAGGTTGTCTGCCCGCGCCGCTCCAGCGGATCGGCCAGGGCCCGCAGCGCCGTTGCGCCGCCGGCATCGGCCAGCCGCGCGAGATCGAGCCCCGACCAGCTGAGGCTATCGCTGCGGCTGGCATTGGCGTTCAGGCTGATCGCCCCGCCTGTGCCATCCTTGCCCAGTCCCTTGGTCCATGATGCATTGACGCCGATGTCGCGCGTGTCGGCGATCAGGCTGCGGAAGGCGCGCGGATCGGGGTCGCCCGCGACGGACGGCAGGTTGCTGGCCGAGATCAGCCCTGGGCGCTCGCTCTCAAACAGCGGCGATCCGTCCTCGATCGATGCGGTGACGTTGAAGCGGCTCGGCCCGTCGATCCGCATCTGGCTGGCTTCCAGTTCCCAGCTGTTGAACCCGCCGCGCGTGGGCAGGCGATACTCCGCCTCGATCCGGCGGCTGGCGAACTTGTCCTTGAGGATCAGGTTGACCACCCGCGCATTGGCGGGAAAGCCATAGCGCAGCGCCACTTCCTCGGGCAGCACCTCCACCCGGCGCAGCGCTTCGGGCGGGAAATTGCGCATTTCGCGGAAGTTCGTGATGCGCTGGCCGTTGACCAGCACCACCGGCATCCCGCCGCCCCGCCCGCGACCAGAGCCGGTCTGCGGGCTGATGCGCGACAGCACGTCGGTCAGCGACGAGGCGCCCAGCGCGCCAATCTCGGTCTCGTCAAAAGTTGCGATCGGTGCCTGCGGAGCATCGACCTGCCCCTTCACCCGTTCGGCCACGACCAGGATTTCGGTCCCGCCCTCGTCCACTTCGGGCGCCTCGGCCTCTGCCTGCAACGCAGGCGCGGGAACCTCCTGCGCAATGGCCGGAACGGCGAGCAGGGCAAACGGAACTGTCGAATAGCGTAACATGCGGTTTTACCGGGACTCCAGAACTTCAGAACAATCCCCGGCCCACCACCTTTGCGGTTCCTCGCCGATCGACGGGGGCAAGGCAAGTGCCCCAAAGGTCACAAATTGTCACGAAGGTTCAAGCCGCAGCGGCGCCAAGGCTTTCCTTTTGAGCACTCCGGGTATATGGGGCGCCGCAATGCAAACGACCAGCTACGGATATTGAGCGCGGATGGCGAAGGAAGAACTGCTTGAAATGCGCGGCACGGTGGTGGAACTGCTGCCCAACGCCATGTTCCGCGTCCGCCTTGAAAACGATCACGAGATCCTGGGCCACACTGCGGGCAAGATGCGCAAGAACCGCATCCGCGTGCTGGTGGGTGACGAAGTGCTGGTCGAACTGACCCCCTATGACTTGACCAAGGGCCGGATCACCTATCGCTTCATGCCGGGCCGCGGCGGCCCGGGCCAGTATTGACGTCCCCGGCCACACGTCCACCCCAGCTCGTCCTCGCCTCGTCCTCGCCGCGCAGGCGCGAGCTTCTGGCGCGGATCGGCGCGGTCCCTGCGCGGATCGCGAGTCCCGACATTGATGAGACGCCGCTGAAAGGCGAAGCGCCCCGTGCCTATGCGCTGCGGCTGGCCATGGCCAAGGCCCAGGCCGTGCCGCGCGCGGAGGGCGAAATCGTGCTGGCGGGCGACACCACTGTCGCGCTTGGCCGCCGCATCCTGCCGCCGGCCGACAACGAGGAAATCCAGCGGACCCTGCTGGGCCTGATTTCCGGCCGCCGCCACCGCTGCATCTCGGCGCTCTGCGTGATCGATGCCGAGGGCCGCGCCCGCTCGCGCGAGGTGGAAACCGTGGTCGCCTTCAAGCGCCTCACCGAGGAAGAAATCGACGCCTATGTCGCCAGCGGCGAAGGGCTCGGCAAGGCGGGTGGCTATGCCATCCAGGGCCGCGCCGAGGCGCTGATCCGCTTCATTTCCGGCAGCCACTCCGGCGTCATGGGCCTGCCCCTGTTCGAGGCGCGCGCCCTGCTGCTCGCGGCGGGATTGCCGCTTGGCTGAGTGGCTGGTCGAGGAAGGGATCGGCGAGCACCGCGCGATCCTGCTCGATGGTGGTGAAATCGCCGCCGCCCGGATCGACTGGCCCGGCGGACTGCGCCGGGGCCAGGTCGAGGACGCGGTTCTGGTCGCCCGAACCTCGGGCAGCTCGCGCGGCACGGCGCGCTTTGCGGGCGGCGAGGAAGCACTGGTCGACCGGCTCCCCCGCGAGGCCAGCGAGGGCGCCGCGCTGAGGCTGGAAGTGCTCCGTTCCGCCATTCCCGAACCAAAGCGCCGCAAGCTGGCTCAGGCCCGCCCCACGACGGCTCCGCTGCTTCCGGCCCCCACCCTCGCGCAGTCCCTGCGTCTGGAAGGCCATGCGGTGCGCGTGGTCCGCGCTTTTCCGGATTGCGGCTGGAACGAACTGTGGGACGACGCCTGGAGCGGCACCTGCGGCTTTGCCGGCGGCACGTTCCACTTTGCCCCCACCCCGGCGATGACGGTCGTCGACATCGACGGCACCCTGCCCCCGCGCGATCTCGCCCGCCAAGCCGTGCAGCCTCTCGCGGCAGCCTTGCGGCGCTTCGACGTAGGCGGCAACATCGGCATCGATTTCCCGACGCTGGAAGCGCGCGAGGACCGCCGCGCAATCGACTTGGCGCTGGCCGAAGCGCTGGACGATTGGCCACACGAACGCACGGCGATCAACGGTTTCGGCTTCGTCCAGTTGGTCGCGCGGCTGGTTCGCCCTTCGCTGCTGCAACTGGTGCAGTTCGATCCTGCGGGAGCATCCGCTCGCCGGCTGCTCCGGCAGGCGGAGCGGGTCGAGCAGCCCGGCACCCTGCTGCTGAGCTGCCATCCAGCGGTGCGCCAGGCGTTGCATGCCAGTTGGCTGGACGACCTTGCACGCCGGTCCGGCAGGCTGGTCCAGCTGGCAGAGGACCCGGGCCTTGCGCCAGAGGCCGGATTCGCGCAAGCGGTGCCCGCATGACCAGTTCGACCCGCAAGTGCCCTATCTGCGGCAAGCCGCGCAGCCCCGACCATGCGCCGTTCTGCTCCACCCGCTGCAAGGACCGCGATCTGGTCCGCTGGCTGGACGATGGCTATGCCCTGCCCGGACCGCCCGCACTCGACGAAGAAGAAGGAAAGGCATAATCCCCTCTTGCCAAGCGCATCGCGCTTCGCCATAGGCGCGCTTCAAGCCGCTGGTCGGACCGTAAGGACCGCCGCCGCAGCGTTGCCCGGGTAGCTCAGTTGGTAGAGCAGCGGATTGAAAATCCGCGTGTCGGTGGTTCGAATCCGCCCCCGGGCACCACTTGCCACTCCGGCAAGTTTCGCCACAGACCTTCCAATACCGCAGAATCCTTGGTATTTCGGGATCACCAAGGCCGCTCAGTATCGCCTCGGTTCGGCAACAGCCCGACGCTATGGGGGCCATTCGTTTCGCCCGCCTGCGACCCGCTTGCCGGACTGAGCCTCAGCCCTTGTGGGCCTGCAGCGCCGCAAGGGCGCGCGCGCGGCCTTCCTTGTGACCGATCAGTCTGGCCGGATAGCCGCGTACCGGCAAGGGCGGGTCGTGAATCGCTGCCTCCGGAAGGTGGGCAAGTTCAGGCACCCACTGCCGGATATAACCCGCCGCATCGAACTTTTCCGACTGGCCGAGCGGTGCCATGATCCGCACGAACATGTTGGAATCGACGCCCGTCCCCGCGTTCCACTGCCAGTTTACCGCGTTCGAGCCATAGTCGGCGTCGACCAGCGTGTCCCAGAACCACTCCTCGCCGCGCCGCCAGTCGATCAGCAGGTGCTTGATCAGGAAGCTGGCCACGATCATCCGCACCCGGTTGTGCATCCACCCCGTGGCCCACAGCTGGCGCATCCCGGCATCGACGATCGGATAGCCGGTCCGCCCCCTGCACCAGGCGGCAAAGTCGGCATCGGCATCGGCGCCCTCGCGCCAGGGGAACCCATCGAAGGTGTCGCGCGCGTTGCGGGTGCCATAATCGGGCAGTTGCAGGATCACGGTCTGGGCATAGTCGCGCCAGCCGATCTCGCCCAGGAACTTGTCAACCGAACCACCAGCATCGGCAACGGCGTGCCAGACAGTGGCGGGCGAAATCTCTCCGAAGTGGAGGTGAGGCGAAAGCCGCGAAGTGCCCTCGCGCGAGGGCAGGTTGCGCTGCGCCTCGTAGCGCGCAGCGATCCCGGTGAAGTCCTCCAGACGGCCCAGCGCGCCAGCCTCGCCCGGTGTCCATTCGGCGCGCATGCCTCCGGCCCAGTCTGGAGCGGTTGGCAACAGGCCCCAGTCGTCGAGGCATTCGCTGTGCGGCCAGTCAGCGGGCGCCGGAACCTGCAAGGGCGCAGGCAGCGGCGGTGGCGGCGGCATCCGCTCGGTCAGCGCGCGCCAGAACGGGGTATAGATCTTGAACGGCGTGCCGTTGCCGGTCAGCACGGTGCCAGGGGGAGCAAGGTAGTTGCCATCATGCAGCGCCAGGTCCAGCACCCGCGCAACCGCGCGTTCGGCATTGCGCCACCACGGCTCGTAATGATGCATCGCGTGGACGCGGCGCGCGCCGGTTTCCTCGGCCAATGCGGGCAGGACATCCTCGCAGCGCCCGCGCCGCAGGATCAGGCGGGACCCCGCCTTGCGCAGGTCCGCGTCCAGGCTGGCAAGGCTGTGATGCAGCCACCAGCGCGATGCCCCGCCCATCGCGCGGTGCCGGGGCGTCTGATCGTCCAGCACGTAGACCGGGATCACCGGTCCTTCGGAGCAAGCAGCCACCAGCGCAGCCTGGTCGGCAAGGCGCAGGTCACGGCGCAACCATACAATCGAAGGTGAGGTCATCAGTCCGGTTTCAGCAACACGGAGAAGGTTCCGCGCGCCGGGCTATTCATGAAGCGCTGGTCGCTTAGCAATATGCCCTTTGGTCCCGCTTCGGCCACGGGCATCCGGCTCCAGAACAGGATGGCGCGCGCTGCCGGGTCCTTTGCGGCCAGTGCAGGGATGCGCGGATCGTCCATGCCGGTCCGCTTCAGCTCGCGGGGATAGCGCACGCAGGACAGCGCCGTGCAACGCATCGTCCCGTACCAGCCGTCCGCCGTGCGCCACAGCACGTCGCGCTCCCAGAAGGCGATCGGGATCGGGCTGGCCACGGCCATGACCGGATAGGGCGCCTCGGCCATGACCTGCCGCGCGGCCATGTGGCTGATCGCCATGTTCGCCGCGACATAAGCCGCGACCCCGCCGCAGGCGAGCCGCGCTGGCCCGGTCCAGTCCGCCCGCCCCGCCCGCTCGGCCTTCAGCGACCGGAATATCCCGGTGCCGAGCATGATCAGGATCCAGATGTCGATGATGAACAGCGTATCGCCGTAAAACCAGCGGCTCGAAAACGGCTCCAGCAGGCGGATGCCGTAGGTGTTGAACCAGTCGAATAGCGGATGGGTGAGAGTGCCTAAATAACAAAGCGCGATCAGCCAGCCGGGGTGGACGGGCAGCCGCCCCTCTGGCCGCTTCCCGCGCCGCGCCTGCCATCGGTCGAACGCAATCAGTGCGCCTGCCAGCAGCACCGGCAGCAGGATGAGCGCAATCGGCCCGTGGGTGATGCCGCGCCGCATCGACAGGGATTCAACGCCATAAACGGCGCAGGGCGCGTCAATATCCGGCAGGTTCGCCGCGAGGATCATCGCCGGCATGGCAAGCCCGGTGCGGCGCTTAAGCCCGCACTGCGCCAGCGCGGCGCCGATCAGCGAATGGGTCAGGTTGTCCATGCCGCAGGGGTCGCAATAAACCACCCCCGCGGCAAGGGCTTACCCCTCGACCGTCCAGGTCTGGCCCTTGGCGAGGAGCTTCTTCAGGTCGGTGCTCTTGCCTTCGCGGGCCTTGGCGTCCTGGCCGAGCAGCGCGTCCTCGAAGGTCGGGCGGGGATCGTCGTAGATCACGCCCAGCGCCATCGGGAACGGACCGAACGGCATTTCCACCAGCATGTGCGCGATCGAGCGGTTGGTGACGTCGTGGACGATCACGCCCGCCGCCTGCCAGTCGCCATCGGTGACCTCGACAACCTTGAGCTCCAGCTTCTCGGCATCGAGCGCGATGCCCTTGACGCCGCCGGTCTTCTCGCTGCCGAACAGCATGGGTTCGCCGTTCTTGAGCCACAGCTGGCGGTCCTCGGCGCCCTTGGGGGCGGCGAAGTCCTCGAAGCGGTCCTTGTTGTAGACGATGCAGTTCTGGAAGATCTCGACGAACGCCGCGCCCTTGTGGGCGTGGGCGGCCTTGAGCACTTCGGGCAGGTGCTTCGACACGTCAAACCCGCGCGCGATGAACCGCGCGCCCGCGCCCAGCGCGAAGGCACAGGGCAGCGCCGGCCGGTCGACCGAGCCCAGCGGCGAGGTCGGGCTGTTGGTGCCTTCGCGGCTGGTCGGCGAGTACTGGCCCTTGGTCAGCCCGTAAATCTCGTTGTTGAACAGCATGATCTGGATGTTCAGATTGCGCCGGATCAGGTGCATCGTGTGGTTGCCGCCGATCGACATGCCATCGCCGTCGCCGGTGACCAGCCAGATATCGAGCTCCGGATTGCTCAGCTTGATCCCCGTCGCCACCGCCGGCGCGCGGCCGTGGATGGTGTGAAAGCCATAGCTTGCCATGTAATAGGGGAAGCGGCTGGAGCAGCCGATCCCGCTGACGAACACCGTGGTCGCCGGGTTGGCGCCGATTTCCGGCAGGGTGCGCTGCACCGCCTTGAGGATCGCATAGTCCCCGCAGCCCGGACACCAGCGGACTTCCTGATCCGATTCCCAGTCCTTGAGCGTCGTGGTGATAGTGGCGATGGCGTTCATTCGACTCTGACCTTGGCTAAAGGAAACACGTAGTAAGCGATCGCGGCTGCCGACCCGGCAAGCAATGCGACACTCCTCGCACTCTCACCCCCGTCCGCGAAGTAATCATAAATGCCGAGGATCGCGCCGAATACAGCAAGCCCCCCGAAAAACAGCGTAATGATCCAACCGATCCCCCGACCGATGTAAAGCGCGACAAAGCGGTTGCGGGCGTGGTTCGGATCCCGCTCGCGCGCGGCGCGGAGAGCATTGCCGCGCACGTCATTGGCCACGGCCCGATCGGCGAACTGTCTGGCGACGATCCAGAACACCGCCACCATCGCCGCGCCAAAGGCAAAGGCAAGCAGCGGGTTGGCCGGGCCGAAATAGACGTAGAGCACGAAAGCGCTCATCCAGGCCCCCAGGAAGAGGAGCAGTCCCGAAAGGCCAAGGCATCCGATCATCGCGCATGATCCTTTATGGATTGGCGCTTTTGATTGTCGGCATCTGCCCGGGGTTGGGGGGCACCTCGTCACCCCCGGCATTGCCCGCAACGCCGTCGAAATAGGTCGCGATCGCAGCCTCGATCTCGGCAATGGCAAAGGGTTGGCCCGACACCTTGGTCAGCGGCTGGGCGTCGACCAGATACTGATCGCGCAGCACCGTCTTGAACTGGCCGGTGTTCATTTCGGGGACGAGGATCTTGTCGTAACCCCGCAGAAGATCGCCCAGATTTTCCGGCAACGGCCAGATGTGACGGACGTGGATGTGGCTGACGTCGAGGCCTTGGGCGCGCGCCTTGCGCACTGCCTGGTGGATCGGGCCAAACGTGCTGCCCCAGCCAACCACGGCCAGTTTGCCGCCTTCGCTACCCAGGCAAACGTCCTGCGCCGGGATCGATTTCGCCACGCCGTCGACCTTGGCCTTGCGCGCGTCGGTCATCGCCTGGTGCGAGGCCGGGCTGTAATCAAGGTTGCCGGTACCGGGGTTCTTCTCGATCCCGCCAATGCGGTGCATCAGCCCGGGGGTGCCGGGCTTGATCCATGGCCGCGCGCCCTTTTCGTCGCGGGCATAGGGCAGCAGGGTGCCATCGGGGCCATTGGGCGCATCGAGGAACTGCGCCGGGAACGGGGCAAAGGTGTCCGGATCGGGCACGGCCCACGGCTCGGCCGCGTTGGCAATGTAGCCATCGGTCAACAGGATCACCGGGGTCATGTACTGGGTGGCGATGCGGCACGCCTCGATCGCGCA
>CALMJG010000207.1 GCA_937864195.1 uncultured Novosphingobium sp.
TGGCATTAGGGCAGAAGCTTCCCAAGCTTACGACGAGGGTTCGATTCCCTTCACCGCTCCATTTTCCTGTCCATCGATGTTCGCAAGGCGTCTGGATAAACCCCAGAAATCCACGGTATTTCACGGCCAACAGGTCCGAGGCGTTCGCCCTCGTTCGCATTCAGTTACCGCCCGTTGGGAGTATGAATGGGGGTATAGCCCCGGGCAAGGCTGGCGCGTTCCGGATCATCCTGGGAATTCCGGTTCAACTCCCGATTGGGGACCAGATTGCCATCGACTGGTCGCTTGCGGTCCGTACCGGACTGGAGGTGCGAAGATCACGGCGGGCTGAACCCCGGTGCCCGGTATATTTCGCGGCCCCGGCGATAGACGACCAGCTTTTGCAGGGTGACCGGGTGGAAAAACGCCTCGATTGCCTGGCCGCTTTCGGTCCGCGCATAGACCTCGTAGCAGTCGCCTTCGATCTGCGTCTTCTGCACCGTCCAGCCTTCCATCCAGGCCTTCTTGCGCAGGTCCGCAATCGCCTTCCACGCCTCGCGCGGTCCGGCGTTGCAGCGCACATTGCCATCGGCATGGGCCGCAGGCGCGGCAAGGAATGTCAGCAGTGGCAGCACTGCCAGAAGCGCAGCGCGAGACTTCTTCATGCGGCGGGGTTCCTTTCAGAAATACGAGTCCTGTGGCGGACGACGAGCAAGGCAGCCCAGGCCATTGCCAATGGCGCCAGGTGAACGGCAGCCGGTTGCCATTTCCAGTCGAGCAGCAGCCAGTGGACCAGGGAAAGCAGAAGACAGGGGTAAACCAGCCGCTGTGCGGTCTTCCATTTGTGGCGACCCATCTTGCGCATCGCCTGGTCGAAGCTGATTGCGGCGGGCACGGCCATCAGCGCCAGGGCCAGCCAGCCAGTCCAGATGGAAGGGAGCGCAAGCTCGTCTAGAATGACCGCGATCGCGCCCATGTCGACGAAATAGAAGATCAGGTGGAGCATGGCGTAACCGAAGGCGGCCACGCCCAGGTTGCGGCGTATCGCCAGCCAGCCCCGGAAGAAGCGGCTGGGGCCGAACACGCCGGCCAGCGGCCCGGCCAGCATGGCGGCGATCACCAACCGCACGGAAAGTTCGCCGCTTGGGTGCAGGAGATCCATGGCCAGCACCGCACCGCGCGCAAGGTCGGAA
The DNA here is from genome assembly GCA_937864195.1 of uncultured Novosphingobium sp. Lineage (GTDB taxonomy): Bacteria > Pseudomonadota > Alphaproteobacteria > Sphingomonadales > Sphingomonadaceae > Novosphingobium. The sequence continues at coordinate 1,173 of CALMJG010000207.1, forward strand.
AGCATCAGCAGCGCCGGCAAGGCCAGCGCAAACCAGAACAAGGGCCGGGTGAACCGTCCCGTCATGGCTGCGCCCAACGTCGCAGCAGGTTGTGGTAGACATGGATCAGCCGGTCGATGTCCTCATCGTCCTTCGCCCTTCCGACCGAAAGCGACTGGATCGACTGGTCGAGATCGAACAGCAGGGCGCGCGCCGACGTATCGGCCACGGCACTTTGCATCCACATGATCGCGCAGACGCGCTGCCCCCGCGTCACCGGGGTGACCTGGTGCAGGCTCGACGATGGGTAAAGCACCATGTCACCGGCGGCGAGCTTCACCGCCTGGCCGCCGAATTGCTCCTCGATGACGAGTTCACCCCCTTCGTAGTCTTCAGGGTCTGACAGGAAAACGGTGGCCGAAAGATCGCTGCGGATGGTCAGATTTGCTTCGGGCAGCCGCATGAGCGCGGCATCCGAATGGGTGCCGTAATGGCCGCCGTCCTGATAGCAGTTGAACACCGGCGGCCAGATCTTCTCGGCCAGGGCGGCCGAGACAAACACGGGATTGTGCCCCAGCTTGCGCAGGATTGTGTTGCCCAGTTCGAGCGCCAGCGGATCGCGGCGATCAAGCTGGAGGTTCTGCTTGACCGCGACCGAGCGGGTGCCCGCCGTCGCCGCCCCGTCCTGCCAATCGGCTGAGGCCAGCTTTTCCCGGAACTGGCGCACTTCCTCGGCGCTGAGGACATTCTCGATAATTGTCAGCATGGGACTTTCCGCAAGTGTGGGCTGTGAGCCGGGGGGCGAAAACCGCCCCCCGGCCTGGCATCAGAACCGTCCCGTCAGGGTCAGCGTCGCACGACGCTCATCGCCCTTGTAAAGGAAATGACCGCTTTGATAACCGGCCAGGTAATAGTCCTTGTTGCCGACGTTATTGATGTTCAGCCGGGCGGAGAAGTTCTCGTTGAACTTGTAGTTCACGAAAGCATCGAACACCCAGTAGGACGGAACCTTGTAGCGGTTCACGTCGAGCGTAAAGTCATAGGCGGCCGGGCTGTCCGGCTGACCTGTATACATCGCGCTCTTGTAGGTCGCGGTGCCGCCAAAGCTGAAGGCGTCCGTTGCCTGGTAACGCAACTGGGCCGAGAAGGCGGTGTTCGCGAAATTGGACAGGCGCTTGCCGACCAGGGTCGATCCGGCCGGGGCACTTGCCGGGGGCTGCTGGTTGGTCTTCAGGATTTCCGATTCCATGAAGGTCGCCGCGACCTGCCCGCTCAGCTTTTCGGTGATGTTACCGACCAGGCCCAACTCGATCCCCCGGATGCGGTGCTTGCCGGTGTTGAGCGAGCCGAACGTGGAATAGCTGCCGGCCGAACCGGATTCGAACACATCGTCCTTGGTCAGCTGGAATACGGCAGCCTGGATCAGCAGGCGATCATCGAACAGGTCCCACTTCGTGCCGATTTCAATGTTCGTGGCGCTTTCCGGAGCGCCGTCACCCACGTCGGACACGCCGTTGACGATGCAGACGCCGCCATAGCCGCAATTGCTGCCCAGGTCGGATTCGCCGCCGTTGATCTCCTTGGATGTCCCCCAGGTGACATAAATGATGCCCTCTTCGGCCGGCTTGATAACCAGGCCGGCATGGCCGTTCCACAGGGTGTCGCCGTAGCGGTAAGTCGTCTGGGCCAGCGTGGTCGTGTTCTGGATGACGTTGCTGTAGGTGAAGGAATCCATGCGCAGCCCGCCGTGCAGCGTCAGCCACGGGGTGATGTCGATCGTGTCCATCAGGTAGAGCGACATGGTCTTCACCCGCCAGTCGCTGTCCCAGTTGCCCTTGGTGACCGAGCGGCCCAGGATATCGTTGATGTCGCCGGAAACCAGCGCCCGGTCAGCGCCCGCAACGGTCAGGCAATAGGCGTTGAACGCGCCGGTGCCGGAAGTCTGGCAGTTGAACGCGCCGCTGTTGGTGAGCTGGTAAACCCCGTTCACGACCTTGAGATCGGAATATTCGGCGCCGGCGATCAGCGAATGCCTGATCGCGCCGGTATTGAACTCGCCGAACACGTTGAGCTGGTTGACGAAGTAATCGACATCCTGCCAGCCTTGGTGGCTGCTGAGCGTCAGCGGGGCATAGCTGTTCGCCGCCTGATCATAGGCACCACCGCGCAGACCGGTCACGACATAGCCGTTGCTCGTCATGCCATAGCGGGTCGAATTGATGATCCTGAACCCCTCGAACGGTTCGATGAACACCCGCGCGGTGAACGTGTCGACTTCCGATTTCAGGAAATCGCCCTTCTGCGCATAGGCGGGAACCTCGTTCCATGGGCCATGGATAGCGACGTTGCCGGCCGTGCCGGTGGGGGCCGGCACATAGCCGCCAAGATCCGGGGTGTCGTTCGCGGTCAGGTGGTAATAGTCGAGCAGCAACCGCACGCTGTCCGAAATGCGCAGCGAAGCGGAGAGCGCGCCGCCCCAGCGCTCGCGGTCGGACGGCTTGCGGTTCGGGACGTCTTCCGAGGTGTAAAGCAGGTTCGCGCGGACGGCGACATCATCGGAAACGCGCCAGTTGGAATCAAGCGTGCCGCGCCAGAAGTTGTCGGTGCCGACGCCCAGATCGACGCGGTTGAAGTTGTAGTCGGTGCTGGCCTGCTTGGTGATGGAATTGACCGCGCCGCCGGTGGTGCCGCGCCCGCCAAAGCTGGAGCTTGGGCCCTTGGTCACTTCGATCTGCTCGACCGCGAAGCTCTCCCGCGTGGTCATGCCGGGATCGCGCAGCCCATCGACAAACACGTCCGAGCGCACTTCCTGCCCGCGGATGATGTAGCGATCGCCGAATGCGTTGCCGTTCTCGCCGGTGCCGACCGTGACGCCCGGCACGCCGTCCAGCACATCGCGCAGGTCCGTTTCCCCCGATTCCTCGATCTGGGTGGCGGTCAGCACCTGGATGGTCGCGGGGGTTTCCGCCAGCGGCTTCACCCGGCGCGGGTCGCCGGATACGCGGGCCTTATAGGGCGCGCCCTTCTGGGTGTAGGGATTGACGTCGGCGGCCTTGTCCTCGATCCGCAGGGTATCAAGTTCAACCTCGTCCGGCTCCGCAGACTGGGCCAGGGCCGGACCGGCCAGCAATGCCGCGCTCATGCCGAGGACCAGGCTCGCACGCTTCTGGCGCAAGCTGACAGGTCGCACGATTCCAGAGCGCAGAATTGCGCGCTTGCTCTTGCTCATGGGAAACTACCTTTCTTTCAACTGGTTCGAAGCGAGTAATCGATGGGGAGCGACAGGGTGACGCTGTCGCGCTGCATGGAAGTCGGCATGCGCGGCAGGGGGGCGACCCGTTGCAGAAGCTCGAGGGTGGCGGTGTCGAGCAGTTCGTGACCGCTGCTGCGCTTGATCGAGACGCCCGATACATTGCCGTTGCGGTCCACGGTGAAACGGACCGTCACGACGCCCTGCTGGCGGGCCTGGCGGCCGGCGGCCGGATAGACCTTGCGGCGATTGAGGTGCGCGCTGACCAGGGTGAAATAGTCCGCCTCCTGCCGCTTGGCGCGTGGATCGTTGCCTGGCGCGGTGCTTGCTCCGGTTCCCGTGCCGGCGGGAGCGATGGCAACCGGATTGGCCGGCGCGGCAGCAGGCGCAGAAGCCGCGGCTCGCACGGGCGGGGATGGCGGAGGCGGCGGCAGGGTTACCGGGTCGCTTGGCAAGGGGGCGCGCACCGGCGGGATTTCGATGGGCGGCGTTTCAGGCCGCTGCGGCGTCAAGTCCGGCACGGGCTGCTCCGCCGCCTGCTGCGCCGCTTCGGCAGGCGCAGGGGCTGCCTCGGGTGGAAGTTCGATCAGAACCACGGGTTCCGGCGCGGGAGGCACTGACGGGCGGGACCACGCCAGCACCAGCGCCGCCACGCCGGCATGGGCGGCAAGCGCCACCAGTCCGGCAGTCGTCCAGTTCTGCCGGTCCCGGGCATCGATCGCCATGGCGCTCACTGACCGGCGCCTTCCGCCCCGACCAGCGCGACGTGCAGGTATCCCGCCGCGCGCAAGCCGTTCATGGCCTGCATGATCGTGTCATAGGTGATCGCCTTGTCGGCCCGCAGGAACACCCGCTGTTCGCGATCGCCGCCCGTCGCCGTTTCGACCGCCTGACCCAGGGTGGCCGCAGTCACTTCGCGTTCGCCCACCAGCATGCGTCCGTCGGCCTGAATCGACAGGAACACCGGCTTGTCCGGCTTTGGCGCGGGCTGCGCGGTGGACACCGGCAGATCGACCTTCACATCGACTGTTGCCAGCGGAGCGGCCACCATGAAGATGATCAGCAGCACCAGCATCACGTCGATGAACGGGGTAACGTTGATCTCGTGGTTGACCGGCAGGTCGTCGCTGCTGTCGCGAAGCCGGATGGCCATGTCAGTTCCTGCCCACGCCGGTCGTGCCGCGGCTGAGATCGCGCGAGACGAGGCGCAGGATGGCCGCTGCCGTATCGGAAACCAGCGCCCGGTGGGCCGCGATCTGTCGGCTGAAATGGTTGTAGATGACCACGGAAGGGATCGCCGCGACCAGACCCAGCGCAGTCGCCAGCAGGGCCTCGGCAATTCCGGGGGCAACAACGGCGAGGTTGGTGGTCTGCTGCTCGGCAATGCCGATGAAGCTGTTCATGATGCCCCACACCGTGCCGAACAGGCCGACGAATGGCGCGGTCGCGCCGATGGTGGCCACCACATTGACGCCGCGGGTCATGCGCCGGGCCTCGGCTGCTTCGTGCCGTTCGAAACGCGAAACCACCCGCTCCTTGATGCCATCGGTATCGCTGAGCGCGTCTGCCGAGAGGGCCAACTCCTCGCCCGCCTCGCGCACCAGCGGCGAACTGGCGACTGCGGGATTGGCCTTGGCATCGCCAAGCGAGCGCAGCGCAATCACGCCGTCATGAATGGCCTGCTGGTTCGCCGTCGCCTTGCGCAGTTCCAGAACCTTGGCGACGAACACGGTCCAGGTGACCAGTGAGGCGATCAGCAATCCGATCATGACCAGCTTCACGATCCAGTCGGCCGCCATGAACATGCCGCCGACCGAAAGGTTGGCAGGAATGTCAGGCGCCTGCGCCATCGCGCTGGCAGGCAGGCAGATCGCGGCGCCAATGCCAGCCCAAAAGCCAATCGTCCGCATTTTGCCGCCCACCCCACAAACCCCTTCACAAGGTGTTGCGAATCATTCGCAACAGTCCTGCGAGCCATTCGCAGAAACCCTGCTTTATTGCAACTCATTCGCATTATTATCATCGATCTGGGTCAGGTCGGAGCGGCCCAGTCCCCGGGAAATGGCATTGCTGAGACCTGCCGACCTGCAGGTTTCGGGCCCTTCGAAAGGCGGCCGCCGTGATCGGTGCTTGTGTCCGCCCGCCCGAGGGCCGGTTGGGACCACGGGCGTCGAAGGCCCTAGGGGCATCCTTACCGATTCCTTAGCGCGACTCTTGTAGCTCCAGTTTGTGGGACAAGGATTCCGGTGTGCGGAGCAGAGCTATGGGTCAGGCAAGGGAGCAGGATTGCGCAAGCGCGGCCGCAGAGCAGCGCGCGGCCCAGCGCTATGCGCTGATGTTGCGTGCGGGGAAACTGGTGTGCGACGGGCAGGAATTCCTGTGTATCCTGCGCGACGCGTCGGCCACCGGCTTCAAGGCGCGCCTGTTTCACAACCTGCCGAAGGGCGCCGCCTATGAGCTCGAACTGGGCAACGGCACGCGCTATGCGGTGGAGCCGGTGTGGGAACGTGATGATCACGCGGGCTTCCAGTTTTGCGGCGGCACGGTGGATGTTCACGCGCTGCTGGAAGAGACCAACCAATACCCGCGCCGCCAGATCCGCCTGAAGCTGCAGCTTCCCATCCTGGTCGAGGCGCATGGCATAACGCGCGGCGCGCTGCTGCGCGATCTTTCGCAGCATGGTGCGCTGATCGAATCCGACATCGTCCTGGCCTTGCGCCAGCCGCTGCTGATCGAGGCGGAGGGGCTGCCGCCCCTGGCCGGGCGGGTCCGGTGGCGGCGGGGGACCGCCCACGGCGTGGTATTCCACACCGGGTTCCGGCTCGACGAACTCGCAACGCTTGCTGCCCGGCTGCAACTGGCTGGACTGGTCCAGCCTGCGGCAAGGCCGGCTTCAGGGCGCGGTTAGGCCTGGGTCCGGCTATCCGACGCGGATGTCAGGCCGGCACGAAGACCATCGCGTCGCCATTCATGCAATAGCGCAGGCCGGTCGGCTTTGGCCCGTCGTCGAACACATGGCCCAGGTGCCCGCCGCAGCGGGCGCAGTGAACTTCGGTGCGCGGATAGCCCGCGTCCCAATCGGTCCCCGTGGCGATCGCGCCGGGAAGCGGCTTCCAGAAGCTGGGCCAACCGGTCTTGCTGTCATACTTGGTGTCGGACGAGTAGAGCCGGTTTCCGTCCGCAGCGCAGGCGAACACTCCCCTGCGGTGTTCTTTGAGCAGCGGCGAGCTGAACGGCACCTCCGTGCCCTTGCCGCGCAGGATGTGGTACTGTTCCCTGGTCAGGCGCCGGCGCCATTCGGCATCGCTGTACTTCACGGGAAACCCGCGCGCCTCCGCCTGCCCGCCGCAGGCCGCAAGGACCGGCAGCGATGCGCCGATCCCCAGCCAGCCGAGCACTCCGCGTCTGTCGATCATCTCCGGTCCTTTCGCGCGCCCCGCGCTGGACAAGGTGGGCCGGAAGCGCGCCGGGTTCAACCTGTCCCGAAGGACCGCGCCCTCAGAACTTCTCCAGCGTGGTCTCCAGCTTGCGGAAGCCGTGGACGAAGTTTGCCCGCACCCGCTCTGCCTTGCCGGTGACCCGCACGCGCATGCGCCGCTCGTGCATTTCCTCCAGCAGGATCTTCAGCTGAAGTTCGGCCAGCCGCGCGCCGACGCAGCGGTGGATGCCATAGCCGAACGACAGGTGCCGGCGGGCATTCTCGCGCGTGATGACCAGCTTGTCGGCGTCCTTGAACACGGCCTCGTCACGGTTGGCGGAAATGTACCACAGGATCAGCTTGTCGCCGGCCTTGATCTCCTGCCCGAACAGTTCCGCATCCTGCAGCGCGGTGCGGCGCATGTGGGCCAGCGGAGTGACATAGCGGATGCATTCCTGCACCGCGTTGGGGATCACCGAGGTATCGTTTTCAAACATGGCGCGCTGGTCGGGGAACTTGTCGAGCGCGTGGACGATGCCCGACATGGTGTTGCGGGTGGTGTCGTTGCCGCCAACGATCAGCAGCACCAGGTTGCCCATGAACTCCTGCGGGCTCATCTGGCTCATCGCGTCGGAATGGATCATCATCGAGATGAGATCGCGGCTGGGCGGTGCGCCGGTGCGCTCCATCCACAGGCGCTGGAAGTAATGCGCCATTTCGCTGAGGATCGCGAAGCGCGTGTCCTCAAGTCCGCGCGCGAGGCCGAGTTCGACATCGCCCGCCCAGTCGGACCAGAAGGTCAGCAGGCGGCGGTCCTCCCACGGGAAGCCGAACAGGATCGCCAGCATGCCGGTGGTCAGTTCGATCGACACCTTGTCGACCCAGTCGAACTGCTCGCCCCAGGGCAGGCTGTCGAGCACGGCCTGGGTGCGCATGCGCACTTCGGCAGCCATCTTCTCGATCTCGCCCGGGGTGAAGGCCGGGGCCACGGTGCGGCGCTGGCCGGTGTGGTGCGGGCGGTCCATCGCGATGAACATCGGCAGGCGGCGCTCGGCCAGGACGGCGGGGTCGATGTCGGCTGGCGGATCGCCGATGGTGATGCCCCCCCGGTCCCACGATGAGGAGTAAAGGTCGGGCAGGGCCTCGACGTGCTGGATGGTCTGGACCGTGGTGACGTTCCAGTAATCGCCATAGGGGCTGCCGATCACCTTGTTGACCGGGGCCTTGGCGCGCATTTCGGCAAAGATCGGCTGCCAGCGATCCTCGACATAGATGTCCGAGCGCGACACGTCCCAGGGATGGGTGTGCCTCGGCAGTTCCTGCCCGTGTTCCTTCAGCCAGCCCTCGAACGCCTCGCTGGCGCTGGGCGAACGGCGATAGGTGAACGGCTGTTCGGCGGTGATCGGCTGCGTGGCCATTCCAGATATCTCCCGCGCGTTGATCCGCGCATATAGGTTGTCTGGAGAGACTTATCCCGCCGAACTTACCAGAGAGTCAATAGCGCCTCGGTGAACTGCCCCAAGGTCCATTCAGGCCGAGCGGAGCCGCTGCCACAACGAGCGCTTCACCGTGCCGGCCGGCCCGCTTTTCATCACCCGCTTGCGGAACAGCGCCGCGCCGCCGCGCACCAGCACGGCCACCCACAGCAATTGCCAGCCGATCGCCGCGACATGCGGCCAAACCGCCCCGTCCTGCGCCGCGCGGGCCAGCATCGCGAAGGGCGAGCTGAACGGGACGGCAATTGCGGCCAGTTCCACCGCCGTGCCGCTGCGCGACAGGGCGTAGCTGGCGAAGAAGAAGTTGAGCAGCTGGAGCATGGTGACCGGCATCGACAGCGTCTGCACCTCGCGCACGGTGCTGGCCATCGAGCCGATTGCGAGGAAGATCGACCCCAGCAGGAGATAGCCGAGCGAGAAATAGACCACTCCCAGCGCCAGGAACGTGGGCCAACCCAGCGCCGGGGCCGGATAGTCCTGCAGGCTGCCCCCCGCGGCGAGCCAGACGGCGCTGCCGGTCAGGCCCCAGACGGTGATCCCCACCCACGAAACCGCCAGCATCGCGAACAGCTTGCCCAGGAACACCGCGTCCATCGGAATCGCCGCTGCCAGCACCTCGATGATCTTGTTGCCCTTTTCCTCCACCAGGTTCGACAGGACCATGCCGGCAAGCAGCATGGTGAGGAGGAACAGCACGGTCTGCCCCAGCTGCGCGGTCACCAGCCGGCTGTGGGTCTGGTCGGCCTTGCTGGTGGCGATCCCGGCCAGTGTCACCTCGGGATAGGTGGCAGGGCTTGAGGCGCGGGCCTCTGCGGCAAGCAGTGCAACCCGGCCCTGCCAGTCGCGGATCCGCTCGTCCGGGCCGGTCAGGACGGGCGCGGCCGGCGTGCCCGTGACGATCGCGGCAAGGTTGGCGCGGTTGGCGCGCATGGCGGCAGCGGGGTCGAAGGCTTCACCCGGGGCAAGTTCCTTCACTGTCACCAGCACCGGCATCGATAGGCCGATCTGCCCGGCAATGCGCTGGTGGGCACTGCGCATAGCGGCCACGTCCTCGGCGGACATGGCGATGCCAAGTTCCGGGCGGTCGGCCTGTTCCTTGACCGATTGGCCGATCCCGCCGGCAAGACCGCCGACCACGATCGGGAAGAGCGGTCCCAGCAGGAAGAAGATGAAGCTGCGCGAAAAGAGGATCGCCACGAAATCGCGGCGTGCGACGACATAGGCGGCGGCCAGGGTGGAAAGCCGCCCGCTGCGGCGCTGCTCGCTCATCGGCGGGCCTCCTCTTTCTCTTCCTCAAGCGCGCGCGCGGCGGCTTCGCCCGCGATGGCGACGAAGGCATCGTGCAGCCCGGCGCGTTCGATCGACAGCGACAGAATCCCCGCCTCGCCTTCGATCAGGGCGCGCAGCAGCGGCTCGATCCCGCTTTCGGGGAGCGAGAAATACCAGAAATTGCCCTCGTGCCGCGCCTCGGCGGGCAAAGCCGAACGCCACGGTCCGTCGCTGGCGCGGGTTTCCAGCCGCACCTGCGGGCGGATCCGGTCGCGCGCGACGTCGACCGGCCCCGCGAAGGGCACCTTGCCCCCGGCGATGATCGCTACCTCGTCGCACAGCCGTTCGGCATGGGCGATGACGTGAGTGGAGAAGATTACCGTGGTGCCCTTGGCAGCCAGCGCGCGGATCATCCGCTCCAGCTTGCCCTGGTTGAGCGCGTCGAGGCCGGAGAACGGCTCGTCGAACACCACCAGCCGGGGGTCGTGGACCAGTGTGCCCAGCAGCTGGACCTGCTGCGCCATGCCCTTGGACAGCTGGCGGATCTGGCGGTCGGCGGCATAGCCCAGGCCATGTTCCTCCAGCAGTTCGCGCCCGCGCCGCCGTCCCTCGGCCAGCGGCAGGCCGCGCAGCGCGCCGAGGAAGGCAATGGCTTCATAGGCCTTCATCGCCGGGTAGAGCCCGCGCTCCTCGGGCAGGTAGCCGATGGTGTGGGCCACTTCGTGCGGGCGGTCGTGTCCCAGCACACGGCGCAGTCCCTCGTCGGGATCGATGATTCCCAGCAGCATCCTGAGAGTCGTGGTCTTGCCCGCGCCATTGGGGCCGAGAATGCCGTAGATCGAGCCTTCCGGCACGGCCAGATCGACGCCGTCGACGGCGGTGAACCCATCGAACCGCTTGACCAGTCCGCGCGCCTCGATGGCGAGGGGGCGCGTCTCAGCATTGCCCGCGTTGCCCGCCATCGGTCCTTCCCCTAGTTTCATGGAACGGGCAGGTATCGCCGGGCCCGTCAACAGGAGCAACAGGAACTTGGTTAACGCGGCGTCCATCCAGTCTCTCAGGCATGATCTGGAAGCCGAGGCTCGCCGGTTGGGCTTCGCCGCGTTCGGCATTGCGCCTGCGGCAGAGGACGCTGCCCGCGCCGCCCGGCTGGAGCGCTGGCTGGACGAGGGGATGCATGGGCAGATGGCCTGGATGGCCGACCGTCTCCACCACCGCCGCAGTCCGCAAGGGCTGTGGGGCGAAGCGCGCAGCGTGATCGCGCTGGGGATGAGTTATGCCCCTGCCGCCGACCCGCTGGCCCTGGCCGACCACCCGGACCGCGCGCGCATTTCGGTCTACGCACAGGGGCGGGATTACCACGATACGGTGAAAAAGGCGCTGAAGGCGCTCGCCCGCTGGCTGGTCGCCGAGGCGGCGAAGCGCAGGCTGAGCGAGGCGCCGGACGGCATCGGGGTGAAGGTCTTCGTCGATACCGCGCCGGTCATGGAAAAGCCGCTGGGGCAGGCCGCCGGGATCGGCTGGCAGGGCAAACACACCAACCTCGTCAGCCGCGAACATGGTTCGTGGCTGTTCCTCGGCGCGATCTACACCACGCTCGACTTCGCACCCGACCAGCCGGCGCGGGATAGCTGCGGATCGTGCGACGCCTGCCAGCGCGCCTGCCCGACACGGGCCTTTCCCGAACCCTACCGTCTCGATGCGCGGCGCTGCATTTCCTATCTGACTATCGAACACAAGGGCCCGGTGGCCGAGGAATTCCGCGCCGCGCTGGGCAACCGGATCTATGGCTGCGACGATTGCCTGGCGGTCTGTCCGTGGAACAAGTTCGCCTCTGCCGCCGCCGCCAACCGCGCCTTCCTGCCGCGCGCGGAGCTGACCGCACCGCGCCTCGCCGAGCTGCTGGCGCTCGATGACGGGGGCTTCCGCGCGCTGTTCTCCGGCTCACCGATCAAGCGGATCGGGCGGGACCGGTTCGTGCGCAATTGCCTTTATGCCGCAGGAAATAGCGACGATCCTGCGCTGTTGCCACAAGTGCGCGCGCTGCTCGGCGACCCGGACGAGGCCGTCGCCGATGCAGCGCGCTGGGCGCTGGAACGCCTGGCTTAGCGCCCCAGCAGGTTGCGGGCCTGGCTGGCGATCTGGGCCAGCATCGCCGGAGCCACCGGAGCCGCTGCCTGGGCGCGGGCGACCACCTTGCGGAACTGGGCGACGGCCAGCGCGTGCTCGTCTGCCCAGCGGGCCACGGCAGCGGCGGGATCGTTCCCGGCGCCCATCGCCCGCCGCAGGAAATCGAGCCGCATCTGCTGGAAATCGCGGGCGAGACCGTTGATCAGCAGGCGCTCCCAGGGATCGGACGGGCTCATTCGCGCAGCGGTCATCTGCGCCCAGTCCAGCCCCAGCCGCGCGCCGAGATCGGTGAAGCCCTGGGTCACAGCCTGCGGGGCAACGCCGGCTTCCCTCGCCAGCCGGGCGAGGCCGACCGATCCGTCGAGATCGAACAGCCGGGTCACCATCGCCGCTTCCGCCTCCGGCGCTCCGGCGGCGGAAAAGCGCGCCAGCATCCGCGCCGACTGCGCGCGAGCCTCGGCCGCGAGCAGCGTGGCGGTGCCGTCCGCCAGGGCGGCCACGTCGGGGCCAAGGTCCGCGACCAGCCTGGACGCCGCAACCGATCCGGCCCCGGCGCGCAGCACGTCGGCCATGTGATCGGTCATCGCTGCGGCAGCGCGCTCGAACAGCAGCACCCGCGCGCTTTCGGGCATGGCAGTGGCTTCCAGCGCCTGCCACACCGCCTGCATCCCGAACAGCCGCTCGACCGCGACAAAGGCCGCCGCGACCTGGGCCAGGGTCGCGCCTTCTTCCTCCGCGAGTTCGAAGGGATGGATCAGGCCCAGCCGGTTGACCATGCGGTTGGCAAGCTTGGTCGCGACAATCTCGCGGCGCAGGCGGTGGCCCAGAATCTCCGGCTCGAACCGCTCGCGCATCGGGGAGGGGAAAGCTGCCAGCAGGTCAGCGGCAAGGCCCGGATCGTCGACCACGTCGGAGCGTTCCAGCGCATCCTGCAGCGCCAGCTTGGCGCTGGACAGCAGCACGGCCAGTTCCGGACGGGTCAGCCCGCGCCCGTCGCTTGCGCGGCGAAGCAGCGCCTCGTTCTCGGCCAGGCCTTCGGTGCGGCGGTCGAGCTGTCCGCTGGCCTCAAGCGCCTCGACCAGCCGCAGGTGGGCGGCCGTTGCCGATGCGCCGCCCGCTTCGGCGATGGAAAGGGCGAGCGCCTGAAGCCGGTTGTCCTCCAGCACCAGCGCGGCCACCTCGTCGGTCATCGCCGCAAGCAGGTCCACCCGCTCGTCCTCGGTCAGCCGTCCGGCGCGCTTGGCGGCGGCGAGCGCGATCTTGATGTTGACCTCGTTGTCCGAGCAGTCGACGCCCGCGCTGTTGTCGATGAAGTCGGCATTGCCGCGCCCGCCGGCGCCGCTCGCCCCCTGCAGGGCGAACTCGATCCGGCCCGCCTGGGTGCAGCCAAGGTTCGCGCCCTCGCCGATCACCCGGGCACGGACATCCGCGCCGTTGATCCGCAGCGCGTCGTTGGCCGGATCGCCGACCTGGACGTTGTTCTCGCTGCTGGCCTTCACATAGGTGCCGATCCCGCCGAACCACAGCAGGTCGACTTCGGCCTTGAGGATCGCGGTGATCAGGCTGTCGGGATCGATGCTGGCCTGGTCCAGCCCGAGCATGGCCTGGACTTGCGGGGATAGGGGAATTTCCTTGAGGCTGCGGGCGAAGACTCCGCCGCCCTTCGAGATCAGCGCCTTGTCGTAATCGTCCCAGCTGGAGCGTGGCAGGGCAAACAGCCGCGCCCGCTCCTCCCAGCTCTTCGCCGGGTCGGGATCGGGATCGAGGAACACGTGGCGGTGGTCGAAGGCGGCGACCACTTTCAGCGCCTGCGACAGCAGCATGCCGTTGCCGAACACGTCGCCCGACATGTCGCCGCAGCCCGCCACGCGCACCGGCTGGGTCTGGACGTCCACGCCCAGTTCCAGGAAATGGCGTTGGACCGAAAGCCAGGCACCGCGCGCGGTGATGCCCATGGCCTTGTGGTCATAGCCCTTGGAGCCGCCGCTGGCGAAGGCATCGTCCAGCCAGAAGTCGCGTTCCTCGGCCAGCGCATTGGCCGTGTCGGAGAAGGTCGCGGTGCCCTTGTCTGCGGCGACCACGAAGTAGGGGTCTTCCCCGTCGCGCACCGCCACGCCAGCAGGGTGGACGACCTTGCCCTCCACGATGTTGTCGGTGATCGACAGCAGGGTGCGGATGAACAGCTTGTAGCTTTCCTTGCCCTCGGCCAGCCAGCCGTCCCGGTCCAGCGCGGGATTGGGCAACTGCTTGGGATAGAAGCCGCCCTTGGCCCCGGTCGGCACGATCACGGCGTTCTTGACCCGCTGGGCCTTCATCAGCCCGAGGATTTCGGTGCGGAAGTCGTCGCGCCGGTCGGACCAGCGCAGGCCCCCGCGTGCCACCGGGCCGGCGCGCAGGTGAATGCCTTCGACGCGCCGCGAATAGACGAAGATTTCGCGCCACGGCAGCGGCTTCGGCAGGCCGGGGATGAGTGCGGAATCGAGCTTGAAGGCCAGCGCGTCGGCTCCGGCGGGGGCGAAGGCATTGGTGCGCAGCATCGCTTCCACCACGGCGCGGTACTGGCGCAGCAGGCGGTCGTCGTTGATCGCCGCCACCTGCGACAAGCCGTCGCGGATCGCCGCCTGCGCGGCCTCTTCCGCCGCCGCGCGGTCCCCGGCGAAAGCCGGATCGTGGCGGCACAGGAACAGCGCGATCAGGCCGCGCACCACCATGGGTGCGTTCTGCAGCGCATCGACCACGGTCGGCACCGAGAAGTTGAGCCCGGCCTGCCGCAGGTAGCGATACCATGCGCGGAGCCAGTTCGCCTCGCGCGCGGCGAGTTCCACGGCGGTGATCAGGCGGTTGAAGGGATCGTCCTCTGCCGCGCCGTTGAGCACTTCGGCAATCGCCGCCTCGATGCTGTCGGCGCGCGCCAGCAGCCGCTCGGGCGTCATGCCGGCGGGCAGGGCCAGCACGAAATCGTGGATCGTGCCCATCCGCCCTTCGTCGAGATCGGTCGGGATGTCCTCGATCACCCGGAAGCCGAAGTTTTCCAGCGCGGGAACCGAGTCCGACAGGCAGAAGGCGCCGCCGCGCTGGTAGAGCTTGAGCCGCAGCACGCCCGCATCGTCACCAGGCATGACATGGAACCGCACGCCCCGGCGCGGTCCGGTCTCTCCCTCGCCGGCCAGGCGGCGCAGCCGGGCGATGTCGCGCGCAGCCTCGCCCGCGCCGTATTCGCTGCGGTAGGCCAGCGGGAAGGCATCGGCAAAGCGCAGCGCCATCGCGGCGGCGCGCGAGGAATCCTCGCTGGCGGCGAGTTCGCCTTCGACCGCTTCGGTCCAGCCGCGCAGCATGGCCTGCAGCCGTGCATTGAGTGCGGTCTCGTCCGGGATGGTGGCGACCTCGGGCAGGTCGATGACAAAGCGCATCAGCGCCAGCGCGCCCTCGATCTCGACGCTCCAGTCCAGCAGCGGGGCCTTGCAGGCCTCGATCAGCATGGCCTGAACCTGCAACCGGGTGCCGGTGGACATGGCATCGCGCGGCAGCCACACGAACGCGAACAGGTGCCGCATCAGCGGCGCGGCGACCAGCGCCAGCCGGGCGCGGGGGCGGTCGGTCAGGCTCATCGCCGTGGTCGCGACGCGCTCGATGTCCGCATCGGCAAAGCTCAACAACACGTCGTGGGGCAGCTGCGTGAAAGCGTGGACCAGGGCCTTGCCGGCGTGGCCCTGTGCCGAGAACCCGAACCGGGTGGCCAGATCGGCCAGCTGCGAACGCATCCGCGGCACCTGGGTCGGCGCGGCGGCCAGGGCGGCGCTGGTCCAGATCCCGGCATGGACCGACAGCGCGGCGATCCGCCCATCCTCCAGCAGCGGGAGGATGAACAGGTCGATCGGGGTGCGACGGTGGACATTGCTGATCCGGTTGGACTTGACCACCAGCGGGATCCGCGCCCCTCGGGTCTGGCCCTCGAACCATGCGAAGGCCCGTTCGAAGGAAATCGGACCGAGCAGGGTTGCGGCGCTGGTGCGGCAGATGCCCAGCGCGCCGTCCTGGCTGCCGTCGCGGCGGCGCACGACATGGCCAAGCTGGGTCAGCATCCCGTCCTTGAACCAGCGCAGCAGGGCCGCGCCCTCGCTGTCGGCGCAGGCATCGGCATCGCTGGCCATCGCAGCCTGCATCGCCGGCCAGTCGGCCACGGCGGCGCGAACGTCGGTCAGGGTGGCCTCCAGCGCCTGGGCAAGCTGGCGCCGCGCGCGCGCATCGCCGCGCTGGGTTTCGAGGTAGACCATCGATTCGCGCTTCTCGCCCGCAGCATCCCCGGCGGGGATCTCGGCCAGCACGCCGACGGAATCGCGGCGGACGGGCACCACCGGATGCAGCAGCCGGTCGATGGCGAGACCATGCGCCGCGACGGTCGAGGCAATTGAATCGACCAGGAACGGCATGTCGTCATTGATGATGGCGACCCGCATGAAGCGTTCGCTGGCCGCACCGGCAACCGATTCGATCACGATCGACGGTTCGCCGCCAATACGCCGCCCAGCCGCGCCCAGCAGGAACCGGGCCGCGCGGTCCAGCGCCTCGCCTCCCAGCGGCGGATCGCCGGGCAGGACCGAAGCGGCGAGCCGGGCTGACAGGGCCTGCGCGACTTCTGCGCGATCAACCTTGCGGACGGAATTCGAACTCATCGCATGCGCTCCTCAGGCGGCACGGCCACCTCTGTCCTGCGGAAATATTATTGCTATCTTCGGTAGCATATTTGCGCAGTCTAGAACCAACCGGTCGCGGTCGCAAGCCGTATGCCGCTACGTCAAGCGCCCTGGGCGAAGACTTTCGCGGTCAGTTCCAGCGAGCGTCGGCGCGCTGCGGGATCGAAGGTGGCGCCCGAGACGATGATCTCGTCCGCGCGGGTGCGCTCGAGGAATTTGCCGATCTCGCGCTCCACCGTGGCGGGCGATCCGACCGCGCTCGCCTGGCGCATGTGTTCCAGCGTGGCGAGCAGCGAGGGGGAGAGGGTCTGGCGGTAGTTCGGCACCGGCGGCTTCAGCCGGCCCGGCGTGCCGGTGCGCAGCGCGACGAAGCTCTGGTCCATCGACGAGCCGATCAGCACGGCTTCCTCGTCGCTGTCGGCGCAGGTGACGTTCATCGCTGCCATCACGTGCGGCCGTTCCAGCGCGGGCGAGGGGCGGAACTGGCGGCGGTAAAGCTCCAGCGCATGGTCCAGCTGGTCCGGCGCGAAGTGCGAGGCGAAGGCATAGGGCAGGCCGAGCGCGGCGGCGAGCTGGGCGCCGAAAGTGCTGGAGCCGAGCATCCACAGCTCCACCTGCGCGCCGTAACCCGGGGTAGCGCGGATGCCGAGGTCAGGCTCGCCGGTCAGCAGCGCGCGCAGTTCGACCACGTCCTGCGGGAAATATTCCGACACCCGCGCCAGATCGCGGCGCAGGGCCTGGGCGATGCGCATGTCGGCTCCGGGCGCGCGCCCGAGGCCCAGGTCGATCCGCCCGGGGTAGAGGGCATCCAGCGTGCCGAACTGCTCGGCGATCACGAAGGGGTTGTGGTTGGGCAGCATGATCCCGCCCGCACCGATCCGGATCGTCGAAGTCGCCGCGCCGACATGGGCGAGCACGACCGAGGTGGCGCCGCCCGCCACGCCTTCCATCGCGTGATGTTCGGCCACCCAGAAGCGCTTGTAACCAGCCGCTTCGGCAGTCTGCGCCAGCTGTGCGGTGTCCGCAAACGCGGCGGAAATGCTGCCGCCTTCGCGCACCGGGACGAGATCGAGGACGGAAAGAGCGGTCATCGCCCGGGTGATGAAGCCTCCGGCCCCAGCTGGTCAAGGTAGGATTGCGCCGTCCTGGCAATCGGGCTGCCCGGCGCGGCCGTGATCACCGACCGGAAGCTCTTGCGGGCGGCCTCGTCGCGGCCGGACAGGGCGGCGATGACCCCCGCTTCCAGCCCGATTTCCGGATCAATGGGCAGCAATTCGGCTGCGTGCTGGATCTGCGCCTGCGCGTCCACCAGCTTGCCCTGGCGGCGCGAGAGCGTCGCGGACAGCAGCCAGCCCTGCGCATTGTCAGGCACCTGGCTCCGCGCCTGGGCAAGGGCACCGGCGGCATCGGCCTCGCGCCCGAGGGCGACCAGCGCGCGGGCGCGGTCGATCGCGATCTCGCCGCCCAGTTTCGTGTCGGCCGCACCGATGGCTTCGCTCTGCGCCTCGTCGAGCGCCTCGATCGCGCGGCCCGCTTCGCCGCGCGCCAGGGCGGCATTGCCGGCCAGCAGCCCCAGCCGCGCCCGCGCCGTGCGCTCATTGGCGGGGGTCGAATCGCGCGCGGCGCGGAAGGCTTCCTCCGCATCGTCCCACCGGTCGAGCGCGGCGGCGGCCATGCCCCGGCAATGCTCGGCGGCGGCGCGCTCGCTCATCGAGGCGCTTTCGTCGCGCCAGTTGCCCGCGAAGTCGAGCGCGGCGGGCGGATCGCTGCGCACCAGCACGATGCAATCCGTTTCACGGGTCGTGGCGGAGGTGGGGGCGGGCTGGGCCTGTTCGCGCCGGGTCTGGGGATCGACTTCCGGCATGGCGGTGCGCGGCAGCGGCGCGCCAAGCTGAGCGAGCAGGGGAACTAGCAGGAAAAGCGGGGCGGACATGGCGGGGCCTTCAGGGCAGGGCGGCAAGGGTGCGCAGCAGCAGCGCAATATCCCCGTCGCGGGACAGGCGGTGGTCCCCGTCCTTGACCAGCGTCACCTGCACATCGGCTGAACGCAATGCGGCGGACAGGCGCAGCGCGGTCTCCCACGGCACGTCGGCATCGCGCTGGCCATGGAGCAGCCGCACCGGGCAAGTCAGCGCAATCTCTCCCCCGAGCAGCCGCTGCGCCTGCCCATCGGCCCAGAAGCCGGGGTGGGTGGGCGTCGGCTCGGGGCCATAGGGGTTTTCCTCGTAGACAGCCCGGCCAGCTGCAAGCTCGGCCTGCTGTTCCTTGCTGGTGCCCCAGTCGGTGAAGTCCGGCGCGGCCGCGATCCCGACCAGAGCCCGGACCCGCTGCGGCGCGGCGAGCGCCACCAGCAGCATCAGCCAGCCGCCCATCGAGGAGCCGACCAGTACCACCGGTCCGGGGCACTGTGCCTCGATCAGCGCCAGCACTTCCTCGCGCCAGCGCGAGAGGGTGCCATCAGCGAAATCGCCCGCGCTTTCCCCGCAGCCCGAATAGTCGAGCAGCAGGCAGGCGCGGCCCTGCCGCCCGGCCCAGTCCAGCACCGCCGTCGCCTTGCTGCCGGCCATGTCCGACATGTAGCCCGGCAGGAACACCAGCGCCGGGCCTGCGCCGGGGAGGAAGCGGAAGGCGATGCGGCGGCCGTCGGGCATGGCGTGGAAGCGGGTCTCGGTCATCCGGGTTCTCTGCGCGAGGCGGCGCGGGGCGGCAAGCGGCCATTGCGGTGTCATCAAACCACGGTAGTCTCGCCCGCAAAACAGGGAGAGTCTCCATGCATCTGCCGCCCCCCGCCCCCGCGCCGATTGTCCATGCCGATCGGCGCGGCGCCCTCAAGCTCGGTCTGCTGGGCCTTGCTGGACTGTCCGCCCCGGTGGTTGCGGCGGTGGGCGGGGGCTTTACCCACGGCGTGGCGAGCGGCGAGCCGGGGGCGGAGCAGGTGCTGCTGTGGACCCGCTTTGCCGGTGCGCAGGATACCACTCTCAGGTGGGAACTATCTGAGGATGAAGCCTTTTCCCGGATCGCCGCGCAGGGCGAGGCGCTCGCCTCTCCGGCGAACGATTGCTGTGCCAAGGCCTGGGCGAAGGGCCTGGCGCCGGGGCGGTGGTACTATTACCGCTTCATCGCGCCGTCGGGCGAGCGTTCGGTTACCGGGCGGACGCGGACCTTGCCGGTGGGCAGGGTGCCGAAGTTCCGGATCGCGGTGTTTTCCTGCTCCAACTTCGGCTTCGGCTGGTTCAACGCCTATGCCCATGCGGCGGAAGCGGGGGATTTCGACCTGGCGCTGCACCTGGGCGACTATTTCTACGAGTACCAGCGCGGCAACTATCCATCGATAAAACAGACGGTTGGCGGGCGCGTCGGCCCGCTGGAGGAGGCGGTGACGCTGGCCGGATACCGCGAGCGCTTCGCCACCTACCGCGCCGATCCGGATCTCCAGCGCCTCCACCAGCTCTATCCCATGATCAGCGTCTGGGACGATCACGAGACCGCGAACGACACGTGGCAAAACGGCGCCGAGAACCACCAGAACGGCACCGAGGGCGACTGGGCGGTGCGCAAGGCCGCCTCGGAAAAGGCCTACCGCGAATGGCTTCCCGTCTCGGACGATTACTGGGCGAAATACGAGGTCGGAGAGCTGGCCACCCTGTTCCGGCTGGAGACCCGCCATGTCGCCCGCAGCGAACCCTTCGAGCTGGTCGACGTGCTGAAGAGCAAGACTCCGGCCGAGGCAGAGGCGGCGTTGATCGCCTTCCGCGATGGCAAGTGGCAGGACCCGTCGCGCGGCCTCCTCGGGGCCGAGCAGGAGGCGTGGCTGGCGGGCGGGCTCAAGGCTTCGGCGCGCGGGCGCAAGCCTTGGCAGGTGCTGGTCCAGCAGATCGTGATGGGTTCCGTCGCCATGCCGCAGAACCTGGCCGAGGGGATGGCCGCCACTGCGCCGGACTGGCTGAAGCAGCGGATCGAGCAGGCGGTCGCCGCCTCGAAAGCGGGCCTGCCGTGGAACATGGATGCCTGGGACGGCTACCCGGCGGCGCGCGACCGGCTGTACAAGGCGGCGCTGGAGGCCGATGCCAGCCTGCTGGTGCTGGCCGGGGACAGCCACAACGCCTGGGCTTCCGACCTTGATCGCAAGGGGCGGCGGCTGGGGGTGGAAATGGCCGGCCATTCGGTCACTTCGCCCGGTGCGGAGAACACGATCCGCTGGCGCAGTCCGCAGGATCTGGCGAAGGACGTCGTTGCCCGCAATCCCTCGCTCAAGTGGTGCGACACCTCGCAGCGCGGCTATCTTGCGGTCGAGCTGACCCCCAGGGCTGCGACCGGCGAGTGGCGCTTCCTTGCCACGGTCCGCGAAAAGGGTACGGCGCTGGCCGGAACGCAGCGCATGACCGTGCTGGCCGGCCAGCGAAAGTTCGCAGGTTGAGGCGCGCACCTTTGCCCGCTAAGGGCGGGCAATGACCGAGCTTCTCAAGATTTCGCTGCCCGATGGTTCCGTCCGCGAGATGGCGCCCGGATCGACTCCGGCCGACCTCGCCGCCGCAATCGGACCGGGCCTGGCCAAGGCGGCGCTGGCCGCGCGGATCGACGGCGAACTGGTCGACCTCACCCGCCCCTTCCCGGGCGATTGCACCGCCGCGCTGGTGACTTCGCGCGACGAGGCGGAGGCGCTGGAACTGGCGCGGCACGACTATGCCCACGTCCTGGCCGAAGCGGTCCAGGCGCTGTGGCCCGGCACCCAGATCACGTTCGGCCCTTCGACCGACGACGGCTTTTACTATGACGTGATGGCGCCCGCCAGCCGCGAGCCGTTCAGCCTGGAAGACCTGCCCGCGATCGAGGACAAGATGCGCGAGATCATCCGCGCCGACAAGCCGCTGCGCCGCGAAGTCTGGAGCCGCCAGCAGCTGATCGACAAGTGGAGCGCGGAAGGCGAAACCTTCAAGGCCGAATGGGCCGCCGAACTGCCCGAGGGCGAGGAACTGACCGTCTATTGGTCCGGCAGCGACTGGCTCGACATGTGCCGGGGTCCGCACCTGCCCTCCACCGGCAAGCTCGATCCCGCCGCTTTCAAGCTGACGCGCGTGTCGGGCGCCTACTGGCGCGGCGACCAGAAGAACGCGCAGCTGACCCGCATCTACGGCACCGGCTGGCTCAACAAGAAGCAGCTCGACGCGCACCTCACCCGGCTGGAAGAGGCTGCCAAGCGCGACCACCGCAAGCTGGGGCAGGAAATGGACCTGTTCCACCTGCAGAGCGAAGCCCACGGCAGCGTGTTCTGGCACCCCAAAGGCTACCTGATCTGGCGGCAGCTCGAATCCTACATGCGCCGCCGCCTCGACAAGGCCGGTTACGTGGAGGTCAAGACCCCGCAGGTGATGGATTCGCGCCAGTGGGAACAGTCCGGCCACTGGGGCAAGTACCGCGAGAACATGTTCGTCATCCCCGACGAAGTGCCCAACACCGAGGACGAAGGCCCGGTGATCAGCGGCGAGGCCGACTGGATGGCCTTGAAGCCGATGAACTGCCCGGCCCACGTGCTGATCTTCAAGCAGGGCATCACCAGCTACCGCGATCTGCCCCTGCGCATGGCCGAATTCGGCTGCTGCCACCGCAACGAACCGCACGGCGCGCTGCACGGCATCATGCGCGTGCGCCAGTTCACCCAGGACGACGCGCACATCTTCGTGCGCGAGGACCAGCTGGTCGACGAGGTCCGCGATTTCTGCGACCTGCTCGACAGCGTCTACCAGCACCTGGGCTTTGACAAGTACGCGATCAAGCTGGCCCTGCGCCCCGAAAAGCGGTTCGGTTCGGACGCAATGTGGGACCAGGCCGAGCAGGAACTGCGCGACGCGGTTGCCGCATCGGGCCGCGCCACCGAGGAATTCGGCTGGGAGGAACTGCCGGGCGAAGGCGCGTTCTATGCCCCCAAGCTGGAGTTCCACCTGACCGACGCGATCGGCCGCACCTGGCAGGTCGGCACGATCCAGTCCGACCGCGTGCTGCCCGAACGGCTGGATGCGCACTACATCGGCGAGGACGGCAGCAAGCACCGCCCGGTCATGCTCCACCGCGCGATCCTGGGCACGTTCGAGCGCTTCATCGGCATCCTGATCGAGCATTTCGCGGGCCGGCTGCCGGTCTGGCTCGCCCCGGTCCAGGCGGTGGTGGCGACCATCGTTTCGGATGCCGACGGTTATGCGGAAGACGTGGCGCAGCAGCTCAAGGCCGCCGGAATCCGCGTCGAGACCGACCTGCGCAACGAGAAGATCAACTACAAGGTACGCGAACACTCGCTGCAGAAGGTTCCGCACCTGCTGGTGGTCGGCAAGCGCGAGGCGGAGGAAGGCACCGTGGCCCTGCGCACCCTGGGCGCCGAACACCAGAAGGTCATGCCGCTGGCCGACGCGATTGCCCTGCTCAAAGCCGAAGCCACCCCGCCCGACCTCAGGTAGGCGTTCCACCTTCCGTTCGTGTCGAGCCCTTCGTCTGACTGCCTTTGGCAGTCGCTCAGGATAAACTTCGGCCCTATATGGGCCGAAGTCGAGACACGGTGCGCGCGTGTCTCGACTTCGCTCGACACGAACGGGGGGTAGGGGATGTTGGGATTGACCGAGGCGCAGCTTGCGGTTGCGCTCACCGCCACGCTGGCCGCCGCTTTCGTGCGCGGGCTGGCCGGGTTCGGCATGGCGATCCTGCTGGTGCCAGTGCTGGGGCTGGCCGTGCCCCCGCGCGAGGCGGTGGTGGTGGCGAACTGGCTGGGGTTGCTGATCGGGCTGGTCGGCATCAGGAAGATCAT
Source organism: uncultured Novosphingobium sp. (assembly GCA_937864195.1). Classification (GTDB taxonomy): domain Bacteria; phylum Pseudomonadota; class Alphaproteobacteria; order Sphingomonadales; family Sphingomonadaceae; genus Novosphingobium. Next base: position 24,202 of record CALMJG010000207.1, read on the forward strand.
CGGCGCGAGCGAGCGTAGCGCGCTGCATATCTCGGCGCTCGCCGTGCTGGCGACGCCGCTGGGCGTCTGGTTGCTGGCCGTGACCGACCCGGCGCTGGCGCGGCTGCTGATCGCGCTGATCGCGCTGGGATCGTTCGTGCTGGTGCTGCTGCCCAAGCGGCCGGAGCATCACGCCCCCAGCACGGCCGAAACCGGAACAACCGGGCTGCTATCCGGCGTGCTGACCGGCTTTGCCGGGATGCCGGGGCCGCCGGTCGTGCCCTATTACCTGCGCCGCGCGATCCCGCCGCAATTGGCCCGCGCCTCGATGATGACGATCTTCATGGCCACTTCGGTGGCGGGGGTCGCCTCGGCGCTGCTGCTGAACGTCGCCACCTGGCGTGAGCCGATGCTGGCGGGCGTGCTGTTTCCGGCAGTGCTGCTGGGCAATTGGCTGGGGCACCTGGCCTTTGGGCGGATCAACGATACGGCCTGGCGGACCTTTACCGGCGGGGTGCTGGGCATTTCCGCCCTCGCGGCGGTCTGGCGGCTGATGCAAGGCTAGCCCCCGTGCCGCAATCCACCCTCCCCGTTCGTGTCGAGCTTGTCGAGACACGGTAGCGCCCACGTGTCTCGACAAGCTCGACACGAACGGACGTCGGGGATGGTTTGGAAGATCAGAAGGGCAGGGCCTTGCCCGCGAGGATCAGCGCGCCCGCACAGGACAGCACCACCACGCGGCGCAGCAGTTCCAGCTGCGATTCACCGGCATGGATGCGGATGGTTTCGGCCGTCAGGGCAAGGGCGCGGGTCATGGCCTGATCATGGCGCGGCGCGTCTTTCCAAAAGGTAAAGGGCGGTCCTGCCGATTGACGCGCAGGCGCTGACCTATATCACCAGGTCAGATAACAGCGCGGGAGAGGCATGATGACACAGGGCAACTGGCTGGGCGAAGGGCTGGACCATCAACCCACGGCGCTGGTGACCGGCGGATCGGTGGGGCTGGGCCTCGCCATGGCGCGCGAACTGGTGCGGCTGGGCTTTGCCGTTTCCATCTGCGCGCGCACCCAGTCCGATCTTGACGCCGCACGCGCGCTGGAGCCTGCCCTTCACGCCGTGCGCGCCGATGTCGCGCTGGCCGCCGACCGCGAGGCGCTGATGGCCGAGGTGGAACGGCACCATGGCCGCCCGCTCGATTGCCTGGTCAACAACGCCGCGATCGTCCGCGCGCATGACTATGCCAACCCCTTCACGCTGGAGCAGGACCGTGCTGCGGACGAGATCGCGATCAACTTCGCCGCGCCGGTGGAGCTGTGCCGCCTGTTCCTGAAAAGCCGGATGGGCGGGGCGGCGGTCGGGCCGGGGGCGATCCTCAACGTCAGCACGCCGGGGGCCTTCTTCCCGCTCGATGCCAATCCGCTGTACTGTGCGACCAAGGCGGGGTTCCACATGTTCACCCTGTCGCTGCGGCGCCATCTGGCGGGCACGGGCGTGCGGGTGTTCGAGGTCTATCCGCCCGCGCTCGACACGCGGCTGGCCGATGCGCTGGATGTGGCGAGCCAGGCCGCGAACGGGCAGGACACCATCGACGCCGTGGCGGCGGAAACGATCCGCGCGCTGCTCGCCGGAGAGGAAGTGATCGCCCCGCACAAGCAAAGCCGCGCGCTGCTGGCGATGTTCCCGCAGCTGGACGCCGCCGCGCTCGACGCGGTCAACCGGGGCGTGCAGCGGCGCGAGGGCTGGGACCGGGGCTAGACGATCCCGGCCTCGGCCAGCCGGGCCAGTTCGCCTGCGTCCAGCCCCAGCCGCTCGCCATAGACTTCGGCGTTGTGCTCGCCGGGAAAGCGCGGGGCGGGGCGGCGGATCGACGAGGGCGTGGCCGACAGCTTGGGCACCGGGGCCTGCATCCGCACTGCCCCGTGGACCGGGTGCGGCACGGCAACGATTGCCTCGCGCGCGGCGAAGTGCGGATCCTCCAGCATTTCCTTGCCGGTGTAGATCCGTCCGGCGGGCACCGAATGCTCGATCATCAGGGCTTCCAGCGCGTCGACCGTCAGGGTGGAGGTCCACTGGTTGATCAGTTCGTCCAGCTCGGCCTGGTTGGTGCCGCGCGCGATATGGGTAGCATAGCGCGGATCGCTCGCGAGGTCCGGCCGGCCCATCGCCTGGGCGAGGCGGGCGAAGATCGTGTCGCCGTTTCCGCCGATCATGAATTCGCCGTCGCTGCAGCGGTAGACGTTGGAGGGCGCGATGCCCGGCAGGATCGAGCCGGAGCGGTGGCGGACGATGCCCGACACGTCATATTCCGGCACCAGGCTTTCCATCACCTGCAAGACCGATTCGTAGAGCGCGGAATCGACCACCTGGCCCTTGCCCGAAAGCTCCCGCGCGCGCAGCGCGGCCAGCGCTCCCATGCAGCCATAGGTGGCGCACAGCGTATCGCCGATCGACACGCCCATGCGGCTGGGCGGGCGGTCCGGATCGCCGACGATCGCGCGCCAGCCGCCCATCGCCTCGCCGATCCCGCCATAGCCCGCGCGGGTGGAATAGGGGCCGGTCTGGCCGTATCCCGACATCCTCACCACGATCAGGCGCGGGTTGATGGCGTGGAGCGCGTCCGGCCCCAGGCCCCACTTCTCGACCGTGCCGGGCTTGAAGTTCTCGATCATGATGTCCGCATCCGCCAGCAGGCGGCGGACCAGATCCTGCCCCTCCGGCACCCGCAGGTTGGCGGTGACCGAGCGCTTGTTGCGGCCGATCACGTCGAACCACAGCTTGTGTTCCCCGTTGCCCCACTGGCGCATCGGATCGCCCGCGCCCGGCGGCTCGATCTTGATCACGTCGGCTCCCATGTCGCCCAGCAGCTGGCCGCAGAACGGCCCGGCGATCAGCTGGCCAAGCTCGACAACCTTGATTCCGGCAAGCGCGCCGGTGTTTTCGCTTTCCATCATTCCTGTTCCGCCTTGGGGAATCCGCCAGCCCTGGCCAGCATCGAGGGCATGGCCTTGTCCATCACGCCGCCGAGCCAGTGGGAGGCTTCGATCAGCCGGTCAAGGTCCAGCCCGGTTTCAACGCCCGACCGTGCCAGCAGATAGGCCACGTCCTCGGTCGCGACATTGCCCGCCGCGCCGGGGGCAAAGGGGCAGCCGCCCAGCCCGCCGATCGAGGCGTCGACCACGCTCGCCCCGGCCTCGACCGCCGCCCAGACATTGGCGATCCCGGTGTTGCGGGTGTTGTGGAAATGGACCCGCACCGGCAGCGGGGCGATGGCTTGCTTCACCGCCGCAACCAGCGCCGAGACCTGCGCCGGTACCGCCACGCCGATGGTATCGGCCAGCGCGATCTCGCACGGGCCAAGTTCGGCCAGCCGCGCGGCCATCCGCACCACGTGCGAGGGATCGACCTCTCCCCCGAACGGACAGCCAAAGGCGACCGCGATGGTCACCTGGGCGCTGCGCCCGGCCTCCTTCGCCATGGCGAGGATGCGCCCCGCGACCTCTACCGATTCGGCGCTGGTCTGGCCCTGGTTGCGGATCCCGAAGGGGTCGGAGGCGATGGCGACCGCGCCCAGCTGATCGAGCCCGCAGGCAATCGCCCGCTCCGCCCCGCGCTCGTTGAGCACCAGGCCGATGCGGGTCACGCCTTGCGGCTTGCCCAGCGCCTCGACCACGGCTTCGGCATCGGCCATCTGCGGCACGCGGCGCGGGTTGACGAAGCTCGCCACCTCGATCCGCCGTGCGCCGGCGGCTATCGCGTGATGGATCAGCGCCACCTTGTCGGCGGTGGAGACCAGCTTCGCCTCGTTCTGGAGGCCGTCGCGCGGGCCGACCTCGACCAGTTCGATCCCCAGTTCGATCC
>CALMJG010000208.1 GCA_937864195.1 uncultured Novosphingobium sp.
GGCGCAGCTTCATCTCGCGGTACACGCCCTCACGCTGCAGCTTCTTCTTGAGCGCACGCAGGGCCTGTTCAACATTGTTGTCGCGGACGAGAATTTGCATAAACCGAAACACCTCTTTGAGCCAAAAGGTCAGAACCCCGCGTAAGTCCGGCGCGGGGGAGCACCTGATGATTAAGCAATACCAGAGCGTGCCGAATCCAGCTGGAACGGCTCGAACCGGCGGGCGGCTAGCAGAGAGTCGCGGGCTTGGCAAGGATTAGCGGGCAATTGCACGCCGGGGCGAAACGTGGTGTCTCCCGCCCGGAAGGACGCCCAGAAGGATGAGCGCGGGGCCATGCACACCAGTTTCACCAATGTCGATTGGGCCGTGCTGGGCGGCTATGTGCTGCTACTGGCGCTCGCTGGCTGGCTGACCACCCGGCGGGGTATGCGGTCCGAGGACTACTTCCTGGCGGGGCACCACGCCCCGGCCTGGCTGGTCGCGATCTCGGTGCTCTCCACGGTACAGTCGGCCGCGACTTTCCTCGGCGTGCCGGACAATTCGTTTCGCGGCGACTATACCTATCTGGGCGGGGTACTGGCCGCGCTGCTGGCGGCGTGGATCGCCGCCAACGTGCTGATCCCGCGCTTCTACGCGCTGAAAGTGACGACGGTCTACGAACTGCTGGAGATGCGCTTCGATGCCCGCGCGCGGCGCGCGGCGGCGGCGATGTACCTGGTCGGGCGAATCTTCGCGAGCGGGGCGCGGCTGTATCTCGCAGCGATCGCCGTCTCGATGATCCTGTTCCTCGACGTGACGCCCCAGCACATCGCGATCGCGGCTTTTGGCCTGCTGGTCTTCGGGCTGGTGTTCACTTTCATGGGCGGGCTCAATTCGGTGATCTGGAGCGATCTGGTGCAGGTCGTGCTCTATGTCGGCGCGGCGCTGGTGGTGGCCTGGACGCTGTGGACCAGCCTGCCGATGTCCCTTGCCGAAGCGATCCAGGCGCTGGCCCAAGCGCCAGACGGCAAGGACAAGCTGGCGCTGATCAATCCCACCTTCGATCTCTCCGCGCCGTGGGGGCTGTTTGCGGTGCTGACCGGGGTCATGCTGCTGAACCTTGCCAGCTCCGGGCTGGACCAGGACATCACCCAGCGCCTGCTGGCCTGCAAGGACGCGAAGCAGGGCGCGCGCTCGCTCTATGCCTCGGTCTTGATGAGCCTGCCGGTGATCCTGCTGTTCCTGGTGATCGGCTCGCTGCTCTACCTCCATTACCAGGGCGGCGGCACGGGCAGCTTCCGGGGCGAGAAGGTGACGGTGTTCATGTACTATATCCTGACCGAGATTCCGCCGGGCCTGCGCGGGCTGGTAACGGTGGGCGTGATCGCGGCGGCGGCGATCAATTCCGGGCTGATCTCGATGTCGGCGGTGCTGGTGAACGACCTCTACCGCCCCTTCGCGGGCGAGCGGGGCGAGGCGCATTTCGTGGCGATGGGCCGGATCGCCAGCGTGGTGCTGGGCACGGCGCTGTTCGGCATGGCGATCCTGTCCTACCACTGGCAGCGCTATGCGGATTCCTCGCTGCTCGATTTCGTGCTGGGGGTGATGGCCTTTGCCTATTCGGGGCTGCTGGGGGTCTATGGGGTCGCGCTGTTCAGCACGCGCGGTTCCTCGACCAGCGTGATCGCGGCGTTCCTTGCCGGGTTCGCGACCGTGCTGGCCTTCCAGCCCTATGTGATCGACAGCCTGGGCCTGCCCGCCGCGATGAAGGGCGTGGCCTTCCCGTGGCAGCTGGTGCTGGGCACCCTGGTCGCCGCCGCCGTGTGCCTGACCGCTGCGGGCAAGGGAGTGGCTAAAGGCGCGCCAAGCCGCTAAGGCACCGCCGATGGCCCAGCCGACATTCCTTTCCTCTTCGCTGCTTGTCGCCGCCGGCGGCGCGCTGGGCGCGTGGCTGCGCTATCTTGCCAGCCGCGCCACCCTCGCGGCGATCGGCCCGATAGCGGCCAGCGCCTTTCCCTGGGCCACGCTGCTGGTCAACACCGCCGGCAGCTTTGCCATGGGCCTGCTGGCCGGATGGCTGGCGCGGCACGGCGGCACCGGCATCTGGAGCGGCGGAGAGCACTGGCGCCTGCTGCTGGGCGTCGGCGTGCTGGGCGGCTTCACCACTTTTTCCGCCTTCAGCCTGGAATTGGCGAACATGGCGCAGCGCGGGGCTCTTGGCCTGGCGCTGGCCTATGCGCTGGTTTCGGTGCTGGCGGGCGTGCTCGGGCTGTTTGCCGGGCTGATGACAATGCGAGGACTGGCATGAGCGGCGACAAATCCACCAGCGAGCAAGTTCGCCAGTTCACCGTTGGCGCGGATGACGAGGGCGTGCGGCTGGACCGCTGGTTCAAGCGCCACCTGCCGCAGATCGGCTTTGCCACGGTCAGCCGCTGGGCGCGCACCGGGCAGATCCGGGTCGACGGCAAGCGCGCCGATCCGGCGGACCGGCTGGCTGCCGGACAAGTGCTGCGCGTTCCGCCGGGCGGCGATGCGCCGGAACGCAAGGGCGCCCGGGTGCGCAAACCGCTCACCCCCGCCCAGATCGAGCTGGCCGAAAACATGGTGATCGCCCGCAGCGAGGCGGCGCTGGTGCTCAACAAGCCACCGGGCCTTGCGACGCAAGGCGGCAGCGGCACGCACGAGCACGTCGATGGCCTGCTCGATGCCTATGCCGGGGAGGACGAACCGCGCCCGCGCCTGGTCCACCGGCTCGACAAGGATACCTCCGGCGTCCTGCTGATCGCGCGCACTCCCGGCAGCGCGGCCTATTTCTCGAAGCACTTTTCCGGCCGCTCGGCGCGCAAGATCTACTGGGCGCTGGTGATGGGCGTGCCCGATATCGACGACGGCCTGATCGAACTGCCGCTGGCCAAGCAGCCGGGCACCGGCGGCGAGAAGATGATGGTCGACGAAAGCGGCGAAGGCCAGCCCGCGCGCACCCGCTACCGCGTGCTCGACCGCGCGGGCAACAGCACCGCCTGGGTGGAGCTGCAGCCGCTGACCGGTCGCACCCACCAGCTGCGCGTCCACATGGCGGCGATCGGCCATCCGATCGTCGGCGATGGCAAGTATGG
>CALMJG010000209.1 GCA_937864195.1 uncultured Novosphingobium sp.
GAGGTCGAGCGGCTGCTCAAAATCCTGCCGACCGCCGATACCGCGGCGGCGAGCTGGCGCGATTATGGGGAGGTGATCGTCTGCGACAGCCACGAGGAAATGCTGCAGGTCGCCAACGAGATTGCGTCCGAGCACGTCCAGGTGATGACCGACCGGGATGACTGGTACCTGACAAACATGCACTCCTACGGCGCGCTGTTCCTGGGCCCGCGCACCAATGTCGCCAATGGGGACAAGGTGATCGGCACCAACCACACCCTGCCGACCCGCAAGGCGGGGCGCTATACCGGCGGTCTGTGGGTGGGCAAGTTCCTCAAGACCCACAGCTATCAGCGGGTGGCGAGCGATGCCGCTGCCACTGAAGTGGGCGCAGCCTGTTCGCGGCTGTGCATGCTGGAAGGGTTCGTCGGTCATGCCGAGCAGGCCAACCTGCGCGTGCGCCGCTATGGCGGGCGCGAGGTGGCCTACGGCGCGGCGGCCGATTGAGCAGGCGCGGGGGCACCCCCACGCCCCCGCGCCGCAGCGCTTAGCTGCGCCACCTCAGGCGGTCTTCGGTCAGCTGATCGACGCTTTTCACGCCCATCAGCTTCATGCCGCGCTCGATTTCGTCCTGAAGGATGCTCAGCGCGCGCTCGACGCCGTCCTGCCCGGCGGCGGCCAGCGCGTAGAGGTAGAGGCGACCGCCGGAAGCCGCCGTTGCCCCGGCGCACAGCGCTTTCAGCGCGTGGGTGCCGCGCCGCACGCCGCCGTCGCAGATGATCTCGATCCGCCCGCCGACCGCGTCGACGATCTCGCGCAGCTGGTCGAACGGAGCGCGGCTGCCGTCGAGCTGACGACCGCCGTGGTTGGAGATCATGATCGCATCGATCCCCATGTCGGCGGCGCGGCGGGCGTCGGCGACGCTCATCACGCCCTTCAGAGCGAACTTGCCGCCCCAGTCATCGCGGATCTGCTCGGCCACTTTCCAATCCATCGACTGGTCGAGCATGGTGTTGAAATATCCCGCGATCGAGACGGCCTCGCCCGTTCCCTCGCGCACATGGGTGTCGAGATTGGGCAGGGCGAACTTCTCGCGCAGGACATAGTCCAGCCCCCAGCGCGGCTTCATGGCATAGCCCAGCAGGTTGCGCGCGGTGAACTTGGGCGGCGAGGTGAAGCCGCTGCGGGCGCAGCGTTCGCGCTTTCCCGCGACGATGGTATCGACCGTCAGCGCGATGGCGTCGAACTTCGCCGCCTTGCAGCGCTGGATCATGCTGGTGTTGAGGCCCTTGTCCTTGTGGACATAGAGCTGGAACATCTTGGGCGTGGAGATCAGCGCGCCGATTTCCTCGATGCTGACCGTGGCAAGGCTGGAAATGCCGCACCACACCCCGAACTTCTCCGCTGCCCGCGCCACGGCGCGTTCGCCCTGCCAGTGGAACACCCGCTGCAGCGCCGTGGGGGAAAGGATCAGCGGCAGTGCCGACTTGCGCCCCAGGATCGTGCAGCTGGTATCGATTTCCTCCACTCCGGCAAGCACGTCAGGCACCAGATCGGCGCGCGAGAAGGCCTCGGTGTTGCGGGCCTTGGTCAGTTCGTCGTCGGCCGCGCCGTCGATATAGTCGAACACCGGCCAGGGCAGGCGCTGCTTCGCGAGAAGCCGGAAATCGTCGATATTGTGGCAATCGGTCAGGCGCATGGACGGTCTCACTTCAGCGCGCGCAGGCTCTGGCGGACGAGGTCGAAGATTTCCTCGATGTCCGCCGGAGTGCTGGTCAGGATCGGGGCCACGGCGATGGTGTCGCCATTGGCGCGGATCGCTATGCCCCGCTCATAGGCCTTGGTAAACAGCTCGTAGCCGCGCAGGCCCGGTCCGTCGGGATGAGGGGCGAGGGTGAGCCCGCCCGCAAGGCCAAGGTTGCGCACGTCGGTCACGCAGGGTTCGCCGCGCAGGCTGTGCATCGCATCCTCGAACAAGGGGGCGAGCGCGGCGACGTTTTCGTACAGCCCTTCCTCGCGGATCGCCTGCTGGGCGGCGAGGCCCGAGGCCACGGCCAGCGGGTGGGCCGAATAGGTATAGCCGTGGAAGAATTCGATCCCGGTGGGCGTGGCATTGATGATCGTGTCGTGGACCTGGCGGCTGGCGATCACCGCCCCCATCGGCACGGCGGCGTTGTTGATCCCCTTGGCCATGGTGCACAGGTCCGGCGTCACCCCGAAGAAGGTTGCGCCGTTGGCCGCGCCCAGGCGTCCGAAGCCGGTAATCACCTCGTCGAAGATCAGCAGGATGCCGTGTCGCGCGGTGATCTCGCGCAGCTTCGCAAGATAGCCCTGCGGCGGCACGAACACGCCGGCCGAGCCGATCATCGGCTCGACGATCACCGCCGCGATGGACGAGGCATCGTGCAGCGCGATGATCGCTTCCAGTTCCCTGAGGTAGACCATCGGATCGCGCTGCGGCTGGCCCCGGGTATAGGCATCGAGCGAGGCGTCATAGGGGAAGGGCATATGGTCCACCCCCGGCAGGCCGAGCCCGAAGAACTTGCGGTTGTTGGGCATGCCGCCCACCGAAATCCCGCCAAAGCCGACGCCGTGGTAGCCGTTGACCCGGCCGATGAAGCGCGTGCGCGTGCCTTCCCCGCGCGAGCGATGATAGACCAGCGCCATCTTGAGCGCGGTATCGACCGCTTCCGAGCCGGAATTGGTGAAGAAGACATGCTCCAGGTCGCCGGGGAACTGCTCAGCCACCTTGCTCGCCAGCTCGAAGGCGCCGGGGGTGGCGAAGTTGAAGGCCGGCGAATAGTCGAGGCTTTTCGCCTGGGCGATGACCGCCTCGGTGATGCCGGGATGGCCGTGGCCGAGGATCGAGCACCACATGCCCGAAAAGGCATCGCGGATGCGGCGGCCATCGGCAGTGAAATAGAACTGCCCTTCCGCGCCGGTGATCAGGCGCGGGGCGGCCTTGAACGCCTTGTTGGCAGTGAAGGGCAGCCAGTAGGCGGACAGGTCGTTGGGCATGGGGCTCTCGGTCATCGTGGTTTCCCTGGGTCTTGGTGTTGGTTCAGCGGATTGGCGGTTCAGCCGACCACGCCCAGCGGATTTCCGGCGAGTTGCCCGCCGTCGCAGGTCAGGATCGCACCGCTGATGTAGGAAGCCGCGTCCGAGCACAGGAAGGCAGCAAGATTGGCGACCTCCGCCTTGGTGCCAAAGCGTTGCAACGGGATCGCGCGGGTGATCCTGTCGTGCATTTCGGGGGTCGAGGCGAGGCGGGCCATGCCCTCGGTCTCGCCGATCGGGCCGGGCAGGATCGCGTTGACCCGCACGCCCTGCGGCCCCCATTCCACGGCCAGCGCCTTGGTCAGCATGTCGATCCCGGCCTTGGCCGAGCAGACGTGGGACTGGAACGGAATCGCCTGGCTCGATTGCACGGCGGAAATGTTGATCAGCGAGGCGCCGGGGCGGCGAAGGTGCTCGAAGCTGGCGCGCATGACGTGATAGGTGCCGATCAGGTCGATATCGACGACCGTGCGGAAGGCGTTGGGCGACATCCCCAGCGCGGGGGCGACGAAATTGCCCGCCGCGCCGGAGACGACGAAGTCGATCCCTCCACCGGCTGCGGCGAAGGCGCCGAACGCAGCGGCGACATCTTCGTAATTGCGCACGTCACCCGTGTAGCCCTCGGCATCCGCGCCGTCCTCGCGCAGCTGGGCGAGCGCGGCGTCGATCTTGTCGCGCGAGCGGCTGAAGATGCCGACTTCGGCCCCCAGCGAGGCGAGCCGCGCGGCGATGGCGAGGTTGATCCCGCTCGATCCCCCGGAGATGAAAGCGCGCTTGCCATTCAGCAGTCCGGCTTGAAACACTTCGGTCATTGTGGGTTCCTTCTGTGGGGCCGTCAGGTCAGACTGCGGCAACGATTTCGGCAAGGCGGGCGCGGCAATCGCCGGTCCCCGCCATCAGCAGGAGGGTCAGGGCGACGCGGGCCTTCAGCGGCGAGAGCGCGCCGCCATGCAGCAGGCCGCGCCCCAGCAGGTCGATTTCCGCGCCGGGATAGCCATAGGTCGAGGTGCAGACGCTGCCGCCGTCCGTGCGCGAGGCGAGCACTACCGGCACCCGGCGCGCGATGCGCTCAAGGTCCGCGACGAGCGCGGCGGGAACATGGCCTGCGCCCATGGCAGCGATCACCCAGCCCGCGACGCTTTCGTGACCGGGCGC
>CALMJG010000210.1 GCA_937864195.1 uncultured Novosphingobium sp.
CGCGGACGCGGCGGACGCGGTGACGACGAAGGCCGGGGCGGCTGGTTCGGCGATGGCCGGGGCCATTCCGAAGCGGCGCGGCGCGGGTGGGAAAACCGCGACGACGAGCGCCGGAGCCGCAGCGATGACGACGATGCCCGCCATGGGCGCAGCCGCAGCAGCACGAGCCGGGGGCGCGAAGACGATGAGCCTAGCCGCCGGAGCGGGTGGTATGGCGATTCGCGCGGCCATTCCGAAGCCGCCCGGCGCGGCTGGGACAACCGCCACTGATCGCCCGAAGGCCTGAGCCAACAGGAAAGGCGCGCGGAACCCCGGCTCCGCGCGCCTTTCCCTGCCCCCTGCCAGATCAGCGGCAGCGCAGGCCGCCGCTTTCCACTTCATGGCCGATGGCCCCGCCCAGCGCGCCGCCGATCAGCGCGCCGATGGTGCGCGAACCGCGCGGCGCGATCGCATCGCCCAGCAGCGCCCCAGCCGCCGCGCCGACGATCAGGCCCGTGGTCCCATCGCTGCGGCGGCAGTAATAGCGTCCGTCCTGACCGCGATAGATCCGGTCGTTGTAACCAAGCCGCCGCTCGCGGTAATAACGCCCGTCGCGGTAGTAATCGTAAGGATCGTAATAGCCGTAGCGGGGGTCCGGCCGGTCGTAGTCATAGCGCTGCCAGTCCCGATAGTCGCTGGCGTAGCGGTAGTTGTCGTCATAGCCGCGTGCGCAGCCCGAGGCGAGCGGAGTCGCCATGGCCAGCACCAGGCTACCCATGATCAGGGATCGCATAGTCTGCTCCTTTCTCTTGTTGGAACAAGGGCCAAACCGGAAGCGCACCGGATCGGTTCCCCGGATGGCGCCTGTTACGGGAACCGCGGCAGCGGCCGCCGGTTTGAGCCGGGACAATCCAAGGAGAAGCCCTTGCCCGCGCGCCCCTATTGGAAAGGCCAGATCCGCCTGGCGCTCGTCTCGATCCCGGTCGAAGTCTATTCGGCAACCCGCAGCGGGTCGGCCACTTCGTTCCGGCAGATCCACGAACCCTCGGGCAAGCCGATCCACTACCTGAAAGCGGTGACCGGGATCGGCCCGGTCGATCCCGAGGAAATCATCCGCGGATACGAATACGAACGCGGCCAGTACGTGCTGCTGGGGGACGACGAACTGGAGGCGGTGCGCCTGGAATCGCGCAAGACGCTGGAACTGGCGCTGTTCGTCGATGCCGATGCGATCGATGCGACCTGGTTCGAGAAGCCCTACTACGTGGTTCCGGCCGACGACCTGGCGGTGGAGGCCTTCGTGGTGCTGCGCGATGCGCTGCGCGAAACCCGCCGGACCGGGATCGGCCAGCTGGCGATGCGGGGGCGCGAGAACGTGGTCGCCGTGATGCCCTGCGGGCGCGGACTGGTGATGCAGACGCTGCGCTATGCTGATGAACTGACCAGGGCGCAGGGCTATTTCCGCGACATTCCCGACACCGCCCCGGACCCCGAACTGCTGGACCTCGCCGAATCGCTGATCGCGCGCAAGAGCGGGGGATTCGATCCTGCCCGCTTCCATGACCACTATGCCGAGGCGCTGCGCGATCTGGTCGAGCGCAAGCTCAAGGCGCACGGCCGCAAGGTCGTGGCCGAGGACGAGGAGCGCGCGGCACCGGCCGGATCGAACGTGGTGGACCTGATGGCGGCGCTCAAGCAGTCGCTCGAAAAGCCCGAGCGGCGCGGTGCCGCCAAGGCCCCGCCCCGCCGCGCCGCGAAGAAGCGCTGAGCCATGGCCCGCTCGCCGGCGGCGCTGAAGGACTATCAAGCCAGGCGCGATTTCGCGCGCACGCCCGAACCTTCCGGCAAGGCGGCGCGCAACACCGGGAGCAAGGGCGGGAGCAGGGCCGGTGCGGCGCGCTTCATCGTCCAGAAGCATGACGCCACCCGCCTGCACTGGGACTTCCGGCTGGAGCTCGATGGCGTGCTGAAGAGCTGGGCCGTGACGCGCGGGCCAAGCCCTGACCCGGACGACAAGCGCCTTGCCGTCAGGACCGAGGACCACCCGCTGGACTACGCCGACTTCGAGGGCATCATTCCCGAAAGCGAATACGGCGGCGGCACGGTCATGCTGTGGGACCAGGGCACGTGGGAGCCCGTGGCCGGCAAGCACGCCTCAGACCTAGAGAAGGGCCACCTCCACTTCGTGCTGCACGGCCAGCGGATGAAGGGCGAATGGCTGCTGATCCGCCTGAAGCCGCGCGCCCGCGAAAAGCGCGAGAACTGGCTGCTGCGCAAGCTCGATGACGCCCACGCCGGCGCGCCGGACAGCCTGGTCGAACGCGGGCTGACTTCGGTCACCACCGGGCGGACCATGCAGGAAATCGCCGCCGGAGCCAAGCCGCGCGCCGGGCGGCGCGCCAGTCGCAAGCGATCCGCCCCGCCCGCGTTCCAGCCCGTCCAGCTCGCCACCCTGGTCGATTCAGTGCCGACCGGCACCGGCTGGCTGCACGAAACCAAGTACGACGGCTACCGCACACTCCTTGCGATCGGCGGGGGCGAAGCCCGGGTCTTTACCCGCAGCGGGCTCGACTGGAGCGACCGGTTCCCCGCCATCGCCGCCGCCGGCGCCGCGCTGGACGTGGACGAAGCGTTGATCGACGGCGAGATCGTCGCGCTCGGTGCCGATGGCATTCCCGACTTCGCGGCGCTGCAGGACAGCATCGGCGGCGACCAGTCCGCGCTGCGCTATTTCGCGTTCGACCTGCTGCGCCAGGGCGGCGAGGACCTGCGCGCCCTGCCCCAGATCGAACGCAAGGAGCGCCTGCAGCTGCTGGCCCAGGGCGGCCCGCCGCCGCTTCACTATGCCGAGCATGTGCTGGGATCGGGCGCCGAACTGCTGCGCGCGCTGTGCGGGGCGCAGCTGGAAGGGGTCGTCTCCAAACGCGCCGATGCCCCCTATCGCGCCGGGCGCAGCCGGGCCTGGCTGAAGTGCAAATGCATCGCCCGGCAGGAATTCGTGGTGCTGGGCTGGACCAGCTCCGCCGTGAGCGGCCGGGGCTTCGCCGCCCTGCTGCTGGGACTGAGGCAGGAGGGCGAACTGCGCTATGCCGGCAAGGTCGGCACCGGCTTTGACGGCGCGGCGATGGATCGGTTGATGGCGCGGATGGAGCCGCTGGCCGCCGATGCTCCCGCCGCAGAGGTTCCCAGATCGGCCCACCGCGGCGCGCACTGGATCGCGCCGGAGCTGGTCGCGGAAGTCGCCTTTGCCGAGTTCACCCCGTCCGGCGTGGTCCGCCACGCCAGCTTCATCGGCTTGCGCGATGACAAGGGCGCGGACAAGGTGCGGCTGGAACAGGCCGTCCCGCTTGCCGAGGAGAAGCCCGTGCAGATCACCCATCCCGAGCGGGTCGTCTTCCCCGACGACGGGATCACCAAGGGCGAGCTTGCCGACTATTACCGGCAAATGGCGCCGCTGATGCTGGCAACCCTTGCCGGCCGGCCGCTCAGCCTGGTGCGCTGCCCTGACGGGATCGGCGGCAAGTGCTTCTTCCAGAAGCACCACTCCCGCAGCCTTGGCCGCGGGATCGGCACGGTCGCGATCGAGGAGAAGGACGGCACCACCGAAGACTACCTGTGCGTCGATGACGCGGCAGGACTGCTGGAATGCGTCCAGATGGGAACGATCGAGTTCCACGGCTGGGGCAGCCGCGCGCAGCACCTTGAAGCGCCCGACCGGGTGGTGTTCGACCTCGACCCGGACGAGGCGATCACCTTCGACGAGGTGCGCAAGGCGGCTCACGCGCTGAATCGCCACTTGGCCGACATCGGCCTCACCAGCTTCGCGATGCTGTCCGGCGGCAAGGGCATCCACGTGATCGTGCCGCTGGTTCCCGATGCGCGGTGGCCAGCGGTCGCGGACTTCGCCGAGCGTTTCGCCCGCGCGCTGGCCGAGGCGGAGAGCGAACGCTTCGTCGCCACCATGTCGAAGGCGAAGCGCAAGGGCCGGATCTTCATTGACTGGCTGCGCAACCAGCGCGGGTCGACTGCGGTCGCTCCCTACTCGGTGCGGGCGCGTGCCGGGGCGCCTGTCGCGGCGCCGGTCGCCTGGGCCGAACTGGACGAGATCGCGGGGCCGGCGGCCTTCACCCTGCGGGATGCGGGGCTGCTGACCGGCCGCGCGCAGTCCGCCGTGCTCAAGGGATGGGGCCAAGCGCGGCAGTCCCTTCCCGATATCTAATCCGATTCCAGCACGTGCCCTTCATTAAGTCATTGCACCGGGATTGAATGAGCCTATGCTGATCCACGCGGGGCCTCGATTAGGAGGGTGAATGAACGCACCCCGCGCAAGCGTCGGCCTGCCCCAAGATCAATCGCGCAAATCCGTTTTCACTCTGGCGGCAGCCATCCTGCTGGTGGCGATCCTGGGATGGCTCAGCTTCAGCGCACGCGAGGCGGATCTGACGCGCGAGGCTGCCCGCCGCAGCGAGGCGCGGGCCATGTCCGTGCTGCTGGCCTCCAACGCAGTCGAAAACGCGATCCTTGATGCGGAAAGCGGCCAGCGTGGCTACCTGCTGACCGGCGATGCGGACTTCAGGCAGCGCTTCGAGGACGGGCGGCGCCGCTTGCCTGCGGCGATCTCCCGGCTTCGGCTGCTGTACGCCCCGGACAGCAGCGAGGCCGAGCGGATCGGGCGGATCGAGGATCTCGCCGACCGCAGGCTGCGCTGGCTGGACAAGACCGTCGCCATGCCGCGCGTCGCTTCGCCAGCTGGCGAACCGCTGCTCTCGGGCTTGCGGGGCGGGCGGCAGGCAATGGATGACCTGACGAGCGAACTGGAACACTTGCAGGCATCGGAACAGGCGGCGCTGGGCATCCAGCAAGCCCTGGCCCGCCGCACCCAGATGCTCGCCGGCCAGTGGCGCACGCTGCTGACGTCCTTTTCGCTGGTGCTCTGCCTGCTCTGCGGGCTGGCGCTGTGGGGCCTCTACCAGGCACGCCGCGAAGTGCGCGAACAGCGCCTGCTGGCCGAAAGCAACCTGATCCTGGCCCAGGGTCGCAAGCTGCTGCAATCCATCATCGATTCGAACCCCGACGCGATCTTCGTCAAGGATCGGCGCGGCCGGGTGATGTTCGCCAACCGCCGTTTCCGCGAGGTGATCTCCACCCCCCTGCCCGCCCTGACCGGCGTGCCCCTGCCCCCGGCCAGCGACCCCCAGGAAGCGGCCCGACTGGCCGATGCCCATGTCGCGGCCATCCAGCGGGGCGAAGAGCGGCTGGTCGAAGTCCACCTCAACGTCGAGGGCAAGCGGCGGCTGTACCAGACGCGCAAGATCCCCTGGATGACCGACGGCGAGATCGGCGGGGTGATCGGCGTGGCCAGCGACATTACCGACGTGCGCAGCCGCGAGGCGGAGCTTGAGCACCGCGTCGCCCAGCGCACCCGCGAACTCGAAACCGCGCTCCGTTCGGTCCAGCGCGAAATGGTCGAGCGCGAGGCAGCCGAGGAGACGGTGCGCCAGATGCAGCGGATCGAATCGCTGGGTCAGCTGACCGGCGGGATCGCCCATGACTTCAACAACATGCTGGCAGTGATCACCGGATCGCTGGAAGCGGCGCGGCTGAAATTGCGCGGCCCGGCGCGGCAGGCCATCGGCCCGCTGATCGCCAACGCCCTGGAAGGCGCCGCGCGCGCCGCCGGCCTGACGGCGCGGCTGCTCGCCTTTGCCCGGCAGCAATCGCTGCGGCCCTGCCATGTCGAGATCAACCCGCAGATCGAGAAGACCTGCGAACTGCTCGAGCGCACGCTGAGCGGCAAGATCACTGTCGATCTGGACCTCGATCCCGCAGCGGGCTGGACCGAAGTGGACGTGACCCAGCTTGAAAGCGCGCTGGTCAACCTGGCGGTCAACGCCCGCGATGCCATGCCTGATGGCGGCCGGATCACCATCGCGACCCGGCGCCAGGGGGAACGCATCAAGATCTCGGTAGCCGATACCGGCACGGGCATGACGCCGGACCAGCTGAACCACGCGTTCGAACCGTTCTTCACCACCAAGGAACCGGGCAAGGGCACCGGCCTGGGGCTCAGCCAGGTCCACGGCTTCGTCGCCCAGTCCGGCGGCGAGGTTGAGCTGCGCTCGCAGCCGGGCGAGGGCACGACCGTCACCCTGCTGCTCCCCGCCTTTGCCGCGGCCCAGCCCTGCGCCCTGCAGCGCGAGGCACCGCAATGCCAGATCGGCGGCGGGGAAACCGTGCTGCTGGTCGAGGACGAAGCGCTGGTGCGGCACTCGCTCAAGGTCTCGCTCGAAACGCTCGGCTACCAGGTGATCGCCGCCGGCAGCGGGGACGAGGCGCTGGCCATGCTCGAAGCGGACCACTCGATCGCGCTGATGATCACCGATATCGCCATGCCGGGAATGAACGGACGCGACCTTGCCGATGCGGCGCGGCAGCTGCATCCGGGCCTCGCCGTGCTGCTGACCACCGGCTATGAGCAGAACCGGCCCGAGAACGGCGGCCTGCCGGTGCTGGTCAAACCCTACCTGCTCGAGGATCTGGCCAGCGCGGTCGGCGCGTTGCTTCATCCGCGCGCGGCGGAAAAGGGGAACCTTGCGCCCCGTCAAGGCGTTGACGGACATGACGCGACAGGCAGGCAAGACGTCACTTGAGCAGGAGCCGACCGGGCTTGAATATGTCGAACCCGATGCGCTGACCATCCGCCGCCGCCGCGCGGGC
>CALMJG010000211.1 GCA_937864195.1 uncultured Novosphingobium sp.
CAGAGCAGGATCAGGCAGAGCAGGATCGGGCAGGGTCATGGGTTTGATCTGGTGCGGGATTGACGGCGATCAAGGACTCGCGGGCGAGATTTATTAGGACTGCCTCATATTTTGAAGCAGGAGGGCAGAATGAGTCGGCTGATGTGGATTCTTCACGCGATCATCTCGACCGCGCTGATGGGGGTCGGGGTAACTGCGGTGCTGACCATGGCCCTGCCGGGATGGAAGCCGATCGCGCTTGCGGCAGCGCTGGGCATGGCGCTGTCGTTCCCGGTGTCGTGGCTTGTCGCGCGCCGGATCGAATCGCTCAGCGCCTGAAAGGAGACGGCCTGTGCACAAGGACTGGCCCGCCATGGCGAGCGAACTTTCCGCCGCGATCAAGGAAGTGCGGCTCGGCTCGCCCGAGGTGATGAAAAGCTTCTCCGCCATGGCTGCTGCCGCGACCGCAGAGGGCGCGCTCGACAGCAAGACCAAGGAACTGCTCGCCATCGGGATCGCGGTGGCGATCCGCTGCGATGGCTGCATCGCGTTCCACGCGAAGGCCGCGCTGCAGCACGGCGCGACGCGCGAGGAGATCATGGAGACGATGGGCCTGGCCATCTACATGGGGGCCGGTCCCAGCCTGATGTATGCCGCACAGGCCGTTGAAGCCTTTGATCAATTCACCGCAAAGCAGGCCAGGTAAGGAAATTTCGCAGCGCCGGGCCGAAACACGGTTTACATTGCGCGCGCCCGTGGCTAGAGGCCCGGCCCATGTCCTGCATGGCCCAGACCATTATTACCATCAAACCGACCGCGTTTCGCGCGGCGGCTGTGGTTGTGCGTCTGGTCTGACACCCAGGACAACCCGCCCCGCACGAGCAGGCGGGGCTTCCACTTCAGGAATATCACCCTCGCGCTGCTCCACCTGAATTGAGGAGAAGCAAGAGATGACACAGCGTTTCGCCCCCGGGCAGCAGCTCAACGTCGGCATCGTCGGCGCTACTGGCCTGGTCGGCTCGATGATCCGCGAGATCCTGGCCGAACGGAATTTCCCGATCGCCAGCCTGCGCCTGTTCGCCTCGGCGCGCTCGGCCGGCAAGGTCGTCGACGGCGTGACGATCGAGGACGCGGCGACGGCGGACTATTCCGGTCTTGATGTCGTGCTGTTCTCGGCCGGCGGCTCCACCTCGAAGGAAATCGCTCCCAAGGTTGCCGCCGCCGGCGCGGTGGTGATCGACAACAGCTCGGCCTGGCGTTCGGACCCGGAAGTTCCACTGGTGGTTGCCGAAGTGAACCCGGACGCGCTGGCCGATCTGCCCAAGGGGATCGTCGCCAACCCCAATTGCACCACCATGGCCGCCATGCCGGCGCTCAAGCCGCTTCACGATGAAGCCGGGCTCAAGCGCCTGACCGTCTCGACCTACCAGGCCGTGTCCGGTGCGGGCATTGCCGGGATCGACATCCTGGCGAACCAGCTGGCCCACGTGGGCGACAAGGCGCGCGAACTGGCGCAGGGCGGGCATGACGACCTGCTGCCCGAGGCCGAGAAGTGGGCCGTGCCGATGGCGCACAACGTGGTGCCGCTCAACTACGTGCTGGGAGAGGACGACTACACCGAGGAAGAGCTGAAGCTGCGCGACGAAAGCCGCAAGATCCTGAACATCCCCGGCCTGCCTGTGTCGGGCACCTGCGTACGCGTGCCGGTGTTCACCGGTCACTCGATGTCGATCAATGCGGAATTCGAACGCCCGATCAGCCCGGCCCGCGCGCTGGAACTGCTGGGCCGGGCACCGGGCGTGGTCGTCACCGCCGTGCCGAACCCGCTGGAAGCGACCGGCAAGGACCCGGTCTTCGTCGGCCGCGTCCGCGTCGACCCGACGGTCGAGCATGGCCTCGCGCTGTTCGTGGTGGGCGACAACCTGCGCAAGGGCGCGGCGCTCAACGCGGTGCAGATCGCCGAAGCGCTGATCGGGTAAGGCTTCTGCCAAGACCGTCGTCATTGCGAGGAGCGTAGCGACGAAGCAATCCAGGGCCGCGTAAAACGCTCCTGGATTGCTTCGCTACGCTCGCAATGACGAAACAGTGAAATTCACATCACCGTAACTGCTGTGCGGCGAACTACGCCGCCGCGACTTCCACCGTCTCCTCGCCCGCCGCTTCGAGCAGGCGCTTCTCCACCGCCTTCTGGCGCTGGGCGGAATCGATCTTCTCGCCCAGCAGGTCGGTGACATAGAAGGTATCCGCCGCGCGTTCGCCGTATGTCGCGATGTGGGCGGAATGGACCATCAGCTTCGCCTCGAACAGCGCGCGGGCGAGGCGGTTGAGCAGTGCGGGGCGGTCGCGCGCGTTGACTTCGATCACGGTGAAGCGGTTGGAGGCCGCGTTGTCGAACTCCACGCGCGGGCGGACCTCGAAGGCGTCGGCGCGCGGCCGGGCCAGCGGGCGAGCGGCCAGTTGCGGCACCAGCTTGACCCGGTTGGCCAGGGCATCGTCGATCATCGTCCTGATCCGGGCGAGCTGGCTGTCTTCGGAGAAGGGCCGGCCGAGCGGGTCCTGCACGAGGAAATTGTCGACCGCCATGCCGTTCTTCGCGGTGTGGATGCGCGCGTCGATGATGTTGCCGCCCGCCAGGTGGATGCCCCCGGCGATACGGTAGAACAGCCCCGGATGGTCGGCCGCGATCACCGTCACCAGCGTGGCGCCGCGCGCGGCATAGTATTCGGTGTGAACGTCGAGCGCCTTGCCACGCGCCGCGTCGAACTGGATCAGGTTCATCGCGATGATATCGTCCGGCTCCGCGATCCAGTAGGCATCGGACAATTGCCTGCCCAGTGTTCCGACCAGGTCGCGGCGCTCGCCCAGCCGCTCGGCAACGGCGGCCTGCTTGGCGGCGATGCGCTGTTCGCGCCGGTGCTGGACGTGGCCAAGCCGCAGCCGCTCTTCCGCCGCTTCGTAAAGCTCGGCGATCAGCTGGCGCTTCCAGCTGTTCCACACGCCGGGGCCGACCGCGCGGATATCGACGATGGTCAGCATGGCGAGCAGCCGCAGCCGCTCGATCGCCTGGACCTGGGCGACGAAGTCGGTGATCGTCTTCCAGTCCGCCAGGTCGCGTTTGAAGGCTACCGCGCTCATCAGCAGGTGGTTGCGTACCAGCCACGAGACGATCTCCGTCTCCTTGTCGTCCAGCCCCAGGCGCGGACCAAGCTTCAGCGCCACTTCGGCGCCCAGCACCGAATGGTCGCCGCGTCGGCCCTTGGCGATGTCGTGCAGCAGGATCGCGACATAGAGCGCGCGGCGGTTGACCACCTTGTGGATGATCGCGGTCGCCAGCGGATGGTCCTGCTTCATCTCGCCGCGCTCGATCCGGGCCATCAGGCCGATCGCGCGGATGGTATGCTCGTCGACCGTGTAGTGGTGGTACATGTCGAACTGCATCTGCGCGTTGACCCGGCCGAAATCAGGCATGAAGCGGCCGAATACCCCCGCTTCGTTCAGCCAGCGCAGCCCGTTCTCGGGATCGTTCCGGCTGGTCAGCAGGTCCATGAACAGCGCATTGGCGCGGGGATCGCTCCGAAAGGGATCGATCAGCCGCGCATCGCGCACCGCCAGGCGCATCGCCTCGGGGTGGAGTTCCAGCCCGTTGCTGTCGGCCAGGGCGAAGATCTCGATCAGGCGGACCGGGTCTTCGGCAAACCACTGTTCGCCGGGCACGTTGATCTTGCCGCCGAACACCGGATAGCCGCGCAGCATCCGCCGCCGCGCACGGAAACCGGCGAGCAGCCCCTTGGGCTGCTTCATGGCGAACTGGTCGTCCAGCTGGGCCAGGAACAACCCGGTCAGGTGGCCCACCCGCTTCGCCTGGAGGAAGAAGTACTGCATGAACCGCTCGACCGCGCTCTTGCCGGGGCGGTCGGCGAACTGCATCCGCGCCGCGACCTCGCGCTGGAGATCGAAAGTCAGCCGGTCTTCGGCGCGGCCGGTGATGGTGTGGAGGTGGCAGCGCACCGCCCAGAAGAAGTTCTCGGCGCGGCGAAAGGCGCGGTACTCGCTCCCCGTCAGCAGACCGGTATCGACCAGTTCCGACACGTCGCGGACGTGGTGGATATACTTGCCGATCCAGTAGAGCGTGTGAAGGTCGCGCAGCCCCCCCTTGCCTTCCTTCACGTTGGGTTCGACGACATAGCGGCTGTCGCCCAGCCGCTTGTGGCGCTCGTTGCGCTCGGCCAGCTTCTCCGCGACGAACTGGCGCTCGGTCCC
>CALMJG010000212.1 GCA_937864195.1 uncultured Novosphingobium sp.
AGCGATTCTGCCCGGGCACCCACAGCACGTCCCCTTGCGCGGCGGCGTTGACCGCGCGGGCAAGGACGAACAGGAAATCGGACAGGCGGTTGACATAGGCCAGCGCCGCCGGGTTGACCGGCTCCGCCGCCGCCAGCGCGGTCATGCAGCGTTCGGCGCGGCGCACCCCGGCGCGGGCGACGTGGACGCGGGCGGCGGCCTCGCTCCCGCCCGGCAGGATGAAGCTGGTCAGCGGGGGGAGGCTTTCGTTCAGCGCGTCGATCCGCCCTTCCAGCCATTCGGCCTGGGCCGGCACGATCCGCAGCACCATTTCGGACGGCGCGAAATCCTCGCCCGGCGTGGCGAGGTCGGCGCCCAGATCGAACAGGTCGTTCTGAATGCGGGTCAGCACCGCCGCGTGCGGGCCGCCTTCCAGCGCGACGACCGCGAGGCCGATCGCGCTGTTCGCCTCGTCCACCGCGCCGATCGCTTCCATGCGGGCATCGTGCTTGGCGCGGCGCGTGCCGTCGACCAGCCCCGTCGTCCCGTCATCGCCGGTGCGGGTGTAGATCTTGTTCAGCTTGACCAAGTGCGTGTCAGCCCTTGGCTGCGAACAGCATCACCGCGACCACCACCACGGCGGCGGCCTGGAACAGGATGCGGTTGAACATCATCTTGTTCTGCCTCAGCTGCATGGCGCTGGGGCCGGTACGGTCGCTTTCCAGGTCTTCGCGGGTGGATTGCAGGAAAGCCGCGATGCCGCGCACCAGGCTGTAAATAACGCCGCCCATCATCACGAGCAGGACGAGGATCAGGAAGTAGGTCATGCCCCGGCTTCTACTCCGGCAGAGAGCGAAAGGCCAGCGGGGAAGCGCGCCTGGCGCAGCGCCTGCCCCAAAGTACGTCCATCCTGCCCCGCCCGGCGCAGGTCGGCCAGCGCCGGAGAGCCGCGCCGCTTGGCGAGCTTGCGCCCGTCCGCTTCCACCAGCAGCGCGTGGTGGTGCCAGACCGGCACCGGCAGGCCGAGCAGCGCCTGGAGCAGGCGGTGGACATGGCTGGCGGCGAACAGGTCGGCCCCGCGCGTGACCAGCGTTACCCCGTCCGCCGCATCGTCGAGCGTGGCGGCAAGGTGGTAGCTGGCCGGGGCCTCCTTGCGCAGCAGCACGACATCGCCGAACCGCTCCGGCTCCGCGCGCTGGACGCCGGCCAGCTCGTCCGTCCATTCCAGCGGCCCGGCGAGGTCCGCCGCGCGTGCCATGTCGAGCCGCCAGGCCGCGCCGTCCGGATCGACATCGCGGCCCCGGCAGGTGCCGGGATAGACCGGCCCGTCCGGCCCCACCCCGCGCGCGGCGGCCAGCACTTCGGCGCGGGTGCAGCGGCACGGATAGAGCAGGCCCATCGCCTTCAGCCGCTCGCCCGCCCCGGCATAGCTGGCGAGGCGCCGCGACTGGAACACGACCGGCCCATCCCACGACAGGCCCAGCCATTCGAGATCGGCGAGGATTTCCGGCACCAGTCCGGCGCGGCTGCGGGTTCCGTCGATGTCCTCGATCCGCAGCAGGAACCGCCCGCCCCGCCCGCGCGCCAGGTCATGCGCGACCACGGCGGCGTAAGCATGGCCGAGGTGGAGCAGCCCGTTGGGGCTGGGGGCGAAGCGGGTGACGGTCATCCCCCGCTCTTCCTGTGGATTGCACGGCGGCGCAAGTCTTGACGGCAGGCCCCGAGCCATGTTGACTGTGCTGCATGCCGGGTCATCGAACCGTCATCTTGCCTTGTCAGAAGAGGCCATGCTCAAGGCGGAGCTGATCGAGCGCGCGGCCCGGTTCCGCAGCGCCGGGGAGGACCCCTCCCGCAGTCTGTCCGATTGCCCCGCGCTGGTGCTGAACGCGGATTATACCCCGCTCAGCTACTATCCGCTCAGCCTCTGGCCGTGGCAGACCGCGATCAAGGCGGTGTTCCTGGAACGGGTCGATATCGTCGCCAGCTATGCGCGCGAGGTCCACTCGCCCAGCTGGAGCATGCCGATCCCCAGCGTGATCGCGCTGCGCCAATATGTGAAACCGAACGAGTTTCCCGCCTTCACCCGCTTCAACCTGTTCCTGCGCGACCGCTTCACCTGCCAGTATTGCGGCAGCCCCCACCAGCTGACCTTCGACCACGTCACCCCGCGCCGGCTGGGCGGACGGACCAGCTGGGAAAACGTCACCACCGCCTGCGCGCCCTGCAACCTCAGGAAGGGCGGCCGCACTCCCGAACAGGCGGGCATGCCGCTGCTGCTGAAACCGATCCGCCCGACCAGCTGGCACTTGCAGGAACGCGGGCGGGCCTTTCCGCCGAACTACCTGCATGAGACATGGCGGGACTGGCTCTACTGGGATGTGGAGCTGGAGGCTTGAGGGACTGGCGCGCCGTTCAGGCGAAGAGCGATAGCCTGCTCTCGGAAGGCATTTTCCGGCTGCTCCAGGCACCTGCAGCCAGCCCGGCATCTGTCCGCGAAGCTTGGCCCGGAAATTACCTGATCTCTCGGGACAGCAATCCGCTCTACATCGGGGAGGCCAGCTCGCTTGCGGCCCGGATCAAAGTCCAGTTCGACGAAAAACGATCAACATTTTACAAGAATTACTTGAAGATCAATTTGGAATGCGGGGTTGAAATTACAGAATTTCAACTCAGGATTGTCGAAACCAGGATCGGTCGCAAGGAGATCGAGGATTTCGGCATTGTCAACCTGGGCACCTCACTGAACCGGTTCCAGCTCGGAAAGCGCCAGCCTGCCGCCATGGCCGCAGGCTGCGCGAATTGGGACGCCCTGCAGGACCGAGCCGCCGAACTGATTCCTGCCGGTGCCGACCTATGCCTCGAGCAATCCTTTCAACCCTGGCGAAGCGGGCGGACAGATGCCACGGCTGGCATCTATCTGATCAAGGATCCCGATGGCCAGATCATCTATGTCGGCGAAAGCTCGGACATCTTCGTCAGGTATCAAACGCACAGCGGCACGACCTATTTCTCGGCAGTGCGGCGCAACCTGGGATGCGATATTCTGGGCTATACCCTGCAAGCCCGAAACGGAAAGAAGCGCTATTTCGACGACCATGAAGACCAAGCCGTGTCTGACTATCTTGGTGGATGCTCGATTGCTTTTTGCCCGGTGGCGCTGGGCCGCTACGAGGTTGAAGAATTCCTGATCAGGAAGCTTCGACCAGTTCTCAACCGGAGGTCAAAGGAGAGCTGATGCAGCGCGGCAACGGGATCATCGCACGCAAGGCCAAGCCGCCCCGCTTACCATCACCCCGGACCTGATCCGGGGTCCAGCTTCTGGACGCAACCGACGCTCGTGCCGCGACAAGCTGGCCCCCGGATCAAGTCCGGGGTGACGTTGCTGTTCGGAGTGACGTTGCTTTTGGGGGCAGGCCGGCTTGTGGTTCGGCGCCAGGCCCGCCAGTCCGGAAGCTATCCGAACAGCCCCCGCAGGATCAGCACCAGCAATGCTACCGGCACCGCTAGCGCGGTGAAGCCGAGCAGGAACAGGCGCCAAATGGTCAGCGCCGGCCCCTGTCCCGGCCTGCCGGAATAGACCAGCGCGATCAGCACCGTGCCGGCAAGGATGAAGGGGATCGTCAGGAACGCCCCGGCAAAGCGCAGCGGCGCCAGCAGCCGAGCCGCCAGCGACAGGCGCGGTGGGGCGCCGCCGAGGCGGGTGAACAGGCCGTAGCTATCACCGGCGCTCCGGGGCGGGCGCTGTTCGCAATACTTGTCCAGATCGACGCCCTCGACCCGGAACAGATCGCGGATGGCCCGCTGGGCAAGACCGTGGATGGCGTCGTTCGGCGCGGCATCGATGCCGATGCCGGCTTCGGGACCATAGGTAACCTCGGCCAGGGTCGCGCCCGCGCCCTGGTCCTGCAACTCGGTGCGGAAGCGCAGGTAGCGCAGCACACCCCGCTCGGCCATGACGGCCATCGCATAGTCGTCGTCGGTCACTTCGGCGACTAGCACCGCCATCTCCAGCTGCCGCGACAGGCTGGCTGCGCGCTGGATCAGGTCCAAGCTCACCTCGTGCCGCTTCACGGCGCCGAAGCGGCTAACTCCGGCCAGCAGGCGTTCCAGCGGCGCGAGATCGATCCGGTTTCCGGTCCCCCGTTCGAGGAATCCGCCGAAGTCCGGCCGCCGCCTCGGCGGCGAGGCCCAGGCTGTCAGGTAATGGAGCCCGGTGCGGCTCTCGCGGAACAGCTGATAGCCGTCGTCAAGCCGCGCCAGGTTCTCCCGCGCGGGCAAGTCCCCCAGCACCACGAAATGCGCTCGCCACATCGCCGCAGGTATATGGACGCGCGCGGCGGCGGCAAGGTGGAAGCGCTGATCCGGCGGGCCATTGCCACCACTTGCCAATGTCGCCCCGGACTTCATCCGGGGTAACAGCGCGGTCCTGGAGCGATGAGAAAAAGCCGGTCGCGCGCGGTGGCGCGCTCTTGCGACCTACACCCAGGCCCCCAGCGCGGTCAGGTGAACCAGCGCCGCGCCCAGTGCCAGCACCAGCGCGACCGTCAGGCGCGGACTGGCGTAGAGCGAGACCTGCCGCTGGGTCGGGAAGCTGAAAGTGGTCGGGATGCCCAGCAGCTTGTAGGGGTGAACCTCGCGGAACAGCGGGTCGGAAGCCATGCGGATCATGTCGCGGCGGCTGCGGTAGCGCATCAGGCCGAAGATCGACCAGCCGGGATCGGGCTCGACCCGCCACGCGTCCACGTAAGGCCCGACCTTGCGCCCGACCATGCCGGGATGGCCGCCGCGCGCAATCAGGCGGCGCACGAAGGGATCGGAATAGCGCCGCATCATCGCCTCGCCGGGGACCGGCTCCCCGGTCTGCGGATCGCTGACCGTGCCGGGCGCGATCTTGACCAGGTTGAGCATCACGAATTCGCGGCCGTCGTCCGCCTCCAGAAAGGCGCGCAGCGCGGCGGGGTCGTTGGTGCCCTCGCCATACTGGCCCGCGACGGTTTCGAAAAAGGCATCGATTTCAGCTTTCGTCAGCGGGCCGCGCCAATTGTCGTACCACAACCTGAACGCGCCATAGAGCGCCAGCGCGGCACCCCAGATCAGCCATGCGCTCATTGCCTGCCCCCTCTGCCCTGTCGGCAAGGTGCCGCGCGTCCGACCAGCGAGTCAATCCGGCTCAGCGCATTCCGGCCAGCTTCTTCTGCCGCCGCCGCTGGATCGACGAGCCAAGGCCGATCGCCTCGCGGTATTTGGCCACGGTGCGCCGCGCCAGATCGTATCCGCGCTCCTTCAGCAGGTCGACCAGGGTGTCGTCCGACAGGATCGCCTTGGGGTCTTCGGCGTCGATCAGCTGCTTGATCGCGGCCTTGACCGCCTCGGCGGAAGCCCCGCCCTCGCCATCGACCGCGCCGACGCCCGAGGTGAAGAAGTATTTCAGCTCGAACGTCCCGCGTTCGCAGTGGAGGTACTTGTTGGACGTCACGCGGCTGACGGTCGATTCGTGCATCGCGATCGCCTCGGCCACGGCGCGCAGGGTCAGCGGGCGCAGTGCGGACACGCCGTGACGGAAGAACCCGTCCTGCTGCTTCACGATTTCGGCGGCCACTTTCAGGATGGTCTTGGCCCGCTGGTCGAGCGCTTTCACCAGCCAGTTCGCGTCAGCCAGCTTTTCCGACAGCCAGCCGCGCGCCGCCTTGTCGCCCGCCGCCCCGCGCATTTCGACATAGTAACTGCGGTTGACGATCAGGCGCGGCAGGGTCGCCTGGTTGAGCGCCAGATCCCAGCCGCCGTCGGCGCTCGCGGTGATCAGGATGTCGGGCACCACCGGCTCGCCCCCGCCGCTGGCAAAGCGCAGGCCGGGTTTGGGATCATAGCCGCGCAGTTCGGCCAGCATGTCGGCGAAATCCTCGTCGTCGACCCCGCACATCCGCTTCAATCGCGCGAGTTCGCCGCGCCCCAGCAGCTCCAGATTGTCGAGCAGCCGGGCCATGCAGGGGTCATAGCGATCCGCTTCCCTCGCCTGCAGCGCCAGGCATTCCGACAGGCTGCGCGCGCCCACCCCGGTGGGATCGAGCAACTGGACCAGCGCCAGCGCGGCTTCGACCTCGGCCAGCGGCGCGCCCAGTTCGTCGGCCACCTCGCGCAGCGGCACGGTGAGGTAGCCAGCCTCGTCCAGCAGCCCGGCAATATGGCGGGCGATGAAGGCCAGCCGCGGATCGCGCGCCGCCGCGCCGATCTGGGCATGGAGATGCTCGGCGAGCGTCGGCGCCTCACCCGCGCGCTCGTCGATCCCGGGGCCGTCCTCGCCCCCGCCGAGGCGCAGGTCGGCGCTCCAGTCGCCGGTATCGCGGTCGCGGTCGAGCGCGGACAGGTCGATGTCGAGCGGACGGTCATCCTCGGCGCGACCTTCGGAGACCAGCTGGTCGACCGGCGAGCTTTCCAGCGTGGTGCGGCGCAGGTCCGGCGCTTCGTCCACCGTCTCGACCGGCGCGGGGGCGGTGTCGCCGATTTCCAGCAGCGGGTTGCTGTCCAGCGCCTCGCCGATGAAGGTTTCGATCTCGAGGTTCGACAGCGCCAGCAGCTTGATCGCCTGCTGCAGCTGCGGCGTCATCACCAGCGACTGGCTCTGCCGTAAGTCGAGGCGAGGCCCCAGCGCCATCGTTCAGATCCGGCTCAGAGCGTAAAGCCTTCGCCGAGATAGAGGCGGCGCACGTTCTCGTCCGCGACCAGCGCTTCCGGGCTGCCGGCGAACAGCACCTGCCCGCCATAGATGATGCAGGCGCGGTCGACGATATCCAGCGTCTCGCGCACGTTGTGATCGGTGATCAGCACGCCGATGCCGCGCTGCTTGAGGTCGATCACCAGATGGCGGATGTCGGCGATGGAGAGCGGGTCGATGCCCGCGAAGGGTTCGTCCAGCAGCATGATCGAGGGCTTCGCAGCCAGCGCGCGGGCGATCTCGCAGCGGCGGCGTTCGCCGCCCGACAGGGCCATGGCGGCGCTGGACCGCAGCCGGGTGAGGCTGAATTCATCCAGCAGGCGCTCCAGCTCCTGCGCGCGGACTTCCTTGTCCGGTTCGACCAGTTCGAGCACGCAGTTGATGTTCTGTTCAACCGTCATGCCCCGGAAGATCGAGGTTTCCTGAGGCAGGTAGCCCAGCCCCAGGATCGCCCGCCGGTACATCGGCAGGTTGGTGACATCGACCCCGTCCATCAGGATGCGGCCCGAATCCGGCCGGACCAGCCCCATGATCGAATA